>CALXDY010000048.1 GCA_944387225.1 uncultured Oscillospiraceae bacterium | reverse complement strand
GATGTTTTCCCGCGACAAAAGAGTCAACCCCTTGTTCCGTTTTTGAAAAAGCAAACAAAAAACGGGCTCCCTCAGGAGCCCGTTTACCAAACACAGAAAAACCTCCGTGGGGACGTCGGGCCGTGGGCACGGAGGAAAGACAAAGCCAGTATAGCAGGCGGTCGAAGCGGCGTCAAGAGTTTGGGGAGATTTCGGGAAAATGGGAAGTAGGACGGGCTGCCGGAAAGAAATACACGAAAGGTCTCAGGAAGGGCTTGACAAATGGAGGGAAGAGGAATATGATTGGAAAAGGTTAGCGGGACTAACCATTTTCTTGGACTGCCGGTTGCTTAATGCTAACTCACAGGCAGACCCAAATGGGGAAAAGGTGGAATAGATGAACAACATGTCATTGATGGAAGCACTGGAAGGAAAAGAATATATCATTCAGCAAATTGCCACAGAGGATGAGGAGCTGAATTCCTTTTTGTTCTCCCTAGGGTGCTATGTGGGGGAGCCTATCACGGTGGTCTCCCATCTGAAAGGCGGCTGTGTGGTCTCCATTAAAGACGGCCGGTATAACATCGATAGCCAGCTGGCGGAGGCCATCCGGATTTAAATCCCCGGGCATGGGGAACGGGAGCGGTGTTACTGCGCGCTGTGGTTAGCTATAGACAACTGAAGCGTGTGTTGTAATATAAATTGAGAGCGTTTATCAAAGGAGGAATACTCATGCGAATTGCCCTGACCGGTAATCCCAACTCGGGCAAGACCACCATGTACAATGCCCTGACCGGGCGAAACGAGAAGGTGGGCAACTGGGCCGGCGTCACGGTGGAGAAGAAGGAGCACCCCATCAAGAAGGCCTATTACAGTGGGAGTGAAGACCTGATCGCAGTGGATCTGCCCGGAGCCTACTCCATGTCTCCCTTTACCTCTGAGGAGAGCATTACCAGCTCTTACGTGCGCCATGAGCACCCGGATGCCATCATCAATATCGTGGACGCGACCAATCTCAGCCGCAGCCTGTTTTTTACCACCCAGCTGCTGGAGCTGGGCATCCCGGTGGTGGTGGCCCTGAACAAAAGCGACGTCAACGCCCGAAAGGAGACCACCATTGACGTCCCCGCCCTGTCCCGGAAGCTGGGATGCCCGGTGGTGGCCACCGTTTCCACCTCCGCCCAGGGACTGAAGGAGGTGGTGGAGGCCGCCGCGGCCCAGGCGGGCCGGGGACAGCGTGCCCCTTACCTCCAGGGCGACATCGACCTGACCGACAAAAAGGCGGTGGAGGAGGCCGACCGCAAGCGGTTTGCCTTCGTCAACCAGCTGGTGGAGGAGGTGGAGCAGCGGAAGGTGCTGACCAAGGAAAAGAGCTCCGGCGACGCCATTGACGAGATTCTGACCAACAAGTTCCTGGGCATCCCCATCTTTGCCGTGGTCATGTACCTGGTGTTCCAGATCTCCCAGGTGTGGGTGGGCACCCCCATTGCCGATTATCTGGTGGGCTGGATTGAGACCTTCCAGGGCTGGGCCGGGGAGCAGATGGCCCAGGCCAACCCCCTGCTGTCCGCCCTGCTGGTGGACGGCATCATCGGCGGTGTGGGCGCCGTGGTAGGCTTCCTGCCTCTGGTGATGGTGATGTACTTCCTCATCGCCCTGCTGGAGGACTGCGGCTACATGTCCCGGGTGGCGGTGGTGCTGGATCCCATTTTTAAGAAGGTGGGCCTGTCCGGCAAGTCCGTCATTCCCTTCGTCATCGGCACCGGCTGCGCCATCCCCGGCGTCATGGCCAGCCGCACCATCCGCAACGAGCGAGAGCGCCGGGCCACCGCCATGCTCACCCCCTTCATGCCCTGCGGGGCCAAGATCCCCGTTATCGCCCTGTTTGCCGGCGCCTTCTTTGACGATGCCGGATGGGTGAGCTTTACCATGTACTTCACCGGCATTGTCCTCATCTTCCTGGGGGCCCTGCTGGTCAACAAAATCGCCGGCTATAAGAACCGGAAGTCCTTCTTTATCATCGAACTGCCCGAGTACAAGGTCCCCTCCCTGGTCTTTGCCTTCAAGGCCATGTGCGCCCGGGGCTGGTCCTACATCGTGAAGGCGGCCACCATCATCCTGCTGTGCAACACCGCCGTGCAGGTGATGCAGACCTTCAACTGGAGCTTCCAGGTGGCCGAAACCTCTGACAGTTCCATCCTGGCCTCCATCGCCGGCCCCTTTGCCTACCTGCTGGTGCCCATCGTGGGCGTGCTCAGCTGGCAGCTGGCCGCTGCCGCCGTCACCGGCTTCATCGCCAAGGAAAACGTGGTGGGTACCCTGGCCGTGTGCTTTGTGGGGCTGGAGAACTTCATTGACACCGACGAGCTGGCCATGATCGAGGGCTCCGGCGCGGAGGTGGCGGGCATTATCGCCATCACCAAGGTGGCCGCCCTGGCCTACCTGATGTTCAACCTGTATACGCCCCCCTGCTTCGCTGCCATCGGCGCTATGAATTCCGAAATGAAAAGCGCCAAGTGGCTGTGGGCCGGCATCGGCCTGCAGCTGGGCACCGGCTACACCGTGGGCTTCCTGGTTTACCAGGTGGGCACCCTGGTCACCACCGGCACCCTGGGGGCGGGCTTCCTCCCCGGCCTGATCGCCGTGGCCGTCTTCGCCGCCATCCTGGTCTGGCTGTGCCTGAAGTCGGAGCGGGATCTGAATCGGGAATATGTACTCAGCGGGGTGAAACAAGTATGATGGATCTTATTGTGATCGCCATCCTGGCCGCAGTCATCGGCGGCGCGGCCTGGTACGTCTACAAAGCCAAGAAAAGCGGGAAAAAGTGCATCGGCTGCCCCGATGGCTGCTCCTGCGGTTCGGGCAAGGGCGGCTGCTGCGGCGGCTGCCACTAAAGGAATACAGGGCGGTTCCCGTCCCCAGGAATGGGGAGCGGGAGCCGCTGGACAAGGGACGGCCCCCAGCGGCCGGGGCCGTCCCGCCCCTCTCCCGGGGAGGGCATTTTTTTCGACTAGTAGTTAGCTTATGCTAACTAAAGCGTACAGAACAGAAAGCAGGTGATGGATCATGTCGGATGAACTGGTGGTGCGCCACTGTTCCCCCACCCTGGCGGGGATCAAGACGGGGAATTTGTTCTCCTGTTCCTACCGATCCCGGAAGCGGCTGGTGGAGGAGCTGTGCCGCCTGAACCGGCGGCTGGTGCCCAAGGGGCTGCGGGCCCTTCCCTTGCGGATGGAGGGGGGGCGGGCGCTGATTTACCTCTATCGTCCCCACGCCCTGGAACAGGATCTGGCCGATACCAGGGCCAGAGCCATCCTGGAGGGGATGGGCTACCGCCCCGATGGGTGCGCCCAATGTGTGGTCCAGCTGATCCGGCGCCTGCGGGGGAAGGGGGAATTCCCCCATGAAATCGGCCTGTTTTTAAGCTATCCACCGGAGGATGTGCTGGGATTTATGGAAAACGGCGCCTGCGGGCACAAGTGCGTGGGCTGCTGGAAGGTCTATGGGGACGAGGCTGCGGCCAGGTCCACCTTCGCCCGGTATGAGGCCTGCACCAGGGCCTACTGCCGGAAATGGAAACAAGGAGCCTCCATCGAGGGCCTGACGGTGGCCGGATGATGGGACACAAAACAATGGAAAGGTTGGTTATGATGAAAAAGATTGCGGTTGTATATTGGAGCGGAACGGGCAACACGGAGGCCATGGCCGCCGCTGTGGCGGAGGGAATCGCCCAGAAGGGCGGGGAGGCCACCCTCCTGCCCCCCGCCAGCTTCTCCCCGGAGCAGGTTGGAGCTTTCGACGCCATCGCCTTCGGCTGTCCCTCCATGGGAGCGGAGCAGCTGGAGGAGATGGAGTTTGAACCCATGTTTGCCGCCTGCGAGGGGCGGCTGGGGGGCAAGACCATCGCCCTGTTCGGCTCCTACGGCTGGGGCGACGGGGAATGGATGCGCTCCTGGGAGGCCCGGTGCCAGCAGGCCGGGGCCAACCTGGCCTGCCCCTATGTGATCTGTCAGGAGACCCCTGACGACCAGGCCCTCCAGGCCTGCCGGGAGCTGGGGGCTGCCCTGGTCTGAGGGGCGGCAAAACCTGCAGGCTCCGGCCCTGCTTCCCGGATGGAGGTGGGGCCGGAGCCGCTGCTCTTCCCCCCGGGCACCGGATTGACAAGGGAGCCCGGGGACGATACAATAACATTGTATCTCGGACAGCATGGAGGCGATTCCCAATGAGACAGTGTATGGACGCGGACAACCTGCACCGGCGGCTGAAAAAGATTATCGGCCAGGTTCAGGCCATTGACCGGATGGTGGACGAGGACGTCCCCTGTGAGGAGGTTCTGGCCCAGATCAACGCGGCCAAATCCGCCCTCCACGGGTGCGGAAAAGTGGTGCTGGAGGGGCACATCAAGCACTGTGTCCGGGACGGGATCATCCACGGGGACGCGGATAAGACCATCGAGAGCTTTACCAAAGCGGTGGAGCGGTTTTCCAATATGGGATGACGGGGGCGGCAGGCCCGGCCCCGTCCGGCAGCCCTGCGGGGCTGCTTTTTTCTTGACAAATGATACCCAGGGGGGTATCATATACCTATACCCGGTACGGTATAGGAGGGCTTGTTATGAAGAGATGGATGGAGGGGCTGGAGGCCCTGCTGGAGCTGGGCGGGATGAAGCGGGACATCTGGTTTCTGGTCCTGTCCGGCATCGCGGTGGCGGGCAGCCTGCTGGGGGTTGATCCGCTGCCCTTTGACCTGGCCTGGGTGGCTATCGTCCTGTGCGGACTGCCCATTATCGGGGAGGCGGTGGTGGGGCTGGTCACCCGGTTTGACATCAAGGCGGATGTGTTGGTGTCTATGGCCCTGATCGCTTCGGTATCCATCGGGGAGATTTTCGCCGCCGGAGAGGTGGCCTTTATCATGCAGCTGGGAGCCTTGCTGGAGGAGCTGACAGTGGCCCGGGCCCGGGCGGGCATTGAAAAGCTGGTGCGGCTCACGCCCCAGACCGCCCGGCTGCTGGACGGGGAGCAGGAGCGGCTGGTGCCGGTGGAGCAGGTTCAGGTGGGCCAGCGGCTGCGGGTGCTGCCAGGGGAGAGCGTGCCGGTGGATGGCGTGATCCGCTCCGGGCAGACCTCCATCAATCAGGCGGTGATGACCGGTGAGTCCCTGCCTGTGGATAAGGGCCCGGGGGATGAGGTATTCAGCGGCACGGTCAACCAGTTCGGCGCCTTTGAGATGGAGGCTTCCCGGGTGGGGGAGGACAGCTCCATCCAGCGGATGATCCGCCTGGTGCAGTCGGCGGACGCGGGGAAGGCCAAAATCGTGGGTATCGCCGACCGGTGGGCTACCTGGATCGTGGTGATCGCCCTATCCGCGGCGGCCATTACCTGGCTGGTGACGGGAGAGATCATCCGGGCGGTGACCATCCTGGTGGTGTTCTGCCCCTGCGCCCTGGTGCTGGCCACCCCCACCGCCGTCATGGCGGCCATCGGCAACGCCACCAGGCACGGCTTTCTGGTGCGGGAGGGGGATGCCTTGGAGCGGCTGGCCGGTGTAACCACCGTGGCCTTTGACAAGACGGGCACCCTGACCTACGGCACGCCGGAGGTGGTGGCGGTGGCGACAGCCAGCGGCTATACCCGGGAGGAGGTGCTCCGTCTGGCGGCGGCCGCGGAGCAGCTGTCGGAGCACCCCCTGGGAAAGGCGGTCACCGCCTGCTTCCGGCGGGAGGGGAGGGAACCCCTGCCCCGGGCGGAGGATTTTACCATGGTTCCCGGAGGGGGCGTCCGGGCCCGGATCCAGGGCCGGGATGTCCTGGCGGGAAAGGAGGCCCTGCTCCGGAAAAACGGCGTGGAGGGGGTGCTGCCCCCGGAGGCGGAGCAGGCCGCGGCCCGGGGCTGTACCCTGATCTATGTAGCGGTGGATGGGGCTGTGGCCGGCTGTCTGGCCCTGGCCGACACCGTCCGTTCCCACAGTGCCGCCATGGTGGAGGACCTCAGCGCCCTGGGGGTGGAGCCCGTTCTCCTCACCGGGGATCACCAACAGGCTGCGGAGGCCATCGCCGCCCAAGTCTCCATCCGGGAGGTTCGGGCGGGCTGCCTGCCGGAGGATAAGCTGGCGGCCATCGACCAGTATCAGGCCCGGAACCAGCCGGTGTGCATGATCGGCGACGGTGTCAACGACGCCCCCGCCCTGAAACGGGCGGCGGTGGGCATCGCCATGGGCGGCGTGGGCAGCGACATCGCCGTGGATGCCGCCGATATCGCCCTGGTGGACGACGAGGTGAAGGAGCTGCCCCACCTGATCGCTCTGTCCCGGCGGATGATGAAGACCATCCGGTGGAACATGGCCTTTTCCATGGCGCTGAATTTCCTGGCCATTGTCCTGGCCATCCGGGGGACCCTCAATCCCGTGGTGGGAGCCCTGGTCCATAATGCCGGGTCGGTGCTGGTGATTACCAACGCCGCCTTCCTTCTCCGTTGGAAGAAGAAATAGGGATGGCTCCCGGACACCGGATGAAAAACGGCTTCGGGCCGCACCTCTTGGGGTGCGGCCCGAAGCTGTTTTAATCTTTCGGGGGGCACACGCTGCCCCGGTCCACGTACACGCAGGGCACCACCGTTTTGATGGGGTACCGGGCGCCGGAGCGGCAGGCCTGCATGGAGGTCAGGGCCGCAGCGGCCAGCTCGTGCTGAAGCACCCGGATGGAGGTGAGGGGAGGTGTGGCGTTCTGGGAGAGGGGGGTGTCGTTGAAGGCGATGACGCTGATGTCCTCCGGAATGGACAGACCGACCTCGTCCAGGGCCCGGAGCGCCCCCTGCACCATGGCATCGGAGGAGAGAAACAGAGCGGTGGGGAGCTGCTCCCACTGGGTCAGGGCCTGATGCAGGACCTGATAGGCGGAGGGGGAGTTCATCTCACAGTCCAGGGCGTACTCCGGGCGGTACAGCCCCCTGTCCTGAAGGCCGTTGCGGAAGTAGTACAGCCGGGGATCCAGCTTCAGATCCCGGGTCTCCTGAAGGGTGTAGTGGCTGCCCAGAAAGGCGATGCGCCGGTGGCCGTGATCCAGCAGGTGGGTGAGAGCCTGGCGCAGGCCCAGGTGGAAGTTGGGCACGGCGGAGAAAAATACCTCGTCGTCCGGGGTGGAGTCCACAAAGACGATATGCCGGGTCAGGCGCTGGAAGCTTTGGATCTCCTGCCTGGTGAAGCTGCCGATGGCGAAGATCCCATCCAGGGGCCGGTCACCGGAGGAGAGGAAATTGCTCCCCTCGTCCCGGAACAGGGGGGTGGTCTCCATGCCCTGGTCGAAGCAGACCTGCTCCAGGGCATTTTTCATGTAGAGATAGTAGGGATCCTGAAGCACCTGATGGGATTCAAACATCTGGGCGATGCCGATGCGGAGAACAGTGGATTCCTCCGGGCCGGATCTGGCCCGGTTCCGCACCGGGGTGTAGCCCAGCTCCCGGGCGGCGTCCAGGATTTTCTGTCGGGTCTGAGGGGTGACGCTGATACTGTCGTCCCGGTTCAGTACACGGGAGATGGTGGAAATGGATACGCCGGTAACGGCGGCAATGTCTTTCAGTATGGCCATGGATACACCTTCTTTGGGAAAGCTATAGTGAAATTATACGAAAAATTGCCCGGTAAAACAAGAGCAAATTTACGTCCCGTCCAGACGGAGACGAGAAAAAGGCGGAATGGAGGCGTTATTCCACGGAAAATTCCCCTTTGAAGGGGAAAAAACAGGGTATTTTAGGCCCATGGACCCCTTTACCGCTTTTCAGATGGGGAGACAGGACGGGGCTCCATCCCATTCTGGGGGATAGGCACAAGGGCTGCCGGATAAAAACGAAAGAAATTAAGCAAATAGTACAAAATCCTCTTTCAGTATGGACAACGTTGTGCTATAATAGCGGCAACGAGAGGGAGGCAGCCGTTTGACACGCTTTTTGCCGGCTGTCCCAGCGGCGGATTCTGTCCCGATCCGTCCCGCCCCTGGTCGAATGCGATTTCCCGAAAACGGGACGGACAGGTTTGTAAGGAGGAATTTTGGAAATGACAATTGTTGAACAGTTTGATCAGGTGCTGGCGCCGTTTTTCTGGGTGGAGCAAGGTCAGGGCGCTGCGGTTTGCCTGGATGACCAGGACTATCTCCAGGATGTGTTCCGCACCCGTGCGGCGGAGGGCTTTACTGGGGGCGGCAGTGACTGGATCAGCCTGGCCCAGGTGTTTCTGGCGGAACGGTGCCCCGACCTGGTGGGGAAAGTCAGCATTGATTCTGAATCAAGCATGTTCTGTGCCTTCTCCAAGGATAAGGAGGCGCTGGCCGACTTTATCCTGGGCTTCCGCCGGGCCTGCGATGACAGAGACATGATGGTGGATCTGTTCAGCCGGGTTCAGCGTACATAATAACGTACAGGTGGGGACGGCAGAAATTCTCTGTCGTTCTCCCTTTTTTTACAGAGAAAACGGAGGGGTTTCAATGAAAAGACGGGTACTGTCCATGGCACTTGTGCTGGTTTTGGCTGTGGGCCTTGTGGGGCAGGCTTGGGCGGCTGTTTCCCCATGGGCTCAGGAGCTGGTGGAGCAGGCGGAGCAGTCCGGCCTGGTGCCGGACACCCTGCCTGACGACTACACCCAGCCCATCACCCGGGCCCAGTTCTGCCATCTGGCCGCCCGGCTGTACGAGACGGCTACCGGAGAGACGGTGGACGGCCGGGTCACCTTCCAGGACACCGATGACGCGGACGTGGAGCGGATGGCCTATTTAGGCGTGGTGTCCGGAATCGGGGACGGCAAGTTCAATCCTGACGGGACCCTGAACCGGGAGCAGGCGGCCACCATCCTGGCTGCACTGGCCAACGCCATGGAGCTGGAGCTGACGGAGGGGGAGACACCCCTGACCGATCTGGATGCCGCCAGTTCCTGGGCCAGATCCGGCATTGAGAAGATGTACTGCGCCGGGATCATGGCGGGTACCGATGAGACCACCTTCTCTCCTATGGGTACGTACACCATTGAGCAGAGTGTGATTACCATGCTCCGCCTGTATGAAGCGGCGGAGGAGCCGGTGATCCCGGAGGAGCCTGAGGAGCCTGTAATTCCTGAAGAGCCGGAAGAGCCCGTGATTCCTGAGGAGCCGGAAGAGCCCGCCGTCCAGGAGCCCACTCTGACCAACGGACAGCCCATTACGGAGGAAAATGTCCTGGCCATCATCCAGGCCCTGGAAGAGGAGTACCCAGAGGGGATGTCCTGGACCAACGCAAACAGTCATTTCTCTCCGGCCCTGAACACCATGGGCTACGGCTGTGCCGGCTTTGCCCTGATTTGCAGCGACGCGGCCTTCGGTGATCTGCCGGTCACCAGCCGTCACTCCGACTTTGACGCCGTCAAGGTGGGGGACATCCTGCGGATCAACTTCGATACCCACTCTGTGGTGGTGCTGGAGAAGCGGGCGGACAGCGTGATCGTCACCGAGGGCAACTTCAACTCCTCCATCCACTGGGGCCGGGAGATCAGCCGCCAGAGCCTGGAGGATACCCAGTTTACCGTCCAGTCCCGTTATCCTCAGACCTGACGGAATGATCCCAAAAATGTGGTCATAACAACCGACGGTTTCCCCGGCGCAGGGCATAATAGAGGAAAGCCGGCGGTTTCCTGTGAGACACCGGACAATCAGCGGCGTCAGCCGGGGAGGAGTTTACCATGGACGGAAAAATGAAAAATATCGCCCTGTCGGAGGTTTTGGTGCTGAAAGATCAGATTGCCTGCCAGGACGGGCAGGTGGTCAGTAAAACCCTGGCCCAGAACAGCGCGGTAAGCGTTACCCTGTTTTCCTTTGCCAAAGGGGAGGAAATCAGCACCCACCAGTCCGGCGGCGACGCCTTTGTCACCTGTCTGGAGGGAGTGGGCCGGATTACCATTGACGGGCAGGATCACCTGCTTCATCCCGGGGAATCCATTGTGATGCCTGCCGGCCATCCCCACGGGGTGTACGGGGAGGAAGCCTTCAAGATGCTGCTTGTGGTGGTGTTTTAATCAGCGCCCCTTCCGGGCGGATACCGGGCAAGACCGGCCGCGCCGCAAAACCTTGGTTTTGCGGCGCGGCTTTTTTGCATCGGAAAGGGGGCCGGAAGGTCTGGACAAGCCTGCCGCCTGTCTGTTTTTCCGTCCGAGTCCTCCCGTGGAGCCGAGATGCTGTCTGGAATTCGGAAAGGCGACTGGGATATTATACCTAATTGCACCAGAGTAATTTATGCAAAAAGTAGAAAAATTCTAGTAATAAAATACAACCTATCCGAAAATGCACAATAAGCATACAACTTTCGAATATTCTACGTAAAATTTGTTGTATCTCGAAAAAGAAAATGGTACATTGTACACATAGGAAGCAGAAAAGAAAAGGAAATTCTGGATAGTCAAACAAATTGAAAAGGAGAATGAAGGATGAAAAAGCGTTTGTTGAGTTTGTCTCTCGCCACCGTCATGGGTCTCAGCCTGCTGGCCGGATGCAGCAGCGGCGGCAAGGAGAGCTGGAAGGTCACCTGCCCCTGGGCTCCCTCCGGTGTGGCAGCTGTGGTCAGCCAGAAGGCCGCTGAGATGTCCACCAAGTATTCTGAGAATACCACCCTGGTGGCCGAGGCCATTCAGGGCGACGCCGCTACCGTGAACACCTGGGTGGCCGACACCGAGGCCAACGACACGGAGCTGGTCTTTGTGGGTGAGGGCCTGCTGTCCATTACCTCCATCCTGGACCCCGCCAAGATGCAGTTTACTTACGAGGACTTTGAGTACGTGGAGAATCTGTACTCCTCCATCTTTGTCCTGTCTGCCGATGCCGAGCTGAACGTCAAGACCATCGCCGATCTGGAGGCCTATGTGGAGGGCACCAGTGAGATCAGCGTGGCCGTCAACGGCGCCACTGGCTCCGAGGCCTTCCTGGCCGCCGCCCTGTTCGGCTCCATGGGCGCCGGCGACAAGGTGAAGCTGACTCCCTATCAGTCCGCCGCCGAGGCCGCTCAGGCTGTGGCCAAGGGCGAGACCAGCTTCGCCGTTTCCCACCAGTCCCAGATCCTGGAGACCGCCCAGCAGGGTGGCGTGAACGTGGTTTGCGCCTTTGATGAGAAGGCCATTGAGCACGGTCCCTTTGAGGGTGTCGAGGGCGTGGGCGAGTATGGCTACCCCTACTTCCGCAACCGCTGCTTCGTGATGGCCCGTGCCGGCACCGACGCTGAGAAGGTGTCCGCTCTGAAGGACCTCTACGACCAGATCCTGGCCGACGAGGAAGTGGTGACCTGGCTGCAGGACACCATGCTGCTGGAGGTCGATACCATGTCCAAGGAGGATGTGGAGGCTCACGTGGAGAACGTGAAGAACATCGTCAACGAGTATAAGGATATCGTCGCCGGCTGATCGAGATAAGATCGGGGGATGGGCCTGGGTGCGTCCCGCCCATCCCCCGTTGCATTCCGTACCGGACAGAAGGAGGTTTTTGGATTGAAACAGTCCCTGGATCGATTCCATGCCCGCATGGATGCCTGGGGAGAGAAGCTCCGGGAAAAGGAGTTCCGTATCCCTGTGGACCTGACGGTGGGCGTGATTTTTCTGATCTTTGCCCTGGTTATCATGTGGATCATGCCGCAGCAGGTGGTGATCTCGGAGAAGGACGTGGTCAACGGCCGGGCCTTCCCCACCCTGCTGATGACGGTGATGATCATCGCCTGTGCCGCGCTGATCGTGAAGGAGCTTTACAAAATCGCCACCAAGAAGCCCCTGACCTGGAAGGTCATCAATCTCCAGGTGGAGATGAAGGCCCTGGTCATTCTGGCCATTCTGGTGATCTCCTACATGCTGTGCCGCGTCACCGACCTGTTCGTGGTGGGCGCTGTCTTCTGCGCTCTGGGCTTCCTGTTCTATTTCCGCTGTAAAAAGCCCAGCTACTACGTCATTACCATCGCCATCGCCGTGGGCATCTGGGCCGCGTTCCGGTTCGTCCTGGGCGTGGACTTTTAAGAAAGGGAGGGCTTGAACCATGTTGGAATATATCGTACCGGCCACCGGCCTTCTCTTCACCCTGGAAAACATTCTGTGGATCAACATCGGCGTGTTTGTGGGCTCCGTTTTCGCCGCCATCCCCGGCCTGAGCGTGATTCTGTGCGTGATTTTGTTCCTGCCTGTCACCTATACCATGACCGCCATCCCCGGCATGATGTTCCTGCTGGGCATCTACTGCGCCGGCGGCTACGGCGGCAGCGTCTCCGCCATCCTCATCAACACTCCGGGCACGCCCCATGCGGCGGCAACCATGCTGGACGGCCATCCCCTGTCCCAGCAGGGCCGCACCAAGGCGGCGCTGAAGATTGCCCTGTACGCCTCCACCTTCGGCGGCGTGTTCTCCGCCCTGATGCTGCTGTTCCTGGGCCCCCAGGTGGCCAAGATCGCCGCTCAGCTGGGCACCCCTGAGTACTTCATGGTCTGCGTGTTCGGCCTGACCATCATCGCCGGTGTCTCCGGCAAGAGCATGATCCGGGGCATCATCTCCGCCTGCCTGGGCCTGCTCATTGCCTGCATCGGCTCCGACCCCATGACCAGCTATGACCGCTTTACCTTCGGTGTGTCCCGGCTGTACCTGGGCCTGGATCTGGCGGTGTGCCTGATCGGTCTGTTCGCCCTGGTGGAGATCCTGGCCAAGGCGGAAAAACGGCTGGATGCGCTGCATCTGGATACCAGAAAGATCAAGGACGATGGCAAGATTACCAAAAGCGAGTATAAGCGGATGATCCGTCCTGTGCTGCTGTCCTCCCTCATCGGTGTTATGGTGGGCATCATCCCCGGCACCGGCGCTTCCGAGGCCTCCTGGTTCAGCTACAGCCAGGCCAAAAACATGTCCAAGCACCCTGAGGAGTTCGGACACGGCTCCGTGGAAGGCATCGCCGCCGCCGAGTCGGCCAACAACGCCGTTACCGGCGCCACCCTGATCCCCCTGCTCACCCTGGGCATCCCCGGCGACGGTACCGTGGCCCTGATGCTGTCCGCCCTGATGATCAACGGCCTGAATCCCGGCCTGTCCCTGTTCACCACCGACGGCGACATTATGTACGCCATCATGCTGGGCCTGATCCTGGTCAACATCTTTATGTGCATCCAGGGCAAGTTCCTTACCACTCTGTTTGCCAAGGTGGTATCCATCCCTCAGGAGATCCTGACCCCCGTGATCGTCATCTTCTGCTTCGCCGGCGCCTACTCCGTCAACAACAACTATTTTGACGTGGGCGTGGCCCTGATCTTCGGCGCCCTGGCCTGGATCCTGCGGAAGCTGGATATGCCCCCTGTGCCCATCCTGCTGGGTCTGGTGCTGGGCAAGATGACCGAGCCCCACTTCCGCCGGGCTCTGCTGATCTCCAACGGCGACCCTGCCATTTTCTTCAGCAGCATTTACTGCCTGATTTTCCTGGCCCTGATCATTGTGGCTGTGGCTACCATCATCCGCGGCAAGCTCAACGACCAGAAGAAAGAGCGGGCCGCCGCTGCGGCTGCCGCCAATGTGCACGAGGAGGAGTAAACCCATGGCATACAACATTATTTTCTACTTCAGCGACCAGCAGCGCTGGGATACCTGCGGCTGCTTCGGCCAGCCCCTGAACATCACCCCCAACCTGGACCAGCTGGCCCGGGAGGGCGTGAAGTTTGACAACGCCTTTTCCCCCCAGCCGGTGTGCGGCCCCTGCCGCGCCCTGTTCCAGACGGGCAAGTACCCCACGGAGACCGGCTGCTTCCGCAACAACATCATGCTCCCCTCCGGCATCAAGACCCTGGCCAATTACATCGAGGAGGCGGGCTATGAGACCGCCTACATCGGAAAGTGGCATCTGGCCAGCGACGGCGAGCTGGAGAAGGCGCCCACCATCGACCACACCATTACCGCCGTCCCCAAGGAGCTGCGGGGCGGCTACACCGGCTACTGGCGGGCCGCCGACGTGCTGGAGTTTACCTCCCACGGCTATGACGGCTATGTCTTTGACGAGAACAACAACCGCATCGACTTCAAGGGCTACCGGGCCGACTGCATCAACGACATGGCTCTGGAGTTCTTCGATCAGTACGACGGGAAGAAGCCCTTCTTCATGACGGTCTCCCAGATCGAGCCCCACCATCAGAACGACCACAACCACTACGAGGGCCCCGAGGGCTCCAAGGAGCGGTTCAAGGACTTCGTCCTGCCCCACGACCTGGAGGTGCTCAAGGGCAACGCCGCCGAGGAGTATCCCGACTACCTGGGCCAGTGCGCCAGCCTGGACGAGAACCTGGGTAAGCTGGTGGCCAAGCTGAAGGAGAAGGGCCTGTACGACAACACCATCATCATCTACGCCTCCGACCACGGCTCCCACTTCAAGACCCGGAACACCGACGGGCACCTCAACGGCTACGACGACTACAAGCGTACCTGCCACGACGGCGCCCTCCATGTGCCCCTGGTCATTGCCGGCGGCCCCTACAAGGGCGGCAAGGCGGTGGAGGAGCTGGTGTCCACCGAAAGCCTGCCCAAGACCATCCTGGCTATGGCCGGTGTGGATGTGGGCGACGCCATGATCGGGGAGAACCTCCTTGACGTGGTGGAGAAAAAGAATGATAATAGACCCAACCAGGTATTTGCCCAGATCTCCGAGAGCCGTGTGGGCCGGTGCGTCCGCACCGCCGATTACCTCTACGCCGTTTACGCCCCCGGCGTCAACGGCGGCGAGGCGGCGGCCTCCGATACCTACGCCGACGACTTCCTGTATGATCTGAAGGCCGATCCCTGGCAGCTGAACAACGTAGTGGCCGATCCCGCCTACGCCCAGGCCAAGGCGGACATGCGTACCCGCCTGCTGGACTGGATCGAGAAGGCGGAGGGCTATCGGCCCGTCATCACCGACTGAGGAGGGGGCTGACTTGGCAGGTTCCGGGAAGAAGGCGGAAGAGGTCTATCGCTGGCTGATGGCCTATATTGATGAGAACAAGTTTTCCGGCAACCTGCGTCTGCCCTCGGAAAACGCCCTGTGCCGCCGGCTGGATGTAAGCCGGGAGACGGTGCGCTGTGCCCTGGACCGGATCGCCCGGGAGGGATTGGTCTGCCGGGTGAAGGGCAGCGGCACCTACATCAATAAGGAGACCGCCCTGTCCCGGGAGCTTGGCTCCGGCTCCGCCCCCATGAAAATCGGGCTGATCCTCCAGGGGCAGGATACCAAGGCCAATTCCGAGCTGCTGAAGGGGATCAAAAGCGTTCTGCCTGCCGAGCAGGTGGATTTCCGGGTGTTTTTCACCGACAACAAATTCGCCAACGAGCGCAACTGCCTCCAGACGGTGGTGCACCAGAATTTCAGCGGCTTTATCATCGACGGGGTGAAGGCCAGCCTGCTCAACCCCAACCTGGACTGCTACCAGGAGATTTACCGCCGCCGCATTCCGGTGATCTTCTACAACAACTACTACAAGAACCTGCGCTACCCCAGGGTGATCGTCAACGACAAGGAGTGCGCCGACCGGCTCATCGGCCTGCTCATTGAGCGGGGCCACCGGCTCATCGCCGGCATCTTTGTCTACGACAACTACCAGAGCATTGAGAAGTTTCAGGGCACCGCCGAGGCCATGCAGAAGCGGGAGGTGGAGTTCCAGGACGACTACATCAAGTGGTGCGTCTCCAACGAGGCCCATGACCAGAGCTTCGCCCGCTCCATCGACCGGTTTTTGAAGGGGCTGCCCAAGTACACCGCCATTGTCTGCTGCAACTACATCATCTACCGCCTGGTGCGGCGGGTGCTGGCCGAGCAGGGCAAGCGGGTGCCGGAGGACTGCTCCCTGGTGTGCTTCGACTACTCCGGGGACGACTGGGAGCAGGAGGGCATCACCTGCTCCGTCCACCAGGGGGAGAAGATGGGGGTGCTGGTTGCCACCCGGCTGATGACCATGATCCAGCGCCGGGACTGCGACGACAAGGACTACACCTATGTGATGAAGCCCAAGATCTACGAGGGTACCTCCATCCGGACCATATGAAAAAACCGCTGAGCGATCAAACAATCGCTCAGCGGTTTTCTTATCTCAGGGCGGCCGCCGCCTGGTTCAGGCGGGGCAGGGCGTACTGGAAAAACTGCCGGAAAGCGGGGCAGTAGTAGTTCTCCCCCTGGAGGCCGAAGGCTGTCCAGTCCCGGGGGCAGCCCCCCCGGCAGAGCCCGGCGTAGGGGCACCGGGCGCAGGCCGAGGGCTGTCCGCCGCCCCGTGCCAGGAACCGGCGGCTGACGGGATGGCTGATGGCCTGCTCCACCGACAGGTCGTGGATGGAGCCGATGCGCCATTCATCCAGCACGAAGAAGTCGCAGGGGTAGAGGCTGCCGTCCCCCTCCACCACCAGATAGCTGCCGCAGGCGCCGGAGGCGGCGCAGGTGCTGGGGGGCATTCCGGCCAGAATCCGGAGGTAGTCGTCAAACAGCCGGATGCTGGTGTACTGCCCGGCCTGCCAGTCTCGGTACCAGCAGTCAAACAGCCCGCACAAAAACTGGCCGTACCGCTGGGGGGACAGGGAGTAGGGCATGGAGCCCCGGGGCGCCTGGATGGGATCCAGGCAGGGGATGAACTGGAGGGGATGGGGGCCCAGCTTTTTCAGGGCCTGGTAGACCTTCTGGGGGCTGCGGGCAATCTGGCCGGTGACCACGCACAGCAGATTGGTCTCCACCCCCGCCTGATCCAGCCGGGCCAGGGCGGCGGCGGCCCGATCCCAGGTGCCTTTGCCCTGGGCGTCCACCCGCTGGGCGTCGTGGAGGGGCCGTGTCCCGTCCATGGACAGGCCCACCAGAAAGCCGTTGTCCCGGAAAAACGCCGCCCATTCCCCATCCACCGACATGCCGTTGGTCTGGATGGAGTGGTGGATGGACACGCCGGGGGGACACAGCTCCCGCTCCAGGGCCAGGAAGCGGCGGAAAAAGTCCAGCCCCGCCAGGGTGGGTTCTCCCCCCTGGAAGGTGATCTGGATGGCGTCTCCCGGCTCCACGGCCTCCGCCGCCGCCTGGATCAGGCGGCGGGCGGTGCCCTCCGTCATCAGCCCCATGCTTTTGGTTTCCCGGTGCTGGGCCTCGTCCTCGTAGAAGCAGTACCGGCACCGGAGATCACACAGGCTGGAGGCGGGCTTGACCAGAAATGTCAGCTGCTTCATCCGGCGTCTCCCTCCTCCTCCGTCAGCCAGTCCCGCAGGGACAGCAGGCTGTCCCTGCGGCAGGTCACCAAAGCCTCCAGCTCCGGGGTGGGGGGGATCATATCGGGCACCATGGCCACAGGCATCCCCGCGGCGTGGGCGGAGCGGATGCCGTTGCTGGAGTCCTCCACCGCCAGGGTCCGTCCCGGGGCCGTCCCCAGGGCCTGGCAGGCCAGCTGGTAGATCTCCGGGTGGGGCTTGCTGTGGCGCACCTGATCCCCGGTGACCATGTGGCGGAAATAGGGGGCCAGGCCCGCCAGCTCCATCCGCCGGCTGGTGCGCTCCATCCCGGTGGAGGTGGCGATGGCCAGGGGCACGCCCCGGCCCTTCAGCTCGGCCAGGATTTCCCGGACGCCGGGCTTCAGGGGCACGCCCTCCCGCTCCATGTATTCCTGGGTCTTGGCCGAACAGGTGAGCATAAAGTCCATGCCGGGGAAGTCCGGGCCGAAGAGGGCGGCCATGCGCTCCACGGTGTCCGTCCGGTTCCGGCCCACAAACTCCAGATAGGCTTCCCCCACCTGGGGCCAGCCCATCTCCCGGCTGACGGTCAGCCAGATCCGGTGGGCCAGGCGCTCGGTGTCGAACAGCACCCCATCTACGTCAAATACTACCCCGTCCAGGCGGCTGAGTCTGCTCATACCTTGCCGATGTCGGTGCGGAAGTGCATGTCCTGGAAGGAGATGGGCTTGCAGGCGGCGTAGGCGTTTTCAATGGCCTGCTCCAGGGTGTCGCCCAGGGCGGTAACGCCCAGCACACGGCCGCCGGCGGTGAGGATCTGCCCGTCGGCTCCGGCCTTGGTGCCGGCGTGGAAGACCACGGCCTTCTTACCCGCCTCCTCCAGACCGGAGATGGGGTAGCCGCTCTGGTACTTCACCGGATAGCCGCCGGAAGCCAGCACGATGCAGCAGGCGGCGCCCTCCTTCCACCGGATGTCCACTTGATCCAGGGTGCCGTCAACGCAGGCCTGGAAAATATCCATCAGGTCGGTGTCCAACATGGACAGCAGGGGCTGGGTCTCCGGGTCGCCGAAGCGGGCGTTGTACTCCACCACCTTGGGGCCGTCCTTGGTGAGCATCAGGCCGAAGTAGATCACGCCCTTGAAGGGCCGGCCCTCCGCCTTCAGTGCCGCCACGGTGGGCAGGAAGATCTGCTCCATGCACACCTGGGCGATCTCCGGGGTGTACTTGGGGGAGGGGCAGAAGGCGCCCATACCGCCGGTGTTGGGGCCCTGGTTGCCGTCATAGGCCCGCTTGTGGTCCTGGCTGGACAGCATGGGTACCAGGTGCTCCCCGTCGCAGAAGGCCAGCACGGTGACCTCAGGACCCACCATGCACTCTTCAATGACCACGGTGGAGCCGCTCTGGCCGAACTTGTGGTCCTCCATCATCTCCCGGACGGCGGTTTTGGCCTCCTCCACGGTGGCGGCCACCACCACGCCCTTGCCCAGGGCCAGGCCGTCGGCCTTCACCACAATGGGAGCGCCCTGCTCCTCGATGTAGGCCAGGGCCTTGTCCATGTCGGTGAAGCTCTCGTACTTGGCGGTGGGGATGTGGTACTTCTTCATCAGCTCCTTGGAAAAGGCCTTGCTGGCCTCGATGATGGCGGCGTTGGCCCGGGGGCCGAAGGCGGGGATGCCCGCGGCCTCCATGGCGTCCACCATGCCAAGGGCCAGGGGATCGTCGGGAGCCACCATGACAAAGTCCATCTTGTTTTCCTTGGCCCAGGCCACCATGGCCTCCACATCGGTGGCCTTGATGGGCACGCAGGTGGCTACCTGAGCGATGCCGCCGTTGCCGGGAGCGCAGTACAGCTCCGTGACCTTGGGGGACTGGGACAGCTTCCAGCAGATGGCGTGCTCACGCCCGCCTCCGCCGATTACTAATACTTTCATCAGAATCACCTCAATGCTGCGGGAACCAAGCCTCGCAGAGTTTCCGCCGGAGGCGGAAAGAATGGAAATACGTCCGAAGGCGGATTCACTCCGCCGCAGGACACCACGACCCCTGGCCGCGGCGGCCAGGATCGCCTTTCCCGTGGAAAGGCGCGGGGGGTATCAAAATCGGTTTCAATGGAACCGATTTTGTATCTAGGGGGGACATCGTCCCCCCTAGAGGTGTCTTAGTGGTGGAACAGCCGGATCCCGGTAAAGGCCATGACCATATTGTACTTGTCGGCGGTGGCGATGACCTGGTCGTCCCGGATGGAGCCGCCGGGCTGGGCGATATACTGGGCGCCGGACTTCCGGGCCCGCTCCACATTGTCCCCGAAGGGGAAGAAGGCGTCGGAGCCCACGGTCACCCCGGACATCTGGGCGATCCAGGCCTGCTTCTCCTCCTGGGTGAGCACCTCAGGCCGTACCTTGAAGGTGTTCTGCCATACCCCGTCGGCCAGGATGTCGTCGTGCTCGTCGGAGATATAGATGTCGATGGCGTTGTCCCGGTCGGGGCGGCGGATGTTGTCCACGAACTGGAGGCCCAGGACCTTCGGATGCTGGCGCAGCCACCAGATGTCCGCCTTGTTGCCCGCCAGACGGGTGCAGTGGATGCGGCTCTGCTGGCCGGCGCCCACGCCGATGGTCATGCCGTTCTTCACGTAGCATACGGAGTTGGACTGGGTGTACTTCAGGGTGATGAGGGACAGGAGCATGTCGTGCTTAGCCTGTTGGGGCAGGGCCTTGTTCTCGGTGACGATGTTCTGGAGCATCTCCTCGTTAATGTCCAGACTGTTGTAGCCCTGCTCGAAGGTGATGCCGTAAATGTTCCGGCGTTCAATGGGGGCGGGCTCATAGTTGGGATCGATCTCCACCACGTTATAGCCGCCCTTACGCTTGGTCTTTAAAATTTCCAGGGCCTCGTCGGTGTAGCCGGGGGCGATGACGCCATCAGATACCTCCAGAGCCAGGAAGCGGGCGGTATCGGCGTCACATATGTCGCTGAGGGCGGCCCAGTCTCCGAAGGAGCACAGCCGATCGGCTCCCCGAGCCCGGATGTAGGCGCAGGCGATAGGGGAGAGCTCTCCCTCAGGGGCAAAGTAGATGTGCCGCTCCACATCCGTGAGGGGCAGGCCCAGGGCGGCCCCGGCGGGGGAGACATGCTTGAAGGAGGCGGCGGCGGGCAGGCCGGTGGCCTTCTTCAGAGCCTTCACCAGCTGCCAGGAGTTGAGAGCATCCATGAAATTGATGTACCCCGGCTTGCCGTTGATCACCTTCAGGGGCAACTCTCCTTTTTCCATGAAGATGCGGGCGGGCTTTTGCTTTGGGTTGCAGCCGTACTCCAGTTCCAGTTCGCTCATAGCAGGTCATCCTTTCTGTATCTGAGGTTGTGATTGTGGCAGAATGGGTGCAGAGGCGGATAGCATCCACCTATGTGGGATCAAGGAAGGCAAATCTGCGGGCGTCTGGTAGCCGTCTCTGCAAAATTAAGGCTCTGGCGCTTCAAAGGGCTCGGCGTAGAACTTCCCGTCCTCGCCCCGGGCGTAGGCAGTGCCATAGGGGGCGGTGAGAAAGGGAAGAATGTCCGGGTCATAGTTGCAGATGGTGTTCAGCCGATAGATCCCGGTGTGGCTGGGATCACGGATATATGCGTCGGTCTCCTCTCCGGAGAAGAAACGCCAGCCACTGTCGGGGTACTTCTCATCCGGCGTTTCCCGGTACCCCCAGCGAACCGGTTTCCCTAGAACGGTGATATGATCGGTAGCCAGGCAGCCTTCGGGTCCCGTCCAATCCTGGAGCAGCTCCCGCAGCTCCGGCGCAGAGAGGCGATAGGGTTTTTCCTGGGGGATGCGGTACCACATGCGGCCCGCCCAAGCCTGTTTGCTGTTCAGAAGCTGTCTCACCAGATGCAAGTTCAGGTCCAGATAGGCGGAGGCGTCCTCGAATCCGCGGTTGCCTCCCATGCGGTAGGCCCAATACGCTGCTCCGCACACGAGACCCACGGCATATTCATCCCAACTGTGGAAGGCAGCGGCCTGTTCAATCCAGTGCTGGGACAGCTCCTGATACTCTGGGAAAGAAATCAGGTCACAGGCGCAGGCCGCTCGCAGGTGGCCTAACGTTTCGCTAATGTCCCAGGCCAGGAAACCCCGGCGGCCCACAAAGGGCTGAAACTGACGGGCAAAGTGGGACAGCCGCTGGAAGGTCTCCCGGGCGCCGGGATTCAGCTCGTCCAGGGAGAAGGCGGGCCGGTCCTCCCATAAGGACTCGAAGTCCAGGTACTCCGGGTGGACCCAAAGCTCATTTTGGCAGAAGGCGATCATGCTGTCCCGGTCGGTGATGCCGTAGACCTGTTCCAAGTGGTCCCGGGTCTTCTGCCGGTCCTCCCCGCTCAGGCAGTAGGGGATAGAGGTGAAATAGGACTCCCCCGCATCCTCCATAGTGGCTAAGCCGGGGGTTTTTCGCAAAGCGGGAATCCCTGCCAACAGCAGGGGAAAGGCCTCTGCCGTACAGAGAACAGGGGGCTGCATGGGGACATGTGCGCGCTCTTGCAGAAAGGCAGCAATGGAGTCTGTGAGCGTCGACATGGCGGGCCTCCTCAATCCTGCCGCCAGACAGGGACCTTAGTGGCACTGTAAAAGTCCTCCCCAAGCTTGTTGCGGATGACCGTCTCAGCGAACCCGTTGCGCAGATCCACATAGCGTACATACAAGGATACTTTGTTGTCCTCATTCAGACTGCCCCAGAGCTGATCGGCCAGCTCCTTGGCGGTGGGGGCGGTAATGGCCACCTCCAACGGTTCTCCATGGAAGGAGGGCCGGGGATCTCCAAACCCCTCATAGGTGCTGATGAAGTGGCCAATCTGATACCGGGGCTGGTACTCAAAGAACTGCCGTTGGCACAAGTGGTCCTGGCCCTCCTTCAGAATGGACAAGCGGTAGTTGCCGGAGCGGTCCACCAGGCCGGAAATCCGGGGGGTGAGGTTGGGCTCGTCCGGCTCATACTCCCGGGTGCGCAGAGCCTCCTCAAAGGTCTTGCCCGCCACCAGAAAATCCCGGATGGTGTCGGTCTGGTCCCCATTGGTGACGATGGTGGTGGTGCCCACCATGCGCACCGGGTGGTAAATGATGAGAGAGGGGTCGGTCATCTTGCTCTCGTCAAAGGCCCGGGTGCGGATGCCGTCCTCCGTCTGCTCAAAGACGCGGTTGCGGCTGTTCTCGCTGCGGCCCATGATGAAGTAGGCAATGACAGACTGGGACCAGGTGCTATTGTAGGCATGTCCCACCAGGATGCCCCGGCCGGGGTAGGGATGGGTTCTCAAAAACTCGTTTAGATCCAGTGTGCTCATATCATTGGTCCTCCTTTTTGGGGTGATGGAAATGAGGGGAAAAATGTCGGAAGCCAAGGGTCCGGACGGTTGATAACGGGGGGAAGGGTCATACCCAGAGACAGGAATTCGGAAGGAGAACATATTTTGTGTGCCCAGCTTTATTCTGCCCTGCGATTACACCAGCAAAAAGGGCGCACCACGTTCTTGCAAACGGGTACGCCCAGACGGTCGGCATGTTTCAAGGCGATACTCCATGTGGTCTGTCCACTTCCGTCAGTCATATCGCATCCTTACACTATCATATTTACAGACCCTCTGTCAAGGGTAGGTTCCAGGAGAAGGAACGTCATTTCAGCCAGAGACTATACCAGTTGGACTCGGGCTGATAGCCGTATGCCTCATAGACCGACTTTCCCCAGATAGAAGAGATCAGCAGGCTGCGGTGCACACCCCGAAGCCGACACTCCTGCGCCAAAAGCTCCAACATCTTAGTGGAGATCCCCTGGCGGCGGAAATCTGGATGGGTATACATATTGGTCACATAGGCAATTTTCCCACTGGGGTTGGAGAAAGAGGGAGGAAAGTCATAAAAACAGACCGCTCCTGTGGCGATGATTGTTCCATTCCCTTCTGCCACGTATTCCACAAGCTGCCCGCGGTCCATCATCGTCTGAAAAAACGATTCCAGCGCC
>CALXDY010000047.1 GCA_944387225.1 uncultured Oscillospiraceae bacterium | reverse complement strand
GATCTACTATATGACCCAGATTGGGATTAAGCCGCCCCACTTCGTCTGCTTCTGCAACGACGCCCGGCTGTTCCACTTCTCCTATCAGCGGTATCTGGAAAACCAGATCCGGTCCACCTTTGGCCTGGAAGGCACCCCTGTCCGCATGACCATCCGGCAGAAAGGGGACAAGGAATGATGTTTGGCCTGAACGAGTTTTTTGACTGGGAGGTTCAGCTGTGGGGCTGGGCCGGCTTCGTGGCGGTGGTCAGCTACTTCTGCGGCTGCTTCAACGGGGCGGTGATCGTGTCCAAGTATATCCTCCGGGACGACGTGCGCACCCACGGCAGCGGCAACGCGGGCCTGACCAACTTCTACCGCACCTTCGGCGGCCCGCTGACCTTTGTGGTGATCCTCACGGATGTGCTCAAGGCAGTGGTAGCCATCCTCCTGGCTGCCTGGCTGGCCGGCAACATCATTGTGGATGGGGGGGAGCTGGGCATTGTGATTGCCAAATACTGGGCCGGTCTGTTTTGCCTGCTGGGCCACATGTTCCCCTGCATGTTCCACTTCAAGGGCGGCAAGGGCATCCTCTCCGGCGGAGCCATCGCCATCATGATCGACTGGCGCATCGCCCTGGTGGTGTGGGGCGGCTTCCTGATCCTGGCGGTTCTGACCCGGTATGTGTCCCTGGGTTCCTGCTGGGCCGGGGCCAGCTTCCCCTTTGCCACCTGGTTTGTCTACCATAATGTGCAGCTCACCGTCCTGGGCGCCTTCATCGGGCTGCTGATTCTGTATATGCACCGGGGAAACATTCACCGGCTGCTCACCGGGACGGAAAATAAATTCAGTCTCCATAAGAAGAAATAAACCATCCACCAAAAATTGCGAGGAGGTTCATGCCATGAAGATCACTGTCCTGGGCAGCGGCGCCTGGGGAACGGCCCTGGCTCTGCTCCTGCTGGAAAACGGCAACGACGTCACCCTTTGGTCCTATACGGAGGAGGAATCCCGGGTGCTTCGGGAGACCCGCGAGAATCCCATGCTCAAGGGAGTTCCCCTCCCGGAGGAGCTGAAGTTCTCCACCGATATGGCCTGCGTGAAGGGCTGTGGGCTGGTGGTGCTGGCCACCCCGTCCTTCGCCGTGCGGGCCACTGCCGCCAAGCTGAAGGAGATTGCCGACCCGGGCACCATCCTGGTGTCGGTTTCCAAGGGAATCGAAAAGGACACATCCCTCCGTCTTAGCCAGGTGATTGAGGAGGAGCTTCAGGGACATTGCCCTGTGGTGGTGCTGTCCGGTCCCTCCCATGCTGAGGAGGTGGGGCGGCGAATCCCCACCGGTGTGGTAGCCGCCGCCGATACCATGGAACTGGCCCAGAAGGTGCAGGACATCTTCATGAACCAGCGCTTCCGGGTGTATACCAGCGACGACAAGGTGGGCACCGAGGTGTGCGCCGCCATGAAGAACATCATCGCCCTGTGTGCCGGCTGCTGTGACGGCATGGGCTATGGGGATAACACCAAGGCCCTGCTGATGACCCGGGGTCTGGCTGAAATGGCCCGTCTGGGCGTTGCCCTGGGCGGCCGGAAGGAGACCTTCACCGGGCTGGCCGGGGTGGGTGATCTGATCGTCACCTGCTGCTCCATGCACTCCCGCAACCGCCGCTGCGGCATCCTGCTGGGACAGGGGAAGGAGATCCATGCGGCCATGGAAGAGGTGGGCGCGGTGGTGGAAGGCTACTACGCCGCCGCCAATGCCAGAGCGCTGGCCCAGAAAGTGGGCGTGGAAATGCCGATTGCCCAGGCAGCCTATGAGGTACTCTATGAGGGCCGGGACGTCCACAGCGTGGCCTATGCTCTGATGGGCCGGGAGAAGCGGTCCGAGCTGGACGAATCCTGGGCCTGACGGACAAATCCCATGAAATACAGCGCGAGGTCAAAAGCAAAAAGGCTTTCGACCTCGCTTCTTTTTTGGAACAGGGGGTGTCAATCCGCCTGGGACACCGGCAGGGAAAGAATGTCCCGGGCGATGTTATCGGCGGTTTTCTCCACCAGCTGAAAATCCACGTAGGGATTGTACAGGGCCTCCAGGTCGTCGTGCAGGGCCTTGGCCTGGGCCAGGGAGGACACCGCCTCTTCTACCAGGGCGGCGGAGACCTTTTTGGAGAAGCGCAGGCGGGGACGGCTGCGGCGCATCAGCTCGCTGTCCACCATGGCATCCAGGCGCAGGCGGCGGTACGGGTCGCTGGGACAGGTCTGGGCGGGGGCGGTGGAGACGAAACCCAGGCCCAGCTGGGGGAAAAGCAGATGGCGCAGCCGCTCCGGGAACATGGGGTCGGGGCAGGCCACCGCATCCAATCCCGCCTGCATCCCGGCGGACAGGAGGACGGACAACATGGTGTGGGCCAGACCGAAGCTGTCCTCCAGCTGATAGATCCGGGGGCACTGGGCAAAGGCGGTGTCATACAGGGTGAGAACCCCCTTGTGGGTGATCCCATCCAGAAAACGCTGGCGCACGGTCCCTTCCGGCTGGCCTTTCCCGCCTTTGATCTCCCGGGAGATGATACCTCTGGCCCGTTTCGCCAGCCGCTCCGCCAGCTCCTGGGTCAAAACCGTGGCACGGACGTCGTCCATGATTTCCCCGGCGGCGTCCAGGCAGCGGTAGGCCCGCTGGTAGTGCTCCTTATAGCCGTCCATGGCGGACATGATGTCTTCCCGGATGGCGCTCAGACCTGCCCGGTCGTAGGCCTTGCCAAGATTGACGTATTCCTCTACCACGCCGGGGTACTTGGGCTCCACTACGTGGGGGGCGGTGCCGTCTACCAGGGCCACCTTCAGACGGGGCAGAACGACGGCGTCCAGGGAGTCCGGATCCCCGGAGCAGAGGATGTATTCCACCGTTTCCCCGGCCTGGGCGGCCTGACGGGCCACCCGCCGCATCAGGGTGGATTTGCCGCATCCGGCGCCCCCTTTGATGATATACAGGGCATTGGCGCTGTCCACCGGGATCAGCTGGGCGTACAGGGAATAAAATCCGCTGGGAGAATTGGCTCCCAGGAAATATTGAATATCAGGCGATGACAACATGGAAAAGAACCTCCATTCCCTCAAAAATCTGTCCCAGACTATGCCGGAGAAAAGAGGATGGTGAGGGTGGAGAAAAGACAGGATATGACAATTGAAAAAGGGGCTGGTATGGGATATAATGGAGAAACACGCCCCGCCGGGGCGGATGATATGGGTTTTTGGAGGCATTAACGATATGAACGTGACCATTTCTCAGCTGCTGGATCTGTCCCACACCATGGCGGCGGATTACCTGCGGCAATTTCAATATCCCTGGGAGGCCCTGGACGGCATCCACGATCTGATCCTGAGCCTGGGGGAAACGCTCTCCCCGGAGGAGTACGACCAGCCTGCGGAGCATGTCTGGGTCCATAAGACGGCCAAAGTGTTTCCCTCCGCCTACCTGGGCGCGCCCTGCATCATCGGGCCGGAGACGGAGGTGCGCCACTGTGCCTTTATTCGGGGCTCGGCCCTGGTGGGGGCCGGGTGTGTGGTGGGCAACTCGGTGGAGCTGAAGAACGTCATCCTGTTTGACGGGGTGAAGACGCCGCACTATAACTACGTGGGGGACTCCATTCTGGGCTACAAGAGCCATATGGGTGCGGGCTCTATTACCTCCAACGTCAAGTCGGACAAGACTCTGGTGGTGGTCAAAGGGGACGAGGCCGTGGAAACCGGCCGGAAGAAGATGGGCGCTATTTTGGGCGACCATGTGGAGGTGGGCTGCAACTCCGTGCTGAATCCCGGCACCATTCTGGGGCGGCGCAGCAGCGTCTACCCCACTTCCTGCGTCCGGGGCGTCATTCCCGAGGACGGGATTTATAAGGACAAGGATCACATCGTGATCCGAAAGTAAAATAAACAGGCTTCCCAGGCGGCTCAGCCGCCTGGGAAGCCTGTTTTATGGACGGTTTTTCAGGAAAAAAGCCTGGGCATTTTTCCACAGCAGCTTCTCCAGCCACTCCTTCGTCAAACCACGGGAAAGGAGATAGTCCGCCAGTGGCTCCACACACCGGCAGGAGGAGAGGGAGGGGGGCGGCGCGGAGCCGTCCCAATCGGAGCCCAGAGCCAGGATATCGCCTGCCCCAAGCTCCAGGAAATGGGCGATGTGCCGGTACAGATCCTCCATTCCGGCGCAGGTCCCGCCTTCCCGGAGAAAGGGGGCGTGGAAATTCAGGCCGATCAGGCCCTCCCGGGCAATCAGCTCCCGGATCTGGTCATCGGAAAGGTTGCGGGGATGGGGACAGCATGCCCTGGCGTTGGAGTGGGAGGCCACCGGGGGACGGTGGGCCAGATCCATCACGTCCCAAAATCCCCGGTCGTTCAGGTGGGACACATCCACCACGATGCCCCGGCGCTCCAGTTCCGGGATCAGGGCTTTGCCGAAGAGGGTCAGCCCCTTGTCAGTGGCGTGGCCGGAGCCGATGGGATTTTCTCCGTTCCAGGTGAGGGTGAGCAGAACCACCCCCGCCTGAGACAGCAGCTCCACGTTTTCCAGCTCCCGTCCCAGCAGGCTGCCGTTTTCCACGGTGAGCAGCAGGGCAGCCTTCCCCTGTCCCCAGGCCCGGCGGATGTCCGAACCGGAAACGCAGGGGAGGGCACAGCCGCGCAGCTCCCGGACGGACTGCTCAAACCGGCGGCGGAGCAGTTGAAACCGCTCCATGGCCTGGGTTGGGGAGAGCTCGTCGGGGAGAAAAGCGGCGCAGCACTGGGCCCAGCGGGTTTGGGGAGGGATTTTCCCCAAAGAGAAGGCAGACTGTGGATGATTCAGGGGGATGCGCCCCGTCTCCCCGGCCCATGGCGTGGACAGGGTGTCACAATGCAGATCAAAAACGGGGCGGCCCATGGCAGCTTCCCTCCAAACAGAGATTTGCCCCAATGCACCGGGAAGGGGCAGAACAGTATATGCGTCAAAGGGAGGGAATCATCCTTCCCCCGGCTTTTTCATGGTCAGGCCGATGCGGCGGCGCTTTTCGTCCACTTCCTCCACCCAGACGGTGATCACATCTCCCACGGTCAGCAGCTGGGAGGGATGCTTCACACGCCGGGGCAGACGGCTGATGTGGACCAGGCCGTCCTGATGGACGCCGATATCCACGAACACGCCGAAGTCGATGACGTTGCGTACCGTGCCCTGGAGCTCCATACCCGGCTTGAGGTCCTTCATCTCCATCACATCGGTGCGGAGAATGGGGGGCGGAAGCTCGTCACGGGGATCCCGGCCCGGCTTTTGCAGTTCCCGGATCACATCGGTGAGGGTGGGGACGCCCACGCCGCACCGCTGGGCCAGGTTCTCCATGCCCAGAGCGGCCGCCCGCTCCTCCAGCTGGGGGACATGCCCGGCCTTCACATCCTCCAGGGTGTAGCCGCAGAGGGTGAGCAGGGCCTCGGCGGCGGCGTAGCTCTCCGGATGGACGCCGGTGTTGTCCAGTACCGTCCTGCTCTCCGGCACCCGCAGGAAGCCTGCGCACTGCTGAAAGGCCTTGGGTCCCAGCTTGGGCACCTTTAAGATCTCCTTTCGGGAGGAGAAGACCCCGTGTTCCTCCCGGTAGGTCACCAGATTTTTGGCCGTTGCGGCGGTGAGGCCGGATACCCGGCGGAGCAGGGAGGGAGAGGCGGTGTTCACATCCACTCCCACCGCGTTGACGCAGTCCTCCACCACGCCATCCAGGGCCTGTTCCAGACGGGCCTGGGGCATGTCGTGCTGATACTGGCCCACACCAATGGCCTTGGGCTCGATTTTTACCAGCTCGGCCAGGGGATCCTGAAGCCGACGGGCGATGGACACGGCGCTTCTCAGGTTCACGTCAAATTCCGGGAACTCCTCGGCGGCCAGCTTGCTGGCAGAGTAGACGGAGGCTCCGGCTTCGCTGACAATCATGTAGCTCAGGCCGCCCCCCACCCGGCGGATCAGCTCCACCGTCATCTGTTCCGTTTCCCGGCTGGCGGTGCCGTTCCCGATGGCAATATGGGCTACCCCATGGCGCCGGATCAGCTGGGTCAGCCGGGTAATGGCCTCCTCCCGCTGACGGGGGCCGTGGGTGGGGTAGACCACGGCGGTGTCCAGCACCTTGCCTGTGCCGTCCACCACCGCCACCTTGCAGCCCATGCGGTAGCCGGGGTCAAGGCCCATGGTGACCCGCCCCTTCACCGGCGGCTGCATCAGCAGGGGACGGAGGTTCAGGGCAAACATATGGATGGCGCCCTCATCGGCCTGCTCTGTGAGGTAAGCCCGGATCTCCCGCTCCAGAGAGGGCTGGATCAGCCGGGTATAGGCGTCCTCCGCGGCGGCACGGACAAAGGCCATGGAGGGAGAGCCGGGGCGGACGGCAGACTGGCGCACGGCGATGAGAGCGGACCCTTCCTCCACCTGCACACAGGCCCGGAGGATCCCCTCCTGCTCTCCACGGTTGATGGCCAGGATCTGATACCCCTGCACTTTGTTTACAGGGCAGGAAAAATCATAGTACAGCCGATAGACGCTGTCCTCCGGCTCCTTTTCCGCGGCTTTGGAGATGAGCACGCCCCTGCGCAGAGACAGCTCCCGCAGGGTTTTCCGCAGAGCGGCGTCGTCGGAAATCCATTCGGCGACGATGTCGCTGGCCCCCTGAAGGGCCTCCTCTGCCGTCTCCACCCCCAGCTGGGGGTTGACATAGTCCGCCGCGGCCTGCTGAGGGGGCGGGCAGTCCCGCTGCTGGGCGAACAGCAGCTGAGCCAGGGGTTCCAGCCCCTTCTCCCTGGCCACGGTGGCCCGGGTGCGCCGCTTCTGCTTGAAGGGGCGGTACAGATCCTCCACCTCCGCCAGGGTGGCGGCGGCCCGGATGGCTTGGGCCAGTTCATCGGTCAGCTTGCCCTGGCTGTCGATGGCGGCGCATACCTCCGCCCGACGCTGGGCCAGGCCTTTGAGATATTGGGCCCGGTCAGCCAACTGCCGCAGCAGCTGGTCGTCCATGGAGCCGTGAAGCTCCTTGCGGTACCGGGCGATGAAGGGGATGGTGGCACCCTCATCCAGAAGGCGGAGCACATTGGCGATGTGCTCCGCCGGGCGGTTGAATTCCTGGGAAAGCTGTTGGATGTGTTGCTCCATGGGTCAATTTCTCCTTAAAGGGTTTGGTCGTCCAGCTGGCGGAAATCCTTGTTGTGGCCGAATACGTGGGTCAGGGGGAAAACCTTGATAAAGCAGTCCTGCCCGCTGTCCCGGATGAACTCCCGCAGCTGGACATACTCCCGGGAGTTGCACACACAGTCCAGCTGGATCTTGGCCTCCTTGGAGTAGCCGCCAATGACGTGATAGATGGTGGTGCTTTTGTGGATTTGGTTGATGATGAAGTCCTCAATCTCCTCCGGCTTGCTGCAAACGATCTGGATTTCAAACAGCTTGGGCCCCATGTTGAAGATCACGTAGTTGATGCAGTTGACGTACAGGATCTGCCCCACCAGGGCGTAGGCCACCGCGTCCAGGGAGAAGGCGGTGAGCATGGTGAGCATCACCAGGCAGTCCAGCCCCAGCATCACACTTTTCATGGAAATAAAGGGCAGAAATTTTTTGCGCAGGATCTTGGACAGGGTGTCCAGCCCACCGTAGGAATAGGCCAGACGGTAGGCCAGCCCGCCGCCTATGCCGGAGATGGCGCCGTACAGCAGCACGGCCACCAGCTTATCCTCCAGAATGATTTCCACCTGAACCAGGTTCAGCACCCACAGCACAGCGGGGTAGAGCACGGAGAGGAACAGTATGCTGGATACCTCCCCTTTCCCCAGCACCAGGGCGGTGAGCAGCAGGATCAGCAGGGTAAAGGCGTAATAAATCAGGGCGTAGTTGATATGCAGGAAGGCGGCCAGCGTCATGGACAGGCCGGTCACGCCGGTTACCACGAAGCCGTTGGGCAGGGCGACCCAGTTGACCGCGATGCTGCACAAAATGCAGCTGAGCACCAGGGAAATCAGGGTGGTAAGACGGTTTCCTTTCATCTGAATGGCCCCCTTTGATCGGCGGCCGCCCCGCCAGGGGAGCGGCCTGGCATCATCCTGCCGGATGAAATGTGTGCAAGGGTTTCTGCTGGCTATTCTGTTGTCATGTACGGTCCAAGGTCAGCCCTGACGCTGCGCACAGGTGATGGCCGCGTCCAGAATCCGGCAAGCGGCTTCCTCCTTGGACAGGAGGGGCAGCTCCTGGGCGCCGTCCCGGGTGATGAGGGTGATGATGTTGGTGTCCACGCCGAAGCCGGCTCCGGCCACCTTCAGATTGTTGGCGCAGATCATGTCCACACGCTTTTTCTCCAGCTTGGCCCGGCTGTTTTCCACCATGTCCCGGGTCTCCATGGAAAAACCACAGATCACCTGGCCAGGCGTCCGGTGCTCCCCCAGGTATTGCAGGATGTCCTGGGTGCGCCGCAGGGGGATGGACAGGTCGCCGTCCTTTTTCTTGATTTTGTCGTCGCAGTAATCGGCGGGGGTGTAATCGGCCACGGCGGCCGCCTTGAAGATGAGATCCGCCTGGGCAGCCCGGGCAGCCACCGCCTCAAACATGTCCTGGGCGGACACCACGTCCACCACCTCCACAAAGGGAGGCGGGGTAAGGGCGGTGGGGCCGGAGATCAGGGTGACCTGGGCGCCCCGGAGCATAGCCATCCGGGCGATGGCATAGCCCATCTTGCCGGTGGAATGGTTGGTGAGGTAGCGCACGGGATCCAGGGATTCCTGGGTGGGGCCGGCGGTAACCAGAACCCGCTTGCCCTCCAGGTCGTGGGGCAGAGCCAGCACCCGCAGCACATGCTGCAGCAGCACATCCGGTTCCGGCAGTTTCCCCGCGCCCACATCCCCGCAGGCCAGGCGGCCGGAAGCGGGGGCGATCACCTCCCAGCCGTAGCGGCGTAGGGTATCCAGGTTGTCCTGGGTAACCGGGTTTTCAAACATATTGGTGTTCATGGCCGGGGCGATGAGCTTGGGACAGCGGCAGGCCAGAACGGTGGTGGTGAGCATGTCGTCCGCCAGGCCGTGGGCCAGCTTGGCACACACGTTGGCCGTGGCGGGAGCCACCAGCACCAAATCGGTGCGGTGGGCCAGAGAGATATGCTCCACCTGATGGACGAAGCCACGGTCAAAGGTGTCCACCATGGTTCTCCGTCCGGTGAGCTGTTCAAAAGTCAGGGGAGTGATGAACTGGGTGGCGTTTTGGGTCATGACCACCTCAACCTGGCAGTGAAGCTTGACCAGGGCGGAGGCCAGCGCCGCCGCTTTGTAGGCGGCGATGCCGCCGGTCACACCCAGCAGGACGGTTTTTCCCTGTAACATGGCGTATCCCTCATTTTCTAAAGAAGTATAAAAGATCAGCACGCCCGACAAAGGCCGGGCGTATCCTATATTCGCATTATGACACAGAAATTTCCCGGTGTAAAGAGAGGAGAAAAATCCTGGGGAAGTCCTTGCAAATAGGGATGGGATTGGTTATAATGGCACGGTTAAGAGCCGGGAGGAAAGCCTTCCCGGGATTGGTAAATTTAGCCTCCGGATTGCCGGGGGATGCACAGCAGAGGTGAAAAGGATGCTCTTGGCCATCGACATTGGCAACAGCAACATCGTCATCGGCGGAATTGAGGACGACCGGATCCGCTTTGAGGCCCGGATCGCCACGGACCGGATCAAGACCTCCGATCAGTATGGCGTGGAAATCAAGAATATGCTGGATTTGTTCGGCGTAACGGTGAAGGAAGTGGAGGGGTGCATCATCTCCTCTGTGGTGCCTCCCGTGTTCAACGCAGTACGTACCGGGCTTGTAAAGCTTACCGGGCTCAACCCCATGGTGGTGGGCCCCGGAATCAAAACAGGCCTGAATATCCAGATGGATGACCCCGGCTCTGTGGGCAGCGACCGGATTGTGATTGCCGTGGCCGCCCTCCAGGAGTACCGTCCTCCTCTGGCCCTGGTGGATATGGGCACCGCCACCACCATTGAGATCGTGGACAGCGGCAACACCTACCTGGGCGGCTGCATTATCCCCGGTGTACGGGTGTCTGCCGAGGCTCTGTCCAGCCGGGCATCTCAGCTGCCGGGCATCCAGCTGGACAAGCCCCGCCGGGTGATCGGCAAAAATACCGTGGAGTGTATGCGCAGCGGCATCATGTACGGGGCCGCCGCTATGCTGGACGGGATGCTGGACCGGATCGAGGAGGAGCTGGGCAAGCCTGTGACCGTGGTGGCCACCGGCGGCATGGCTCAGTTCATCGCCCCCCTGTGCAAACGGGAAATGAAGCTGGAACGGGACCTGCTGCTGAAGGGTCTGAACATTTTGTATCAGAAAAATCATAAGAGCTGACGAAACAGGCCGGGCCACCCGCCGCCGGACATCCATCCGGAGGGCGGGTGGCCCTTTGTCCTGATGCTGCATAAGCAGGATGTATGTTGTATAATTACATAGAAAACCCATAGGAAATAGATGAAAATTCACCAACCATTACAAGAATGGAAAATTGCGTTTATTACCCTTGAAAAAGGTAGGAATATCAGGTACAATCGTGGGCGTGCGTGTGCGGCGGCCCGGGAAAGATGCTCCCGACGCTGCCGGATGTTTCCGTCAGCCGCTGTCCCACGTGCCGGGGGGTCCCGGCATTTTTTCTGTCTGTGGGACGACGTGCGGCGATACTGTTTCAGACGTAAGGAATACGAAGGAAAAGAGAGGATGGTTGACCATGAGAAAGCAAGCCAGCCGTGTGATTTCCGGCCTGCTTAGTGTGACGATGACGGCCTCTCTGTGTACGATGGCACTGCCTGTTACCGGCAGAGCGAGGGAGTACACGGAGGCGTTGTCCACAGTGACCCAGGCCACCGGCTCCATTGAACTGACCCTGGCCTTTGATCTGCCCCAGCGGGTGGAGGAGGTGGACAGCCGTGCTGTCCGTCTGACGCTGAAGGGGGCAGGCAAGACCATGACCGTCTCCCTGGCCGACGGACAGAACATGGGCTGTGAGGGGATAGACGTTTCCGTTGAAAAGCAGAACGTCCAGGGTGTTCCCCTGACGACGGAGGAGCGGCTGGGGTATTACCAGGCGACGCTGTCCGGACTGCCTCTGGGGACGTATACCATGACTGTGGAGGGGGAGGGCTATGTGTCCTGTACCGTCCCGGTTGAACTGAAAAACTACTCCCAGCATGTGCTGATGGGCACCGGCGACGGCACCTTTTCCCTGGGCGACGTTACCGGAGACGAAGCGGTTACCGCCGCCGACCTGGATGCCATGGATGGACAGCTGGGCCGGGAGGAGCAGCTGGAGGTCTACGACCTGAATGGCGACGGCCTGGTGGATATTGTGGATCTGTCCTACGTGAACAAGCTGGTGGATGTGCAGGGCACGCCCCGGATTCTCTCCACCGCGGCCATTGTGGCGGCAGCTGTGGACACCTCCGGGCTGGAGGTGAGCGGCGACCTGGCCGACCTGTTTACCGGCGGGGAGAGCGTGACCGTTGCCCCCACCCAGAGCGGCGGCGAGTTGGCCATCCCCATTGTGCTGGAGGAGACCGTGGAGATGAGCGAGATTTCCATCACCACCCCCAGCGCCGACGGCGCCATCCAGGCGGGTGTGGCCCTGGTGGAGACGGAGGAGGGGGAGACCCTGTCGATTCCCTTCGATGTCTCCGCACCCCAGGGGGCCTACGCCATCGGGCGTGTGGCCGGCCGAAATGTGGTGACCATTGACCTGGGCGCCAAGGTTCCGGTCAAGAAGGTCACCATCCAGGTGACCCGGGTAGAGGGACAGGCCGGTGAGAAGCCGGAGTTTGCTACCGTCACCCAGATCGAGTTTTTGAAGGATATTGTCTCCGACGCCATCCGGGAGGACACCCAGGTGAAGGGCCTGGCCGCCACACCGGGGGACGGGGAGGTGACACTGGTATGGGAGTCTATGGCAAACGTGACCGGTTACGAGGTAGCCTATGGCCAGAATCGGAACAG
>CALXDY010000046.1 GCA_944387225.1 uncultured Oscillospiraceae bacterium | reverse complement strand
GATCTCCAAGGGGATGCCCCCCAAGCGCTCCTTTAAAATCATGGAGTCGGTGCGAAAGGGCCGCGGCCTTCCGGACGGGGCGGAGGAGGAGATGAAGGCCGCCGGCGTACCAGACTGGTACATCGGCTCCTGCAAGAAAATCGCCTACCTGTTCCCCAAGGCCCATGCGGTGGCTTACGTGATGATGGCCTTCCGTATCGCCTGGTTCAAGGTGCATCGGCCCCTGGCCTTCTACGCCGCCTACTTCTCCATCCGGGCCAAGGCCTTTGATGAGGCGTGTATGTGCCGGGGCATGGACGTGTGCCAGCAGAAGATGCGCCAGATCAAGGCCAAGGACAAGGATGCCACGGCGGTGGAGCAGGACATGCTCACCACCCTGGAGGTGTGCTACGAGTTCTATCTCCGGGGTTTCACCTTCCGGCGGATGGATCTGTACCAGTCGGAAGCCATCATGTTCAAGATGGATGAGGAACACAACGCCCTGATCCCACCCTTTGCTTCCGTGGCCGGACTGGGTGAGACGGCCGCCCTCTCCCTGGTAGAGAAGCGGAAGGGGAAGCGGTTTATCTCAATTGAGGAGGTGTCCGCCGCCTGCTCCAAGGTGTCCAAGACCCATATTGAGCTGCTGCGGGACGCGGGAGCCTTCGGCGACATGCCGGAGACCAGCCAGTTGAATCTGTTTTCCATGCTGTGACATTTTGAGATTCATAAAAAATTAAGACAAGTCCCTCTCGCCAATGTTCCGCCGCTGTGCTATACTCAAAGCAGCAGAAGGATCAATGGAAAGGGGGGCTTGTCTTGTCTTATGCTCCGGAACACATGGCGGCTCCCATCCGGGAAAAAACGGGCGGACGCCTGGCCTGGCTGGGGCACAGCTATTTCTGCCTGACCCTGTGCTGGCTGGAGCTGGCGCTGCATCTGTTTGCCGGCGGACAGCCCATCTATATCCCGGTCTACCTGTGCTTTGCCCTGTCGGCAGGACTGATCCTGGGCGGGCTGATTGCCTTGCTGCCCCAGAAAAGCCGCCGGTGGACGGCGGCGGGACTGGCCGTTGTCCTGTGGGCGGTCTATGGGGGAGAACTGCTGTGCAAGAAGATCCTCCAGACCTTTTACCCCCTGCTCAGCGTGGCGGGCACCGCCATGGGCAACAACCTGACTGAGTATGACCAGGCCATCTGGGACGGGGTGTGGAAGTGCCTCCCCGCCCTGGTCTTGCTGCTGCTGCCTGTGCTGCCCCCTGTGGTCTGGGGTGGGCGTCTGTTTCCGCAGGAAAAGGGGAGAGGACGCACCTGGGCGGGACTGCTGGTGGCGGGCGCCTCGGCCCATCTGATGGCCTTGCTTTTGCTGCTGCTGCCCTGGCCGGGGGACATGACCCCAGGGTACCTGTACCGCCGGGACACCAACACCAATGACCAGGTAGAGCAGCTGGGGCTGCTGACCATGCTCCGCCTGGATGTGAAGCATACCTTGTTTCCCCCTGAAACCTTACCCGAGGATCCGCTGCCTCCTCCTGTGGAGCCGGATGGATCAGAGGAGGAACCACCTGACCAGTCGGAGGAGGAGCCGAAGTATCAGCCCCATGTGATGGACGTGGATCTGGACACCCTGGCCCAGAGCGGGGACAATAATGTCGCCTGGCTGGCCAAGTATTTCCGAACCGTGGTTCCCACCATGGAAAATGAGTATACCGGCATGTTCAAGGGGTATAACGTGATTTTCGTCACCCTGGAGGGCTTTTCCGGCTACGCCATCCACCCGGAGCTTACCCCCACGCTGTACCGGCTGACCCATGAGGGATTCGTGTTCAACAATTTCTACACCGCCCTTCACTACACCAGCACCTCCGGCGGTGAGTGCCAGAATCTGCTGGGTCTGTACCCCAAGGCGGGCAACCCCATCACCATGCGGGAGACAGGGGTGCTGGGCACCGACTGTTATTTCAGCCTGGCACAGCAGCTGGGCCGTCTGGGCTATACCAACCTGGGCTATCACGGCAACGAGGATATGTACGGGCGGTACGACTCCCACACCAACCTGGGCTACACCTGGAAGCAGTACCTCACCGGATTGCCCTTGGAGATGACGGCTGACGGCAGCACCTATGCCTGGCCCCAGTCCGACGTCTATGTGGCGCGGGCTACCATGGACGAGTATATGACTGGGGATACCCCCTTCAACGTCTATTATCTTACCATCAGCGGGCACATGCCCTACAACTTCAACCGGGTGGCCGTCAAGTACAGGGATCAGGTGAATGAGCTGCCTTACAGCGACACCACCAGGGCATACCTGGCCGTCACCATGGAGGTTGACCGGATGTTCCAGGCCCTGCTGGACGGGCTGGAGGCGGCGGGGAAGCTGGACAACACCCTGATTGTGGCTACCTCCGATCACGTGCCCTATTTTAATGTGGATACCCTGGAGGAGCTGGCGGGTGAGAGCTTCGGCAGCTCCAAGGATGTGGAGGCGCTGAACGAGGCCAACATCAATTTTGATCTGTACCGCAATAGCCTGATCCTGTGGTCGGCCTCTATGGACGAGCCGGTGGTGGTGGACAAGGTGGGGTGTCAGGTGGATATCCTGCCCACGGTGTCCAACCTGCTGGGGCTGGAGTATGACTCCCGGATGCTGGCCGGGCGGGATCTGCTGTCGGAGGATCCGGGGCTTGTGGTGTTTTCCTCCCGGTGCTGGCTCACCGACAAGGGCCTTTACAACCGGTATGACCAGAGCTTTACCCCTGCCCAAGGGGTGGAGATGACGGGGGAGGAGCAGGCGGCCTATGTGGAGCGGGTCAAGCAGACGGCCCTGAATCGCCTGGCCATCACTGAGCCGATTTTAAACAGCAATTTCTACCATGTGGCCTTCGGAGAATCGTCTTCGTGAACCCGGCATACGCTATGAAATGAAAAAGGAGTTGAATGTTATGCCTTTTGATCCCTATGAATTTGATCCTATCGACGCCCGCAGCCGTCAGCCTGTTACTCTGGGGGAGTATACCGCCAAGACCTTCCTGTGGGTGGCCCTGGGACTGCTGATTACCTTCGGCATCGGGTTCGGTCTTTGGGCTACCGGCGGGGCGATCTATCTGCTGATCCGTATGCCCTACGTCCATTTGATTGCCCTGTTGGCTACCCTGTTTCTGTCCATTACCATGGCGTCCCGCATTGAGAAAATGTCTGTCGCCTCCGCCAGAATCATGTTTATCGCGTATTCCGCCCTGTTCGGAATTACCGCCTCTACCTGGCTGGTGCTGTACGATCTGGTCAGCGTGCTGGTGGTCTTCCTCATGACGGCGGTGTATTTCGGGGCCCTGGCCCTGTACGGGCACTTTACCCACCGGGACCTGTCCGGCTACCGGCCCATCCTGATGTCCGGCTTGATCTTCCTGATCGTGTTCACACTTCTGAGCGGGTTCCTGCCCTTTATGGGAGGGCTGGACACCCTGTTCAGCCTGGTGGGCATCGCCATCTTTCTGGGCTTTACCGCCTATGATACCCAAAAGATCAAGGCGTATTACAATTATTACGCCGGTTATCCCGACATGATGGAGAAAGCGTCGGTCTTTTCCGCCCTCCAGCTCTACCTGGACTTCATCAACTTGTTCCTGTACCTCCTGCGGTTTATGAATCGCAGCCGTAACTAACCTACTTTCTTGCACCTACTTTCTTGAAAGAAAGTAGGCAAAGAACGTTTGGCGGAAAGCTGCGCTTTCCTTCGCTCCGCCTGGAGATAGGATGTGATTCCTGATCCCAGCACGAAAGAGGATATGCCAAGTACCCACGCAGAAGAGGTTACCTCTTCTGCGTGGTTTTTTCTGGGGAGAATATGATGTTTGCGGTTTTGTCACCGGGTATTTGTCTTTCGTGCTGAGATGGGGAGCCTGAACCATACCTCAGGCGGCGAGGGCGAAGCGAAGCTTCGCGGAAGGTTCTTTGCCAAGCTTTCTTACAAGAAAGCGGGAGGGGGTTGCGTTATGGGAGGAAATGGAGTATGATGGTGGGCGTGTGTAAAGAAACCGTTTAGACGGGTAGGGGAGACCCTGTCTTCCCCTGAAAAAAGGAGAGAATCATCGTGGAACAGTTCAAACCCCAGCTGTTGGCTTCGCTGTCCCAGTACTCAGGCGCAAAATTTACCAAGGATCTGGTGTCCGGTATCATCGTGGCCATCATCGCCCTGCCCCTGTCCATCGCCCTGGCCCTGGCATCCGGCGTGTCCCCGGAGCAGGGTCTCTACACCGCCATCGTGGCGGGCTTCCTCATCTCCGCCCTGGGCGGCAGCAAGGTGCAGATCGCCGGCCCCACCGCCGCCTTCGCCGCCATCGTGGCGGGCATCGTGGCGGAAAACGGCATGGACGGCCTGGCGGTTGCCACCGTCATGGCCGGTATCCTGCTGATCCTGATGGGCTTGCTGCGGATGGGCAGCATGATCAAGTACATCCCCTACACCATCACCACCGGCTTTACCTCCGGCATCGCCGTCACCATCCTGGTGGGCCAGCTGAAAGACTTCTTCGGCGTTACCTTCCAGAATTCCCCCATCGAAACCATCGGCAAGCTGGAGGAGTTTTTCGCCTGTATCGACACCGCCAGCCTGTGGGCGGTGGGTGTGGGCTGCCTGGCCCTGGCCATCCAGATCGTCTGGCCCCGATTCTTCCAAAAGATCCCCGGCTCTCTGGTGGCAGTGCTTGTTACTGCAGCCATTGTAAAGGGATTTGACTTGCCGGTAAATACCATCGGCGACCTGTATACCATCTCCGGCGGTCTGCCCACCCTGACGGTGCCTGACTTCTCCTACGAGACGGTGGCTGCCGTATTGCCCGACGCGTTTACCATCGCCATCCTTGCGGCCATCGAGTCCCTGCTGTCCTGCGTGGTAGCGGACGAGATGATCGGCGCCCGGCACAACTCCAACATGGAGCTGGTGGCACAGGGCGTGGGTAACACCGCCTCGGCCCTGTTCGGAGGCATCCCCGCCACCGGCGCCATCGCCCGCACGGCGGCCAACATTAAAAACGGCGGCGTGTCCCCGGTGGCCGGTATGATCCACGCGGCGGTGCTGCTGCTCACCCTGGTGTTCCTCATGCCCTACGCCGCCCTGATCCCCATGCCCTGTATTGCCTCCATCCTGTTCCTGGTGGCCTACAACATGAGCGGCTGGCGGGTGTTTGTCCGTGTAATCCGCCAGTCCCCCAAGAGCGATACGGCGGTGCTGGTGCTCACCTTCTTCCTCACCGTGGTCTTTGACCTGGTGGTTGCCATCGCCGTGGGCCTGTCCTTGGCCTGCCTGCTGTTTATGAAGCGGATGGCCGATGTGGCGGTAGTCAAGGAGTGGGAGTACATTGAGGACAGCCAGGACGACCAGGGCCGCTTCCGGCCCGTGCCCAGCCATGTCATGGTCTACGAGATCAACGGGCCCATGTTCTTCGGCGCCGCCGACCGGATCCCCCACATTCAGGACGGGGAGCGCCGCCGGGTGATGATCCTGCGGATGCGGAGCGTCCCGGCTCTGGACATCACCGCCCTCAACGGGCTGTGCCGCCTGCTGGAGGAGTGCCGCAGCCACCGTGTGGAGCTGATTCTGTCCCATGTCAATGAGCAGCCCATGTCCGTGCTGAAAAAGTCGGGGGTTCTGGCTCTGATCGGGGAGGAGAATATCTGCCCCAACATCGACCGGGCCCTGGAGCGAGCCGCCCAGCTGTAAATCCCGCCGCCTCGTCCCCATGGAAAGGGGACGGGGCGGTTTTTTCGGGAAAAGAGCTCTTCCCAAGTGGGAAAAAGTGTGATACACTTGTTCCGTATGGGAAGGGGGCCCGGGTATGATCATTCTGGGGATTGACCCGGGGGTAGCCACCATTGGATTCGGCGTCCTCCGGGCGGAACGGGGAAAGAATACGCTGATCCAGTACGGCGTGATCACCACGCCGGCGGGATTGCCCCTGTCCAATCGGCTGTACCAGATTTCCCAGGACATGGAACAGCTGATTTCCGCCTTCCATCCCGACGAAATGGCGGTGGAGGAGCTGTTCTTCACCAAAAACATCACTACCGGTATCGCCGTGGCCCATGGCCGGGGGGTTATCCTTCTGGCGGCGGAGAAGCTGGGCGTACCCATTTTTGAGTATACCCCCATGCAGGTGAAGCAGGCGGTGGCGGGCTACGGCGGGGCGGACAAGCGGCAGGTGATGCTCATGACCCAGCGGCTGCTGGGGATGAAGCAGATCCCCCGGCCGGACGACGCCGCCGACGCGCTGGCCATCGCCATCTGCCACAGCCGCTCGGCCACCAGCCTGCTGAACACCGAGCGGGTCTTTGACCCCAGCAAGTACGATACGAGGTGAGCGCCGTGAAGATCGTAGTCAAGCGCCCCAACCCGGATCCGCCCTACAGCCTGCATGACGCCTATGTCATGACCGTGGAGGCGGAGGGGGACGTCCTGCGCCTCATCACCCAGTACGGCTATGTGTGCACCACCCCGCCCTGTAATCAGGTGGAGGGGGACGTGGAGGTCACCGGCGTCGACTGGGACTTCTCCTGTGTCTATGTGATGGAGTACCAGGACGTCCTGTGCGGGAACTATGGCTCCTTCACCGGCCGGAAAATGACGGTGGAGGACTTTTTGCAGGCGTACCCCGAAGCCACTTTGGACATCATGGACGAGACCTATGGATATCACCAGGTGAAGCTGGACGGCTTTCTCAATCTGGGGGAGAGGTGCCTGGAATTCCAGCTGGATCTCTGCTACAACGGGGAGCTGCGCTATCTTTTGAAGGAATCATGTCCGCCCGGAATGGGCGGTTGACGGAGGGAACCATGTTTTATTATCTCAGCGGTATCGTGGCCCACATCGAGCCATATCTTGCGGTGATGGACTGCGGCGGGGTGGGCTACGCCTGCCGCACCACCAGCTATACCCTTTCCGCCCTGAAGCAGGGAGAGAAGGGAAAACTGTTTACGTACCTCCACGTCCGGGAGGACGCCATGGAGCTGTATGGCTTTGCCACCCAGGAGGAGCTGAACCTGTTCCAGCAGCTCATCTCCGTCTCCGGCGTAGGCCCCAAGGCCGCCCTGTCCATCCTGTCCGCCAGCACTCCGGCCAACCTGGCCCTGAGCATCATCACCGGGGACGAAAAGGCCCTCACCTGCGCCCAGGGTGTGGGCAAGAAGATTGCCCAGCGGGTGATTCTGGAGCTGAAGGACAAGCTGGCCAAGGGCCAGACCCTGTCCGTGGGCGGGGAGAGCTACGGCGGCAGCGGCATCACCGTCATCCCGGAGAACAAGCTGTCCGAGGCCTCTGCCGCTCTGGCGGTGCTGGGCTACTCCCAGGGGGAGATCAACATCGCGCTGAAGGGCATCGACCTGGACAGCCTGACCTTGGAGGAGATCATCAAGCAGGCGTTGAAGAAAATGATGAAGGGGTAAATGAAATGGCCAAGTATGAGACCCGGATTACCGGCGACTTTGACGAGGTGCTGAACTACCTCCACGACGGCATTTTGCAGGCCAGTATGTCTGCCAGCTATGAGGACGAGAGCTACGTCCAGTTTGCCGGGGTGCGCTGCTGCGTCCGGGTGTACGAGCGGTACAGCTTCGGCGGCGGAAACCGGGTGTCCATGACGGTGACACTGGTGGGGGACGGGGAGGAGCTGTTCCTGTCCGCCATTACCGCCGGCGGCAGCCAGGCCATGTTCTTCAAGCTCAACACCTGGGGGGAGGAGACCTTCCTGGACACCCTCCGGGAATTGGTGCAGAAGCTTTAATCGGAAATATTTCCCAAGAAATAACAGGATGTGAACCCATGGCAATTGATTTTTCCAATCCAGAATTTGATCCGGAGTCCCTGGAAGAGCCTCTGGTGACCACTTCTCTGACCCGGGAGGACGAGGGGGAGGGGTCTCTGCGGCCTCAAACCCTGCGGGAGTACATCGGCCAGGAGAAGGCCAAGGGCAACCTGGAAATTTTCATCCAGGCGGCCAAAATGCGCCACGAGCCCCTGGATCATGTGCTGCTCCACGGCCCACCGGGCCTGGGCAAGACCACCCTCAGCGGCATTATCGCCAACGAGATGGGTGTCAACGTCCGTGTGACCTCCGGCCCGGCCATTGAGAAGCCGGGGGATTTGGCGGCGCTGCTGACCAACCTGAATGAAAACGACATCCTCTTTGTGGACGAGATCCACCGGCTGAACCGGGCAGTGGAGGAGGTGCTTTACCCGGCTATGGAGGACTTTGCCATTGACATCATCATCGGCAAGGGCCCCTCGGCCAACTCCATCCGTTTGGATCTGCCTAAATTCACCCTCATCGGGGCCACCACCCGGGCGGGCCAGCTGTCCGCCCCCCTCCGGGACCGGTTCGGCGTCACGCTCCGGCTGGAGCTGTATACCCCGGGGGAGCTTAGCCGCATCGTCACCCGGTCGGCTGGGATCCTGGACGTGCCCATCGAGGCGGAGGGCGCCATGGAGATCGCCCGGCGCAGCCGGGGAACCCCCCGTATTGCCAACCGGATGCTCCGGCGGGTGCGGGACTTCGCCCAGGTGAAGGCCGGGGGCGTCATCACCAAGTCGGTGGCTGACCAGGCCCTCACCGCCCTGGAGATCGACCATCTGGGCCTGGACGCCATCGACCACCGGATGCTCCGCTCCATTATGGAAAACTACCGGGGCGGCCCCGTTGGCCTGGAGACCCTGGCCGCCACCATCAACGAGGAGGCGGTGACCCTGGAGGACGTGTATGAGCCCTACCTGATGCAGCTGGGCTTCCTTACCCGCACGCCCCGGGGCCGGTGTGTCACCCCCAAGGCCTACCAGCACCTTGGCCTGCCTGTGCCTGGGGGAGAGGGTGGCCTGGATCAGCTCACCTTTTAAAGGGGAGGGGAAACCATGGGCTTTTGGATCTACTGCGCCGCATGTACCCTGCTCATCCCCTGCGTTATGCTTTTTTTCGGACGGAGGTTTCAGACAAAACCTCCCAAGAGCATCAACAGCCTGTATGGCTACCGCACCAGCCGCTCCATGAAAAACCAGCAGACCTGGGACTATGCCCATCGTCTGTGTGGGAGGATCTGGCTGCGGACCGGTGCGGTGCTGCTGCCTGTCAGCCTGCTGGCGATGCTGGCCGTTCTGGGCCGGGCATCCGGGGCGGTAGGTACCTGGTGCGCCGTGGTCACCGCCGTGCAGGTGGTGGTGATCCTTTTTACCCTGCCCCTGGTGGAGCGGGGCTTGAAGCAGAAATTCGACCGTGAAGGAAAAGAGAGGTAATGGAAATGGGAAAGCTGTTTGGAACAGACGGAATCCGTGGCGTGGTCAACGCCGGACTGGACGCCGATCTGGCTTATAAGGTTGGCCTGGCTGCCGCCACGGTGCTGGCCAAAAACAAGAAGGACGGGGAGAAGCCCCTGGTGACCATCGGCAAGGACACCCGCATCTCCGGCGACCTGCTGAAGGGCTCCCTCATCGCCGGTCTGTGCACGGCCGGAGCCGACGTGCTGGATCTGGGCACCCTGCCCACCCCCGGCGTGGCCTGGGTGACGGTGGATCAGGGAGCGGACGCCGGCATCGTCATCTCTGCCAGCCACAATCCCTTTGAGCACAACGGCATCAAGATCTTCAACGGCCAGGGCTTCAAGCTGTCCGACGAGCTGGAGGAGAAGATCGAGGATATCGTCCTCTTTGGCCACAACAACGTGCCCCGGAAGACCCACGGGGAGATCGGCAAGGCCAGCTACATCGCTCCCAAGGCTTCCGAGGATTACATCGACCACCTGGAATCCACCATTGACTCCACTCTGGGCGGCCTGCGGATCCTGGTGGACTGCGCCAACGGCGCCGCCTCCACCACCGCCGCCCGTCTGTTTGACCGGTTTTCCAAGCTGCGTACCGACGTGATCAACGCCGACCCCGACGGGGTGAATATCAACGACAAGTGCGGCTCCACCCACGTGGAGGGCCTGGCCGCCATGGTCAAGGCCGGCGGCTACGACATCGGCATCGCCTTCGATGGGGACGCCGATCGCTGCCTGGCGGTGGACGAGGAGGGCAACCTCATCGACGGCGACCAGATCATGGCCGCCTGCGGCCTGGATCTGCGGGAAAAGGGCAAGCTGCCCGGGGACGCCATCGTGGCCACCGTCATGTCCAACCTGGGCCTGCACGTCTTTGCCCGGGAGCACGGCTTGCAGCTGGAGTGCACCGACGTGGGCGACCGGAACGTGCTGGAGCGCATGGTGGAGAAGGGCTACGCCATCGGCGGGGAGCAGTCCGGCCACATGATCTTCCTGGAGCATTCTACCACCGGCGACGGCCAGCTCACTGCACTGAAGATGCTGGCCCTGCTGAAGGAAAGCGGCAAAAAGGCCTCTGAGGTCTTCGGCGTCTGCCAGCGGTACCCCCAGGTGCTGATCAATGTGCCTGTGAAGGACAACGACGTGAAGAAGGCGGTTATGGCCAGCCAGAAGCTGTGGGATGCGGTGAAGGAGGAGGAGACCGCCCTGAACGGTAAGGGCCGGATCCTGGTGCGTCCCTCCGGTACCGAAGCCCTGATGCGGGTAATGGTGGAGGCGGAGACCCATGACGCCGCCCAGGCTGCCGCTCAGCGGCTGGCCCAACAAATTCCCAGTTTGGTTCAGGAGTGATTGGAGGGGGGAACACGGTAAGTATGGGATATTTCACGAAAAAATTCCCGCTTCCCCTTGACAAAACCAGTCAATTTGTTTATGATGGATCGTGACCAGACAAAACAGGGCCATGGGCAAAATTTCCAGTCTCTCCAGGATTGGGAGCTTTGCCGTCTGGCCGCGGGAGGCAACTCCCAGGCGGAGGAGGCGCTGGTAGGCCGGTACGGCCGTCTGGTTCGCGCCTGTGCCCGCCCCCTCTTTTTGGCAGGGGGGGACAGCGAGGACCTCTTTCAAGAGGGCATGCTGGGCCTGCTCCACGCGGTACGCACCTATGATCCGGGAAGGGAAGCGTCCTTCCGGACCTATGCGGAGCTTTGCATCCGCAGCCGGTTGTACAGCGCTGTTCGGGCGGCTTTGGGCAGCAAGCATTCCCCTTTGAACCACAGCGTCTCATTCGAACCCCCTCTTTTTGACGGAACCAACGCATATCTGTTTTCCAGCGAAGAGAGCCCAGAAGATGTCATCATTGGCAGGGAGGAACTGAGAGAGCGTTTGGACGCTCTGAAGGGCCAGTTGTCTGAGTTCGAAGCAAACATCCTCACCCCATACCTCAGCGGCCTGTCCTGCGGAGAGATCGCCGGGCAGCTGGGGCGGTCGCCCAAGGCGGTGGATAACGCCATTCAGCGGATCCGGCGCAAGGTGGCCAAGCAAATTTCTTCCGGCGGATTCAGCGGAAGCTGATCGCAAATATTACAAGCCCGGCCGGACCGGACGGGCAACAAGTCAAAGAGAGGGACACCACAATGTACGAAGACAAGATCCTGGTTTGCAAAGAGTGCGGCAACGAGTTCACCTTTACCGCTGGTGAGCAGGAGTTCTATGCTGAGCGGGGCTTCCAGAACGAGCCTCAGCGCTGCAAGGCCTGCCGTGACGCCCGCAAGAACGCTGCCCGCGGCCCCCGTGAGTTCTTCACCGCTACCTGCGCTGCCTGCGGCAAGGAGGCCCGTGTGCCTTTCGAGCCCAAGTCCGACCGTCCTGTGTACTGCAGCGACTGCTTCGCCAAGATGCGCGAGCAGGGCTGATTGCAAGCTCAGTCAGACAAAAGGCGTCCCGGTTTCGGGACGCCTTTTTCCGTCGTTTGTAAAAGGGGTGTTGAATCCCGCAGGAAAATGCGGTATACTACCCCTATCCTAATCGAAGTGGAGGAACCTATCATGACCATTACCAAGGACACCATCATCGGTGATATTCTGACCATCG
>CALXDY010000045.1 GCA_944387225.1 uncultured Oscillospiraceae bacterium | reverse complement strand
CCGTAGGCCAGACGGCCGGTCTTGGCGCCGGTGGCCAGAGCCATGAGCTGGTGACCCAGGCACACGGCATACAGAGGAATATTGCTCTCGTAGAACTTCTTCACCTCGGCGATGATGGCCACGTTGTCGGCGGGGTCGCCGGGGCCGTTGGACAGCATCACGCCGTCAAAGCCGCCGGCCAGCACGGTTTCGGCGGGGGTGTGGGCGGGGAAGACGGTGACGTGGCAGCCACGGCGGCGCAGGCACTCGATCATGTTCTGCTTGACGCCGTAGTCCATCATAGCCACACGGTACTTCTCCTCGCCGTAGGCGGGGCACTCCTCCGGCTGGGTGCGGGTGACCCGCTCCACAGTGCCGGACACCCGGTAGGCCTTCAGCTGCTCCAGCACCTCAGCCACATTAAAATGCTCCGCACAGGTGAGCATTCCGTTCATGCTCCCCTGACTGCGGAGTATTTTGGTCAGCGCCCGGGTGTCGATCCCCTGGATGCCGGTGATGTTGTACTGCTTGAGATAGTTGTCCAGGGTATCCTCGCAGCGGAAGTTGCTGCCCACAGGGGACATATGGCGCACGACAAAGGCGTCCGCCCAGGGCCGGCCGGACTCGTTGTCCTCACAGTTGACGCCGTAGTTTCCGATCAGAGGATAGGACATGACTACGCCCTGTCCAGCGTAGGAGGGGTCGGTCAGAATCTCCTGATAGCCGGTCATAGAGGTGTTGAAGACCATCTCACAGATCCGGTCGGAGGTACTGCCGATGCTGGTCCCGGAAAATACACTTCCGTTGGCCAGAATCAAAGTTGCTTTCATCAATTCTCACACACGCCCTTCCGTTCCAGTTCTCATTCTGTCACATTTTCAGTCTCTCAGAAAAGTGTGCAAACGTATTCAATATATTGTATCGAACTTTCCCCCTCTTTTCAAGTGGGCGGGCAGGCTTTTTTGAGAAAAATTTTGTATTCTGGAGAAGGGATGGAGATACGGTTTGCACAAGGGGAGGCTGGGTATACTGAGGGGAGAAAGGCAGAAGAAAGGAAAGGGGTGCCGTCATGTTTACCGGACTGATCCGAACCGTTGTGCTGTATCTGCTGCTGATTTTGGGGATCCGGCTCATGGGCAAGCGGCAGGTGGGGGAGCTGGAGCCATCGGAGCTGGTGCTGTCCCTGGTAATCGCCGACCTGGCCGCCGTGCCCATGCAGGATTTTGGAATCCCCCTGCTTACCGGGGTGGTGCCTATTGTGGTGCTGCTGTCCATGACCATGATTTTTTCCATGCTCACCATGAAAAACGTGCGTCTGCGGGCGCTGCTCTGCGGCCGTCCCAGCGTCATCATCCGCAAGGGAGTGATTGATCAGGGGGAGATGCGCCGCAACCGGCTGACGGTGGACGAGCTGCTGGAGGAGCTGCGGGTCCAGGGGTACACCGATCCGGCGGGCATCCAGTACGCCATTCTGGAAACCAACGGCCAGCTGTCGGTGCTGCCCAAGGCGGCCCAAAGCCCGGCCACCCGGGAGGAGCTGGGCATCCGGGGGGAGGATCCCCAGCTGCCGGTGATGATCATCAGCGACGGGCGGCTGCTGTCCCAAAATCTGGCGGGAACCGGGCGGGACGAGGTCTGGCTCAGCCGGGAGCTGAAGAAACATGGAATCCGCCGTCACCAGGACGTCTTTCTGATGACGGTGGACGAAAAGGGCGGGGTGTTTCTGGCCCCCAGAAAACAGGAACAGGGGGAGAAGGCATGAGGCGGATGATCGTTGCCTGGGGGCTGCTGGCCCTGCTGCTGGGCGGGTGCCTGGCCGACGCATGGTATGTCCGCCGTCTCACCGGGGGCATGATCGGACAGCTGGAGCAGGCCCAGGAGGAGGCGACCGGGGGGCGGTGGGAACAGGCCCTGGAGCTGACCCGGCAGGCGGGAGAATGTTGGGCGGACAACGACTTCTACCTCCACGTGTTCATGCGCCACGCCGACACCGACCAGATCCTGCTTACCATGCGCTCGGTGGAGCAGGCCATTTTGCTGGAGGAGGCGGATCAGTATGCCACCTCCAATGCCATGCTGATCACCCAGCTGGAGCTGCTGGCGGAGATGGAACAGCCCTCCCTCACCAATGTACTGTAGACTGTCTTTGAAATGCGGACAAATGTGTCTGGAAATATCTCTTGCACAACGACGCTGCCTATGTTACCCTAACACTGTATGAAATGAACGATTCGGGAAATGAGGTTGGCAACATGCCCATTAAAATTCCAGACCAGCTCCCCGCCACCACCACCCTGGAGGGGGAGAACATCTTTGTCATGACGGAGTTCCGGGCCATGCACCAGGACATCCGGCCGCTGAATCTGTTGATTCTCAATCTGATGCCCACCAAGATTGTCACGGAAACCCAACTGCTGCGGAAGCTGTCCAACACCCCGCTGCAGGTGCAGGTGGAGCTGCTCCACACCAGCAGCCATATCTCCCAGAATACCGCCTCCGACCACCTGGCCTCCTTCTATACCACCTTTGACCAGATCCGGGACAAGAAGTATGACGGAATGATCATCACCGGCGCCCCGGTGGAAAATCTGGATTTTGCCGATGTGGATTACTGGGACGAACTGTGCCAGATCATGGAATGGACCAAGGATCACGTCCATTCCACCCTACATATCTGCTGGGGAGCCCAGGCGGGACTGTATTACCACTACGGCATCCCCAAGTACAACCTGGAAAAGAAGCTGTTCGGCGTGTTCCCCCACACGGTGGTGCGGACCCGGTCGCCGCTGTTCCGTGGCTTTGACGATGTGTTCTACGTCCCCCACTCCCGGTACACGGAAAACCGGTTGGAGGACATTGAAAAAATCCCGGAGCTGGAGCTGCTGGCCGTCTCTCCCCAGGCGGGGGTGTTCGGTGTGAAGAGCTCGGACAACCGCCATTTCTTCATCACCGGCCATCCGGAGTATGATCCGGACACCCTGGCAAATGAGTATTTCCGGGATGTGAACCGGGGGCTGGACATCCAGGTGCCCGCCAACTACTTCCCCGACGACGACCCCACCAAGACCCCTGTGGTGCGCTGGCGCTCCGCTGCCCAGCTGTTCTACTCCAACTGGCTGAATTACTACGTCTACCAGACCACTCCCTACGACATTCGGGATATCCGGTAAGGTTTCCAAAGCACCTCTGCCTCCGCCGCGGCGGATCTGGGGTGCTTTGCCATGCCCTCCGGCTTTGAGAAGAAAGAAGGCGTTTTCATGACCAAGCTGCCCACCGCCCTGACGGGTCTGGTGAAGCGGGAGCCGGTGCTGTCCATCGCATTTCTCTGCGCCGTGATCTCCGCCCTGTTTGTGCCGCCCTCCCCGGCCTATCTGGCGTACATCGACCTGCGGGTTTTGTGTCTGCTGTTCTGCCTGATGGCGGTGGTGGCCGGGCTGCAGGAGTGCGGTCTGTTCCTGGTGCTGGCCCAGCGGCTGCTGACCGGGGAGCGGCCCCTGCCGGCGGTGTCACTGGCCCTGGTTCTGCTGCCCTTCTTTACCTCCATGTTGGTGACCAATGATGTGGCCCTGATTACCTTCGTTCCCTTCGCCATCCTGGTGCTGGGGATGGTGGGGCGGAGTGACCTGCTGATCCCGGTGATCGTGCTGCAGACGGTGGCGGCTAACCTGGGCAGCATGGCCACCCCGGTGGGCAATCCCCAGAACCTGTTTCTCTTCGCCCACTTCTCCCTGTCTATGGGGGAGTTTTTGGCTCTGCTGCTCCCACTGACCCTGGTGAGCCTGGTGGGGGTGTCGGCGGCCAGCCTGTATTTCGGCGGCCGGGGCTGGATTTCCGTCTCCTTTCCCCAGCCCGCCCGGATCAGTGGCAGCGGACGGCTGGCCCTGTACCTGATTTTATTTGCCCTCTGTCTGCTGTCGGTGTGCCGCCTGCTGCCCTATCCCATCCTCACCGGAGTGGTGATTGTGGCTCTGCTGCTGGCCCGGCCCGCTCTGTTGGGCCAGGTGGACTACATGCTGCTGCTCACCTTTGTGTGCTTTTTCGTGTTCAGCGAAATTTGGGGCAGATGCCCGCCGTTCGGGACGGTCTGTCCGCTCTGCTGGAGCGGGCGCCCCTGCTCAGCTCTGCCCTGGCCAGCCAGGTCATCAGCAACGTGCCGTCGGCGGTGCTGCTGGCCGGCCTGACCGACCGGTGGCAGGCTCTGCTGCTGGGGGTGGACGTGGGCGGCCTGGGCACGCCGGTGGCCTCCCTGGCCAGCCTGATTGCCATGAAATTCTATTTCCGTGTTCCTCAGGCCAGGCCAGGTGCTTACATGAAGTGGTTTGCCGCCGCTAACGGGATTGGCCTTGTGGTGCTGCTGCCCCTGGCTATCTACCTTGTGGGGCCGTGAGGCGGCGCGGAAAAAGCGGATCTCAGAACCGTTCTGAGATCCGCTTTTTTTACCAGAATTTTTTCTTTTTCATCAGCCACAGGCAGATCAGCACGATTGCCACGCTGGCGGCGATGACCGCGGGGTAGCCGTATTTCCAGCCCAGCTCCGGCATGCCTGCGAAATTCATGCCGTACCATCCCGCCACCAGGGAGAGGGGCAGAAAGATGGTGGTGACGATGGTGAGAATCTTCATGATCCGGTTCTGGCGGATGTCGATTTCCGACTGGAACAGCTCCCGCACCTGCATGCCGTATTCCCGCAGGGCCTGGGCCTCTCCCCGCAGCCGCCCCAGCCGCTTTTCCACCGTGTGGAGCAGAGCCAGGTCCCCCTGGCGGAAGCAGCCGGTTTCGTTTTCCTGAAGCTCGCACACCATGTCGTCCATCTGGGAATAGTACCGCACCCAACGGGCGATTTCCTTCCGCAGAGGGATCATCCCGGCGTTGAAATCCTCCAGCCGGTCGGACAGCACCCGGTCCTCCATCTGGGCCAGCTGATCCTCCAGGGCCTGGAGGTGGCGGAGATCCTTGACGGTGAGCTGATCCAGCAGCTGACACAGCAGGGTGCCGGGGGTGTAGGCCCGATGGGGGGCATCCCGGCGCAGGCGCTGGACAGCGGCGTGCACCGTGCCGCTGTCGTCACACAGCACCAGTACGCCCGGCCCGGCCAGATAACCCAGGGAGATGGGCAGCTCCCGCTTGGTTTGCCTGGGCGTTACGATGGTTCCGCACAGACAGCCAGCCCGCACCTCCGCCTTGCATACCCTGGCGTCCTGGGGGGAGGGAGTGTGGCGCAAAAGCCCCTCCAGTCCGGGAATGGACGGGCCCTGGGCCAGCTCCGCTGAGGTTATCACGACGGCCACGCCGTCCCCGCCGGCGGCAGGCTCCTCCAGGGGAACCAGCGCCGGGGTGAGCTGATATTGATACATACAGGCCTCCTGAATGGGGAAGGATACGGCTGTCATAATGTGTTCTTCCGGTGGGTTGGGACGCATCGAAGAAAATACGCATTGTGACAATGCCTGGATTCCGTTGACAGTATCATATCATACTTTTTGGAAAACACAAGCGGCGCCGTCACATAAAAAAGCGGCCTTTCCCTGACGAAATCGGGAAAATCGTATATTTTGTGAACAATCATCAGATCATTTGTTAATATTAGCACTCTCGGCTTGACAGTGCTAATTCCCTGTGCTAAAACAGAATTGTTCCAAGGGAACAAAAGAAAAACAACCCGAACAGGGCACATCGTAAGTGAATGAAATGGAGGAATGACTTATGCTGCCCAGTATTTTCAGTGACAATCTGTTTGATGACTTTTTCAATCGTGAGTTCGGCATGTTCCCCGCTATGACGGGTCTGAACAGCGCTTACGGCAAATATGCCAACAACCTGATGAAGACCGACGTGCGGGAGACGGAGAACAGCTACGAGCTGGACATCGACCTGCCCGGCTTCAAGAAGGAAGAGATCAATCTGGAGCTGAAGGACGGCTACCTGTCCGTCACCGCCGCCAAGAACGCCGACCAGGACGATCAGGACAAGAAGGGCAAGTACATCCGCCAGGAGCGGTATGTGGGTACCTGCAGCCGCAGCTTCTACGTGGGAGAGGATGTGGAACCCAAGGATGTCTCCGCCCGGTTTGAGGACGGCATCCTGAAGATCTCCCTGCCCAAGCAGGAGCAGAAGCAGCTGCCTGAGAGCGCTGTTATCGCCATTGAATAAGGAAACGCCAAACGGGAAAACTGGGAGCGGCCGCCTGAGGGGCGGCCGCTCCCGTTCTATATTCAAAACATCCGCGCAGCGGATGGAATCCCGTCAGGTGGCAGGGGAGACGCAGCGGTAGACGCAGCCGTTTTCCGGGGTGACGCCCCGGTATTCCAGCAGCTGCTCCACCGTCATAAAAACGTAGCCCTGATCCAGCAGCAGATCCACGATGCGGACGGCGGCCTCCACGGAGCTGTGATAGATGTCGTGGAGGAGAATGATATCCCCGTCCCCCACGTGCTCCATGACGGCGGCCACGATGCGTTCCACATCGTCGTCTTTCCAGTCCTCCGGATCCACCGACCACAGGGCGATGGGGCTGCCGGCCCACTGGCCGGTGTTGCTGTCCATGGTGCCGTAGGGAGGGCGCAGCCAGTAGGATCCGCCCCCCACAATGTCCGACAGGGCGCTGCGGGTTTTGCCCACCTGGGCGTCAAAATCCGCCCGGGACAGATCGCGGACCGAGACGTGGTCGAAGGTGTGCACGCCGATCTGGTGACCCTCCGCTTTCATGCGGGCCACCAGATCCTCATTTCCTTTTAAACGGCTGCCCAGGAGAAAGAAGGTGGCCGGCACCTCCCGCAGGGCCAGGGCATCCAGCAGCGGGCCGGTGGTGCTGCTGCGGGGGCCGTCGTCAAAGGTGAGGGCCACCACAGGAGGGGATTGACTTTCCTCCAATGTGACGGGCACCGAATCCCATACCGGCTCCGCCTGGGGCGGTGGGCTCAGGGCCAGGGCAAAGCACAGCACCAGCAGTCCCCATCCGATTCCATTGGCTCCACGCTCCCCCACAAGACCGCCCTCCTTTTTTCTTGCTTCGTTCAGTATGTGACGGCAGGCGCAAAACTTACCCCGGAATTTCTGCCTGTGGAAAATTTCCGGTGGACAGGGCGGGGAAGTGGCGGTTGACCGGCGGAGTATTTTGGAGTACACTTGCCCCATATGGATTGTGAGGGGAAATACGCCGCTCCAGGCGGAGAATAGGAGGAAAACGATGGAAGAAAACAGAGAACCGATTGTATTGATTGATGCGTCGGAAAACAATCTGAAACATTTGACTTTATCCATTCCCAAGGAGAAGCTGGTGGTGTTGGCGGGGGTGTCCGGGTCGGGAAAAAGCTCCCTGGCCTTTGACACCGTGGCTGCGGAGAGCAGCCGCCAGTGGCAGGCCAGTTACCCCATGTTTCTGCGGAACCGGCTGCCCCGGTACGAACGGCCCGCCCTGGAGGGGGCGGAGAATCTGACGCCCTGCGTGGTGGTGGATCAGAAGCCCATCGGGGCAAACGCACGCTCCACTGTGGGTACGGCGGTGGATGTGGCACCCTTGGTCCGCCTGCTGTTTTCCCGGGTAGGCAAGCCCAGCGCCGGCGGTTCCATGGCCTATTCCTTCAACCATCCCCACGGCATGTGTCCCGATTGTACCGGCCTGGGGGAGCGGGTGGCGCTGGATGAGTCTTTGATGTTCGATATGGACAAGACCATCCGGGAGGGGGCCATCCGGTTCTCCCAGTTCTCCGGCGGAAGCTGGCAGTCGGTGTATTTCATCAAAAACCCTCTGTTTGACCCGGACAAAAAGCTGCGGGACTTCACCCCTGAGGAGTGGGAGAACCTGCGGATCGGGCCGAAGAAGAAATTCTACGTGGACTTCCTGCGGAACAACACCGGCCAGGTGTCCAAGCTGCCCTATGAGGGCGTGGTGCCCCGATTCAACCGGCTGTACGTCAACCGGGATTTGTCCGGCCTGAAAAAAGAGGTGCGGGAGGAGGCCATGCGCTTCATCCGCCGCAGCCCCTGCCCCACCTGCGGCGGCAGCGGCCTGAATCCTGCGGCTCTGGCCTCCAAGATCAACGGCTACAACATCTCCGACTTCAACGACATGCAGGTGACCGAGCTGATTCCCGTGCTCCGGGAGATCCAGGATCCCCTGGGCAGTTCCATCGCCGGGCAGATCATCCGGTGCCTGGAGGCCATGGATCAGGTGGGCCTGGGCTACCTCAGCCTGTCCCGGCGGACGGATACTCTGTCCGGCGGCGAGTCCCAGCGGCTGAAAATGGTGCGCCACCTGGGCAGCAGCCTGAGCAACATCACCTACATCTTTGACGAGCCCACCGCCGGCCTCCATCCGGCGGACGCCCAGCGCATCGGCAAGCTGCTGCTGGAGCTGCGGGACCGGCACAACACGGTGCTGGTGGTGGAGCACAGCCGTCAGATGATCCAGCTGGCCGACCACATCATCGAGCTGGGCCCCCTGGCGGGCAGCCAGGGCGGCGAGATCGTCTACCAGGGCGATTTCGCGGGTATGGAGGCCGCCGGTACCCTCACGGCCCGGTCCATGACCAAGCCCGTAGTCATCAACCAGGAGCCTATGCCCTGGACGGAGTCCTTCCCCATCCGGGAGGCCAAGCTCCACAATCTGAAAAACGTGTCGGTGGACATCCCCAAGGGCGTGCTGACAGCAGTTACCGGCGTGGCTGGTTCTGGAAAGAGCACTCTGATCTGCTATGAATTTACCGCCCGCCATTCCCAGGCGGTGGTCATTGACCAGCGGCCCATCGGCACCTCCAGCCGTTCCACCCCCGCCACCTACACCGGGGTGATGGACGAGATCCGCAAGCTCTTCGCCAAGGAAAACGGGGTCAGCGCCCAGTGGTTCAGCTTCAACTCCAAGGGTGCCTGCCCGGTGTGTAAGGGCAAGGGTGAGATCACGCCCGACGTGGCCTTTGCCGATCCGGTGGCCATCCTGTGCGAGGAGTGCGGCGGACGCCGGTTCAACCCCACCGCCCTGAGCTATACCTACCACGGGAAGAACATTGAAGAGGTGCTGAACCTGACGGTGAATCAGGCGGTGGAGTTCTTCCCCCAGGAGAAGATCAGCGGTCCCCTGTCCACCCTTCAGGAGGTGGGCCTGGGCTACATGACGCTGGGGCAGCCCACCAGCACCCTGTCCGGCGGTGAGGTGCAGCGGCTGAAGCTGGCCAGCGAGCTGCACAAAAAGGGCAACATCTACATCCTGGACGAGCCCACCACCGGCCTGCACAACCGGGACGTGGAGGCGCTGCTGGCGCTGCTCCGCCGCCTGGTGAACCAGGGCAATACCGTCGTGGTGGTGGAGCACCGTCTGGAGCTGATCGCCGCTTCCGACTGGGTCATCGACATGGGCCCGGAGGGTGGCGATAAGGGAGGCGAGATCCTCTTTACCGGCACACCCCAGCAGCTGGTTCAGTGCGGCCAGTCTCAGACAGGCAAGTATCTTGCCATCGCCTCCGGCAATCTACAGCAGGCATAACTTATATCAGTGAAACGGCCGGGCCGCCCGTTGAGGGCGGCCCGGCCTGTTTCGGTTATTCTTCGCCGATATAGGTGAAACGCTGTACCTGCCGGCCCTGGTGCTCCACCGTCTCCTGCCACATGACGGCGGGGCGCACCCAAAGCCCCATTTCGCCGTACAGCGCCCGGTATACCACCATGGGCTCCAGCGTCTCGGAGTGGGTGGCCACCCCCAGCACCTGATATTCACCGCCCTTGAAGTGACGGTACCGCCCCGGCCGGATCGGATCTTCCATGGAATTGCCTCCTTGTGCTCCCTGGAAAAGGGAGCTATTTTTGCCCATTGTATCACAGGGCGGCGCCCCCTCCAAGAGGAAACGGGGTTTTCCGGCGGGATTCCCCTAAAATCTTGAAATGGGGTGGACGCTGTGATAAAATAAGCTGATATGTTGCTGCCCCCGGCGGGCAGGGTGAGGGAGAGGGATGGAAGTGTATCTGAAAGCGCTGGAACTGCAGGGGTTCAAGTCCTTTCCGGACAAGACGGTGCTGACCTTTGGGGAGGACATTACCGCCATTGTGGGTCCCAACGGCTCGGGCAAGTCCAACCTCTCCGACGCCATCCGCTGGGTCATGGGGGAGCAGTCTACCCGCACCCTCCGGGGTGGGAAAATGGAGGACGTGATTTTCGGCGGCACCGCCAAGCGGAAGCAGACGGGGTATGCCGAGGTTTCCCTGGTGCTGGACAACACCGACGGCGGCCTGCCTATGGAGGAGAGTGAGGTCATGATTACCCGGCGGTACTACCGCTCCGGGGAAAGTGAATATTATATTAACCGCCGCTCCGTCCGGTTGAAGGATATTAACGAGCTGCTGATGGACACCGGCCTGGGCCGGGAGGGATATTCCATCATCGGACAGGGCCGCATTGACGAGATCCTTTCCGTCCGTTCCGCCGACCGGCGGGAGATCTTTGAGGAGGCGGCGGGAATCTCCCGCTTCCGCCACCGGAAGGAAGAGGCGGAGCGGAAGCTGGAGCGCACAGAGGAAAATCTGGTGCGTATCAACGACAAAATCGGGGAGCTGGAGCTCCAGGTGGCTCCCCTCCGGGAGCAGAGCCAGAAGGCCAAGCGGTTCCTGGTGCTGCGGGACGAGCTGCGGGGGCTGGAGATCTCCGTCTGGCTGGACAGCCTGGAGAAGAACCGGGCGGGCAGCATCAAGCTGGAGACCGACTATAAGGAGGCTCTGCGGCAGAAGGAGGAGACGGAAAAGGCGGTGGAGGCCGCCTTCGGTGCCGCGGAGGTCTGTTCCCAAAAGATGCAGGAAAAGGATGTGGAGGCCGACCGCCTCCGCTTCACCGTGCAGAGCCGGGAGGCGGACGCCAGGGAGCTGGAGTCGGCGGTGGCGGTGCTCAACAGCAACATCGCCCACAACCGGGAGAATACCGCCCGGATCCAGGCGGAACTGGATCAGCGGGAGGGCCGGCAGGACAGTCTGGCCGGTCAGATCGCCCAGAGCCGGGCCCGGCTGGAGGAGCTGGAGGGCCAGCTGGAGCAGCGCAGACAGGAGCTGAAGCAGCGGGGGGACAGCGCCCGGCAGGCCCTGGACAGCGCGGGGATCCTGGCCCAGGAGCTGGAACGGCTGCGGGGGGAGGAGGCGGTGAAAACCGCCGACGCCAACCAGGCCAAGGAGCTGCTGTCCGCCCTGGCCGCCGCGGCTCAGGAGGTGCTGGACCGGGACGAGACCGTCCGCCAGGAGCAGCGCCGTCTGGAGCAGCGGCTGGAGGAGGCCCAGGCCCAGGCAAAGGAGGCGGACGGGAAGCTCCGCCAGGCCCAGGAGGCCCGGGATCAGGAGAAGAACGTCATTTCCGGCTATTCCCTCCGGCTGGACGGCAGAAAGAAAAAGGAGGCCCAGGCCCGGCAGGCCTACGACAGTCTGGAGCTGGAGCGGAAGGAGCTGTCCGCCCGGGCCGGGATGCTCCAGGAGATGGAGAAGCTCCGGGAGGGCTTTTCCAAGGCGGTAAAGCTGGTTATGGGCGAGGTGCGGAAGGGCCAGCTCCGGGGCGTTCACGGCCCGGTGGCGGAGCTGCTCCATGTGCCGGACGAATACACCGTAGCCATTGAGACCGCCCTTGGCGGCGCCATGCAGAACCTGGTGGTGGATCGGGAGGAGGACGGCAAGGCGGTCATCCAGTACCTGAAACGCAGGGACGGCGGCCGGGCCACCATCCTGCCCCTGGCATCCATCCGACCGGGCCAGCTCCGGGAGAAGGAGCAGCTGGCCCGGGAGCCGGGCTTTGTGGGGGTGGCGGATCAGCTGATCCGGTTTGACCCCAGGTACCAGCCGGTCTTTTCCAACCTGCTGGGCCGGGTGGCGGTGGCGGAGGATCTGGACGGAGCCATCGCCATCGCCCGGAAGTACCGGTATCAATTCCGTATCGTCACCCTGGACGGCCAGGTGCTCAACCCCGGCGGATCCATGACCGGCGGATCGGTCAGCCGCAGCGCGGGTATTCTCAGCCGGGCCAACGAGCTGGAGCATCTGCGCCAGCGCCTGGAGCAGGTGGAGTCCCGGCGGGAAGAGGTTGCCAGAACGCTGGAAGAGGCCGTGCGGGAGCGGACGGCGGCGGAATACGAGCTGGAGGCCGCCCAGGCCCAGCTGCGCCAGTGGGAAGACGGCATCCTGGAGGCCCAGGGACAGCAGAAGCTGTGCCGCAGCGTGGTGGACGATCTGCTCCGCCGCCGGGAAGAGCTGGCCGACGAGCTGCGCCGTCTGGAGGCCCGGTCGGGAGAGATTGAGGCCGACACCCAAAACGCCCGTGCCCGCATCCAGGAGTTGGAGGGAGGCGCCGCGGCGCTGAAGGAGGAGACGGAGGCCAAGCTCCGGGGCCAGACCCAATTACAGGAGCGCTCCCTGCGCCTGACCCAGGAGCTGGCGGAGCTGAACGGAGCCGTCTCCGCTTTGGAGGCGGAGCGGGAGACCACCCTCCGCAGTCTGGAGGACTTGGAGGGTCTGCACCGGGATCTGGCGGGAGACCAGGCCAACAGCCGGGCCCTCATCGGGGATTACCAGGCCCAGAACCAGGCCTACGCCCAGGAAATTCAGGAAAAGGAGAACCGGCTTGCCGGTCTCCGGGAAGAGATTGCCCAGACCAATCAGGCCATTCAGGCTTTGAACCAGGAGAAACTGGCCCTGGAGGGGGAGCGGACCCAAGCCACCCGGGCAGGGCAGGAGAAAAACAAGGAGCTGCTCCAGATCAGCGGCGAGACCTCCCGGCTGGAGCAGAAAAAACTAGCGGCCAACCTGGAGGAGAAGCAGCTGCTGGATCGGCTGTGGGAAAACTATGAGCTGTCCCACGAGGCGGCCAAGCTCCAGCGGGTGGAGCTGGAATCCATCCCCAAGGCCGGGCGGCGGATCGCCGAGCTGAAAAAAGCCATTTCCGCCCTGGGCAGCGTGAATGTGGGGGCCATTGAGGAATTTGACCGGGTAAACGAACGGTATACCTACCTGACCGACCAGAGGGACGACGTGGAGCAGGCCAAGAGCGAGCTGGAAGAGGTCATCGGCCAGATCACCGGAGAGATGAAGACCATCTTCTCCCGGGAGTTCCAGAGCATCAACGGAGCCTTCGGCCAAACCTTCATCGAGCTGTTCGGAGGTGGTGCGGCCACCCTGGAACTGGAGGACCCGGAGGATATCCTCAACTGCGGCATCGAGATCAAGGTGCAGCCGCCGGGCAAGGCTCTGAAAACCATTACCCTGCTCTCCGGCGGAGAAAAGGCCTTTGTGGCCATCGCCCTGTATTTCGCCATTTTGAAGGTACGGCCCACCCCCTTCGTGGTGATGGACGAGATTGAGGCCGCCCTGGACGACAGTAATGTGGTGCGGTTTGCCCACTATATGCGGGATATGTCCCATAAAACCCAGTTTATCGTCATCACCCACCGCCGTGGCACCATGGAGGAGGCCGACGTGCTGTACGGCGTCACCATGCAGGAACAGGGCGTCAGCCGGATGCTGACCATCAGCCTGAATGATGTGGAAAAAGAGCTGAAATTGAAGTAAAGCTGAGAGGCGGTGGGCTGACGCCCTGAGGCCGCCGGAGGCGGCCCGGCGGAAACGCCGTACAAGC
>CALXDY010000044.1 GCA_944387225.1 uncultured Oscillospiraceae bacterium | reverse complement strand
GTACGAGATGGCCTACACCAACGTGCTCAACATGTTGGACCTGGCCGGCCTGCCCCTGCGCTCCGCCCACCGGCCCGGCCTCACCCCCCTGGTGGTGGCGGGGGGCACCTGCGCCTATAACCCGGAGCCCTGGCCCCCTTCATCGACTTCTTTGTCCTGGGGGAGGGGGAGGAGGTCACCCTGGAGTACATCCAGCTCTACCGCCAGGCCCGGGAGGAGGGCTGGTCCAAGGAGGAGTTCCTGAAGGCCGCCGCTCAGATCCCCGGCATCTACGTCCCCGCCTTCTATGAGCCTGTCTACAAGGAGGACGGCACCCTGGAGGAGATGCGGATCAAGGAGGGCTCCGGCGCGCCGGAGCAGGTCCGCAAGCGGGTGGTGGAGGACATGGACAAGTCCTACTTCCCAGTGAAGACCATCATCCCCTCCACCGAGATCGTCCACGACCGGGTGATGCTGGAGCTGTTCCGGGGCTGCATCCGGGGCTGCCGGTTCTGCCAGGCGGGGTATGTGTACCGCCCCGTCCGCTCCCGCAATCCCAAGCTGCTGGCGGAGTACGGCAAGGCTGCCTGCGAGGATTCCGGCTATCAGGAGATGACCCTGACCAGCCTGTCCTCCACCGACTATCCCTGCCTGCTGGAGCTGTGCGACGAGCTGCTGGACTACTGCGCTCCCCGGGACATCGGCCTGTCCCTGCCGTCCCTCCGGGCGGACACCTTCTCCATGAACCTGATGCAGCGGCTGCAGCGGGTTCGCAAGGGCGGCCTGACCTTCGCTCCTGAGGCGGGCACCCAGCGTCTGCGGGACGCCATCAACAAAAACCTCCGGGAGGAGGATCTGCTGCAATCCTGCCGCACCGCCTTCTCCGGCGGCTGGAGCGGGGTAAAGCTCTACTTCATGCTGGGCCTGCCCACGGAGACCGATGAGGATGTGCTTGGCATCGCCGACCTGGCCCGGAAGGTCTATCAGGTCTGGCGGGAGTCCACCCCCAACCGGGCCAGAGGGGTGCGGGTCACCGTGTCGACCCCCGGGTCTGTGCCCAAGCCCCACCCCGCCTTCCAGTGGGAGGCTCAGCTCCCCGTGGAGGAGTACCAGCGGCGGGTAAACCTGCTGCGGGACGCCCTGCGCCGGGACAAGTCCATCACCTACAACTGGCACGATCCTCAGACCAGCTACCTGGAGGCCATCTTCTCCCGGGGCGATCGCCGTCTGGCGGATGTGCTGGAGTGGGCCTGGGAGCACGGGGCCAAGTTTGACGCATGGAGCGAATATTTTGACTATCAGCGGTGGATGGATGCCCTGGCCGCCTGCGGCCTGGACGGGGACTTCTACGCCCACCGGGAGCGGGGGAGAAGCGAGGTGTTCCCCTGGTGCCGGATCGATCCCATGGTGACCACCGGATTCCTGTGGCGGGAGCGGGAGCTGTGCTACCAGTCCCAGACCACGCCGGACTGCCGCAGCAAGTGCTCCGGCTGCGGGGCCAACCGGCTGCTGACAGGAGGTGTGTGTAATGGCTGACCGTCTGCTGTTTTCCAAAACGGGACGGGCCCGGTATATCTCCCATCTGGATCTGATGCGTACCTTCCAGCGGGCCTTCGCCCGGGCGGGCATCCAGATCAAGCATACCGAGGGCTTCAATCCCCATCCCTTCGTGTCCATCGCCCTGCCCTTGTCGGTGGGTTACTCCAGCCAGTGCGAAATTCTGGAGTTCGGCCTGGTAGGGGGTGCGGAGATGGAGGAGGTGCCCCGGCGGCTCACTGCCGCCATGCCCGAGGGCATCGTGGTGCACCAGTGCTATCCCGCCCAGCGCAAGCTGAAGGAGCTGGCCTACCTGAACTACATCATGAATTTTGAATACTCCGAGGGCCGCCCCCAGGAGACGGAAAACGCCATGCAGGAGCTGCTCCACCGGGACAGCCTGGTGGTGGAGAAGAAATCCAACAAGGCCAAGTCCGGCTTCACCCAGGTGGATCTGATCCCCCTGATCCGGGGCTGGAACCTGGAAAGCCAAAGCGACACCCTCACCCTGGATGTGGTGGCCCGGGCCCAGAATCCCGGCCTGAACCCGGAGCTGATTCGGGCGGCCTTCTGCCAGGCCTACCCCCAGTTTACCCCCGACTTCGTCACCTTCCACCGCCGGGAGGTGCTGGACGAGGAGGGCAAGGTGTTCCGCTGATCCACGACTTGTCAAAATCAGACAAAGGTGTTATAATACCAGACTGTGACTCCCAATCCGGCCCCCTCAGCGGCGGGCAGGAATGAGAATAGAAACCACCGAGAAGGGAAGAGTTTTACCATGTCCGGACATTCCAAGTGGCATAACATTCAAAAGACCAAGGGCGCGGCTGACGCCAAGCGCTCCCAGATTTTTACCAAGATCGCCCGTGAGATGATCGTGGCCGTTAAGACCGGCGGCAGCGGCGATCCCGCCAACAACTCCCGCCTGGCCGCCGTCATCGCCAAGGCCAAGGCCGCCAACATGCCCAACGACAACATCAAGCGTACCATCGACAAGGCTCTGGGCGCCGGCAACACCGACAACTTCGAGAGCGTGGTGTACGAGGGCTACGGCCCCAACGGCGTGGCCGTCATCGTGGACGCCCTCACCGACAACCGCAACCGCACCGCCCCCGAGGTGCGCCACCTGCTGGACAAGTACGGCAAGGGCCTGGGCGCTACCGGCTGTGTGTCCTGGTCCTTCGACCGCAAGGGCGTCATCGTCCTGGACAGCGAGGATCTGGACGAGGATACCGTCATGATGGACGCTCTGGAGTGCGGCGCCGACGATATGCAGGCGGATGACGACGTGTTTGAGATCTACACCGATCCCGACGCCTTCAACGATGTGGTGGCCGCCCTGGAGGGCAAGGGCTATACCTTCCTGGAGGCTTCCGTCCAGATGGTGCCTCAGAATTATGTCACCCTCACCAACGAGGAGGACATCAAGAACATGGAGAAGCTGCTGGAGTACCTGGAGGACAATGACGACGTGCAGAACGTCTACCACAACTGGGATCAGGACTAATCCAACAAAAAAGCGCCGCTGTAAAGCGGCGCTTTTTTCATCCCTGCAGGGCGGCGGATTTGAGGGCGTCCAGATCCTGCTGATCCGGGTGACTCAGGGCCCGGTCGAAGTTGTCCAGCATGGCGGTGCGCCGGGGGCTGTCCTCCATCCCCAGAAAACGGGTACGCACTGCCTGGGGCATCTTGCCCTGGCACATGTAGGTGCCCACCAGGCTGGCCTCCGGGGGGAGATGCTCCTTCACCCGGCCCAGAATTTGGTCGAAATAGACGGGGGAGCCTCCGAAGCCGGCGGTACCGAACAGGAAGACCTGCTGACGGGTCAGGGTCTGGAGGAACCGGGCCGTATCCTCGTCACAGGTACCCTTGTCCGTCCAGAATCCCACATAGATCCGCTCCGCCTCCAGGGCGGCGGGGTCGGGGCGGCCGAAATACAGGCAATCCTCCTCAGGCAGAGCCTCCCGCAGGGCCTGGGCGAGCAGGTCAGTGTTGCCGGTGCGGCTGCTGCAGACGATGGCGTAGGACATGATGGAATCCTCCTTTGTTTTTCGTTGCATCCAGTATACGCATATTACTTGATTAAGTCAAGTAATACTTGATAAGCAGGCCCGCCGGGGGAGAAGAACCCGGCGGGCCTGCTCTGTGCAGGGAGTGGATGGGCTGCGTCTCAGAGGGGTTCAGCTCTCCAGGGCCCGGATCAAGTTGACCATCTCGATGGCGCCCTGGGCGCACTCGGCCCCCTTGTTGCCCGCCTTGGAGCCGGACCGCTCGATGGCCTGCTCGATGGTGTCGGTGGTCAGCACGCCGAACATCACCGGGATGTCGCTGTTGAGGGACACGTTGGCCACTCCCTTGGATACCTCGCTGCACACATAGTCGTAGTGGCTGGTGCTGCCCCGGATCACCGCGCCCAGGGTGATGACTGCATCATACTTGCCGCTTTTGGCCATCTTGGAGGCGATCAGGGGAATTTCAAAGGCGCCGGGCACCCAGGCCAGGCTGATGTCCTCCGGCTGGACGCCGTGGCGCAGCAGGGCGTCCTCGCAGCCCCCCACCAGCTTGGAGACGATAAAGTCGTTGAATCGGGCGGCCACGATGCCCACCTTGATGCGGTCGGATACCAGTTTTCCCTCAAAGGTTTTCATATTACATTCCTCCTGTATGTATGGTGTTTAATAGTTGAGAATGTGTCCCATGCGGCGCTGCTTGGTGCGGAGATAGAACAGGTCGTCCTTGGTGGCCTCAATCTGAATGGGTACCCGCTCCACGATCTCCAGGCCGAAGTCGGACAACTGGTAGATCTTGTCTGGGTTGTTGGTGAGCAGGCACATGGTCCGTACCCCCAAATCCCGGAGGATCTGGGCGCCGATCCAGTACTCCCGCAGGTCGGGGGCGAAGCCCAGCTGGATGTTGGCATCCACCGTATCCAGCCCGGCCTCCTGGAGCTCGTAGGCCTTCAGCTTGTTGATCAGGCCGATGCCCCGGCCCTCCTGGCGCATGTACAGCAGCACGCCCCGGCCCTCCTGGTCGATCTGCTTCATGGCGGCGGCCAGCTGATCCCCGCAGTCGCAGCGGCGGGAGCCGAACACATCGCCGGTGAGGCATTCGGAGTGTACCCGGCACAGCACGTCCTTGCCGTCGCCGATGTCCCCCTTCACCAGGGCTACGTGGTGCTCCCCGGTCAGGTCGTTGACATAGCCGTAGATCTGGAACTCCCCGTAGCGGGTGGGCATCTTGGCGCAGGCCTCCCGCACCACGTGCTTGTCATGGCGGCGGCAGTAGTCCTGCAGGGCCTTTATGGTGACCACCTTCAGCCCCCACTCCTTGGCCTTTTCCAGCAGCTCGGCGGTGCGCATCATGGTGCCGTCGTCCCGCATGATCTCGCAGCACAGGCCGCACTGGGCCAGCCCGGCCAGGCGGCACAGATCCACCGTGGCCTCCGTGTGGCCGTTGCGGGTGAGAACCCCGCCGCGACGAGCCACCAGAGGAAATACATGGCCGGGGCGGCGGAGATCCTCCGGCTTGGTGGTCAGATCCACGCACTTGCGGCAGGTGTAGCCCCGTTCCTGGGCGGAGATGCCGGTGGTGGTGTCCACGTGGTCGATGGACACGGTGAAGGCGGTGCAGTGGTTGTCGGTGTTGACCTTCACCATCTGCTCCAGGCCCAGCCGGGCGGCGACCTCCTCGCTCATGGGGGTACAGATCAGGCCCTTGGCGTGCATGGCCATGAAGTTGACATTCTCTGTGGTGGCGAACTGGGCCGCGCAGATCATGTCCCCCTCGTTCTCCCGGTCAGGGTCGTCGATGGTGAGGATGATATGCCCCACACGCAGCTCCTCCAGGGCCTCCTCTATGGTACAGAATTGCTCTTCCATTGTATGTCCTCCTGTTCTGTTAAAAGCCGTTTTCCAGCAGAAAGTCCATGGTGATCCCCTTTTTGGGGGCGGGAGCGGGCTCCGGTTGGAGCAGCTTCTCCACGTATTTGGCGATAATGTCGGTCTCCAGATTGACCACATCTCCCGGCCGTTTCTCTCTCAAAATGGTGGCGGAGGCGGTGTGGGGGATGATAGAGACGGAAAACCGGTCTGGTTCCACAGAGGCCACCGTCAGGCTGATGCCGTCGATGGTGATGGAGCCCTTTTCCACAATGTGCCGCAGCAGCTCCGGCTCGGCCTTCACCGTGTACCACAGGGCGTTGTCGTCGGCCCGCAGGGCGGCGATGATTCCGGTGCCGTCGATGTGGCCGGAGACGATGTGACCGCCGAAGCGGCCGTCCGCGGCCATAGCTCGCTCCAGATTCACATGGCTGCCCACTGTCAGGGCTCCCAGGGAGGAGCGGTTCAGGGTCTCATGCATCACGTCGGCGGTAAAGCCGCCTCCGTCCTTGCCGGTGGCGGTGAGGCATACCCCGTTGACCGCCACGCTGTCCCCAATTTTCAGGTCGGACAGCACCAGCTCCGCCCCGATGGACAGCACCGCCGAATGGACGCCCCGCCGGATGGCCCGGATGACGCCGACCTCTTCAATGATCCCGGTGAACACAGGGTTCCACCTCGCTTTCCAGCAAAAAGTCCTCACCCAGCTGGGTGACCGTGGTGTTTTTCAGCGTCACCGCCTGGGCGGGGAGCTCCACCCCCAGGCCGGAGATGGGGGATTTGGCCTGGCTGCCGCCGAAGAGCTTGGGAGCCACATAGGCCTGCACCAGCTGAACCACGCCCTGCTCCAGGGCCGACCAGTTCAGCTGTCCGCCCCCCTCCAGTATCACGCTGTCCACACCCTCGGCCCCCAGCCGGGCCATAAGGGCGTCCAGATCCACATGGCCGTTCCGCTCCGGCAGCGTCCACACCCGGCATCCCGCCGCCTGGTAGGGGGCGATCCCCTCCGGCTCACCCCGGCAGGTGGCCAGTAGGGTGGGGATCTCACCGGCGGTGCGGACGATCTGGCTGTCCAATGGGGTGCGGAGGCGGGTGTCGCAGACGATCCGCAGGGGATTCCTGCCCCCTTCCATCCGGCAGGTGAGCAGGGGATTGTCGGCCAGCACCGTGCCCACCCCCACCAGGATGGCGGAATACCGGTTCCGATCCCGGTGCACCTGTTCCCGGGCTTCTTCCCCGGTGATCCACTGGGAAGCGCCGGTCCGGGTGGCGATTTTTCCGTCCATGGTCATGGCGTATTTCATCACCACGTAGGGCCGCCCGGTCTGGATGTAGTGGAAAAACACCCGGTTGAGCCGGTCGCAGGCCTCTTTGCACACCCCGGTCTCCACCTGCAGACCGTGGCTGCGGAGCAGCTCCAGCCCCTTTCCCGCCACCAGGGGATTGGGGTCGCCGGAGCCCACCACCACCCGGGTGATCCCTGCGTCCAGAATGGCCTGGGTGCAGGGGGGCTGCCTGCCATGGTGGCAGCAGGGTTCCAGGGTGACGTACAGATCCCCGCCCGCCGGATCCTCCCGGCAGGCGGCCAGGGCGTTGCGCTCGGCGTGGGCCTCCCCGCATTTTTGGTGGTAGCCCTCGCCGATGATTCTGCCGTTTTTTACAATGACCGCGCCCACCATGGGGTTGGGGCTGGTTCGGCCCGCCCCACGTTTCGCCAGCTCCAGGGCCCGGAGCATGTAGTCTTGATCGTTCATACTTCCGCCTCCGTGGAAAAAAAGTACCCTGAACGGAAGGTTCAGGGCGAAACAAAACGGCGGCGGGGCCTGGGCCGGCTGTATGAAAAAAGCCCCGGAATGAATATCATTCCAGAGCCGACCCACAGGCGCGGGAGGCGCCACCCCCCGCGGTTATGTCATCTTCTTTCATCCAGACTATACTGTCGGCTTCGGAATCACACCGAATCATGCCTTGCGGCTCGTGGGCTGTACCACCGGTGGGGAATTGCACCCCGCCCTGAAGATTCTGATTCAATTGAGGCAAGTATACTCCCGATGGGGAAACTTGTCAATCCCCCGGGAAAATGGAAACCGGCGGGGGAGAGGAGGCCTTGCGCCGGAAAGACGGGCGTGGTAAACTGTCCTAAAATCCCGGTTAGGAGGACGAAAGCCGTGAGAAACAGGGAAAAGATGCAGATTTTATACATCGTGGCCGCGGTGGCCCTCCTGTCTCTGGGGGTAAGTCTGGTGGACGCCGTCCTCAAGCCCGCCTACGCTCCCAAGGTGGCGGTGAAAATTTTCTGTTTTCTGGTCATCCCCATGGGGTACTTCCTGCTGTTCCGGGAGGAATTCCCAAACTTCAAAAAGTTGTTTTTCCCCAGACGGGAGACCATGGCCCGGGCCATCCTGGTGGGACTGGTGGTTTACGGTGTCATCCTGGGGGGCTATTTCCTCACCCGGGGCTTTGTCTCCTTTGACAACGTCACCAATACCCTGCGGGAAAATCACGGGATCACGGGAGACACCTTCCTGTATGTCTCCCTGTATATCTCCCTGATGAATTCCTTCCTGGAGGAATTTTTCTTCCGAGGCTTCGGCTTCCTCACCCTGAAACGGCACGTGGGCAGAAGGGTAGCCTACCTGTTCAGCCCGGCCATGTTTGCCCTGTACCACGGAGGGATGCTGCTGGGGATGTTTGACTGGTGGGTGCTGGCCATCCTCTTTGCCGGTCTGTTCGTGGGGGGCTGCATCTTCAATTGGCTGAACGAGACCGGGGAGAACATCTATACCTCCTGGGCCTGCCACATGTTTGCCAACTTCGCCATCAATACCGTGGGATTTCTCCTGTTCGGCCTTCTTTAAACGGAAAGCCGGCGCCGGCCGCCACTGGGGCGGATCGGCGCCGGCTGTTTCCATTGGTTCTGCGGGGAAAGCGGATTAGGGCATGTAGATGCCGCCGTTGGGGGAGATGTACTGGCCGGTCATGTACTTGTCCTTAATGAGGAACTCCAGGGCAAGGGCGATGTCGTCGGTGTCGCCGATCTCACCCATGGGGATGCCCATTTTCAGGGCGGCTACCTCGTCCTGGTTGACCCCCCGGAGCATGTCGGTCCAGATCATGCCGGGGCAGATGCAGTTGAAGCGGATGTTCTGCTTTCCGAACTCCATGGCCAGGGCACGGGTCATGCCGATCAGGCCGGCCTTGGAGGCGCAGTAATCAGCCTGATTGGCCACGCCCATCAGGCCGCCGATGGAGGAGGTGTTCACCACGCAGCCGCTGCCCGCCTTCACCATGTAGGGCACCACGAAGTGGCACATGTGGAAGGCGCTGATCAGGTTGGTCTCCAGCACGGACATGTATTTTTCCCGACTCAGATCACACCAAGGGGAGTTGTTGGTGATGCCGGCATTGTTGACCAGAACATCAATCTGGCCGTCGAAGTATTCCACCGCCGCGGCCACCAGCTTTTCGCAGTCCTCATACTTGGAGACATCGGCCTGGACGGCCCAGCCCTTTACACCGTACTGCTCCTGGAGCTTTTGGATCAGTGCCTCGGTCAGGGCCTTGGAACTGTCGGAACGGTAGTTGATGACCACGTTGAAGCCCATCTCGCCCAGCTTCAGGGTCATGGCCTCGCCGATCCCCCGGGATCCGCCGGTAATAATCGCGTTTTTCATAAGTAGTAATTCTCCCTTCCGATTGATGACGGCTTTCGCAAAAGCAGCGGCAGGACTTCCCCACGGTCACCGGGACGGGGAACCGGGCGGCGTCATGGCTGCGTAACCATCTCCCTGTCAGTATACCACTTTATTGGAAAAGTGGAACAGAAAAATTCAATATTCTCAATTTTGGTAAATAGATATCCAAATTCCGGCTAAGGACAGACGGCGGAGGAAATCGTGGGTGGGATCGATTTTATCCTATTTAGCAGGTAGTGACAAAAACTCATTTTCATGGTAAAGTAAAAATGTACAAAACCACGGAGCGGGAGCCATAAAAAAGAGGGGAGGAGGTAGGGAACAGACAACGGAGGGGCTTTCCAACCGGGAAAAGGTGATCCTGCTGGACGGGATACAACAACAGAATATTCGAAAAGGGGGCAAAGAACGATGAAATGGATGAAAACGCGGCCGCTTGCTGTGGCAGTCAGCCTGTCCCTGATGCTGGCTCTGCTGCCCACAACGGTGCTGGCGGCAGATGCCGGCTTCCAGGTCTATGTGGGCGGAACGGAACTCACCGGCAGCGCGGACGAACCCGCCTACGCGACCACGGACGGGAACGGAACGGTGACGCCCGGCGGCAGCGAGGAGCACTACAACGTGAAGTGGGACGGCGAGACGCTTACCCTCCATGACGCCAATATCACCGGCGGATACTCATACGTGGATACTTCCGGCGATGCCAACAGCACTGCCGTTTTCCGCGACGGCGACCTTGAAGTGGTTCTTGTAGGAGAGAACGTGGTCACCGGCCCTGACACCAACGGTGAAGTCGAACTCAGCAACGGCATTTCCGCCATGGAGGATCTTACGATTTCCGGCAGCGGCACTCTCCATGTTGTGGGCGGCTATGACGCCGTTACTTCCCATGACGGCAACATCATGATCCTCGGCGGTGAGATAACGGCGGAGGGCGGCTCCTCCGGTATCTCCCTCTATACCGGTGACCTGACCGTCTCAGGGGGAGAGGTGACCTCTGTGGCCACCGGCAACTTCACCTATTTCTCCGAGGAGCCCGATGTGGCCTACGGAATCTATATCTACGGCGACTGCACCATTTCCGGTGGCAAGATCACGACCACGGGCTATGGTAACGTCTCCAGTATCGAGAGTGTGTGCGGCATGTATGTCTTTGGCTCCGGCCGGCTCACCATTACCGGCGGAGAACTTACTTCCGCCGCCATGGGAGAATATGGCTACAGGTACGGCATTGATTCCTTCGACGGGGCTGTCATCACGGGCGGCGCGGTCACCGCCACCGGCGGCTATGCCGGCATCTTTACCCACAGCGCCACCGAGGGCGCCATCGACATCGAAGGAGGCGTGGTCAACGCCACCACTTTGGATGAGAACGGCTACGGCATCTATGCCCGCACCAGCATCAACATCAAAGACGGCACAGTCATAGCCACCGCTGCCGAAGATGGCGCCTATGGGCTCTACACGAAATACAACGACATTACCGTCGCAGGCGGCCAGGTCACCGCCACCGGCAAGGGAGCCGGCATTGGCTCTGAGGAAGGCAACATCGTCGCCGCGCCCCGGGCCGGTTGGCAGATCGCGGTAACCGCAGGCGCGGAGCAGGATGGTGCGGCGGCTGTGGACGGCTCGCCTTTTGTGGCTGAGACCGTTGTCAGCCACATGCTGGACGGCATGGCGTACTGCAGCTTCGCCTCCGGCACAGCCGGGCTGCCCTTCACCGACGTGGCGGCGGACAGCTGGTACTACGACGGAGTGAACTATGTCTATACCGCCGGCCTGATGAGCGGCACCGGCGACGGTATGTTCAGTCCCGATATGGGCGTATCCCGCGCCGCAGTAACCGTCAGCCTCTGGCGCATGGCGGGCAGCCCGGTGGTCAACTATCGGATGGCGTTCACGGATGTGAATCCGGAGGCCTGGTACGGTGAGGCTGTCCGCTGGGCGGCCGGTGAGGGCGTCGCAGGCGGCTACGGGGGCGGGCGGTTTGGCCCTTATGACCCTGTCACCTGGGAGCAGCTGGCCGTTATGCTGTGGCGATATGGGGGCAGCCCCGATGCCTCCGTGGATATGGACAATGCCGGTATCAGCAGCTGGGCCCGGCAGGCCATGGCCTGGTTCGTGGAGCAGGGGATCATGGACGGCGATGCCGCCTCCAGTCCCCGGAGCCAGGTCACGAGAGCTCAGGCGGCGGTGACGCTGCAGAAGTTCAGCCAGCTGGCACAATAATGGAATGGAAGCAAGGGCCGGGACGGAATCTGATTTCCGTCCCGGCCCTTTGCCGGTGTCCGATTTGCGCGCTTATGGATTAAGACCCACATAGCCCGTCTCTTCAATGATCCATTGACCCTGCGGAGACAGAATCCACTCCAGTAAAGCGGCCAACTGGGGATTACGGCTTTCCGGAGCGGGCTGACCAATTGGGGAGGCGGTGACCGCATAGAACGCACTGGAGATGGGATAGCTGCCGTCCAGGATGGTTTCCGTGGTAGGAGGGACACCATCCAAAGACAACAGGCGGATTTGATTGTTCGCCACCATCTGTGTGGAGTAGTATCGAAAGGAAAAGCCAATGGCATTTTTGTAATTTCGATAGCTGGCCACCTGAGAAATGATGCCGCCCATGTCGGCCACAACATCTTCACGCTCCGGCTCCACAATGGGAGTATCTCCCATGAGACGCTGCAGGGCGGACTGACTGCCGCTGTTCTCCGCGCGCTGAAACGCCCGGATGGACTGGTTTTTTCCGCCGACTTCATTCCAGTTGGTGATTTTACCTGAGTAGATCCCTTTTACCTGTTCCAGAGTCAGATTCTCCACCGGGTTTCTGCTGTTCACAAAGAACACAAAGGCCTCCCGGCCAATGGGCGTCATGTGGAGTTCCATTCCCGCCGCTTTTGCGTCGTCCATCTGCGCCTGGGAAGGCGCTGCGGCAAAAATCACGTCCACCTCTCGGTTGATGAGCCGCTGATACGCGCCCACCGTGTTGGTGCAAGCCACGGTACCTACATCATAGTCCTCGTACAAAGGATATTCTCTGTCTGGATAGACAGCCTGGGCAAAAGCGGCATATACGGGGTACAAGGCGGTGGCGCCGTCCATACTGGGCAGGAGGGGACTGTTGTCAAGTTTCAATGTGGGTTCCTCGTTCAAGCGGACGGCTTTCGTGTCGGGGGAATTTGGCTGGTATTGCCAGAGCATCTGCAGTCGGTCATCCATGGTAGGAATGTGATCCCGCCAGATGCCGTGACCAACATATGCCACAGCTGCCACACACAGGCCCAGATAAACGAGCTTTACAGCCTTTTTTCCTCGCGGTTCCAGGAAGATCCCGAAACACAGAGCAAGCAGCCCCGCCAGTCCCAGAAAGGTGACCGCATAGGACACATAGAGGGGGACACCATAAAGGAGCAGAAACATCCAAACGAAAAACACAGGAATGCCGCCCAGAAGAAGAACACATAAGCAATTGCCTAATTTTTTTATGTACTGCTTCATCTTATTACCTCCTTCTATGCATGACTGCGGTGCTATGGTTGGGGAGAGATCCAGCCAAACGACTGACTTTATTATACTATATAGGGAAGAAAATAGACAGAGAGAAAAAAGAAAGTCGCTGAAATCATGTGATTTCAGCGACTTTTTGGTTGCGGGGGCAGGACTTGAACCTACGACCTCCGGGTTATGAGCCCGACGAGCTACCAACTGCTCTACCCCGCGATATATGGTGCCGGAGACCGGGATCGAACCGGCACGGGATTGCTCCCACGGGATTTTAAGTCCCGGGCGTCTGCCAATTTCGCCACTCCGGCAGGTAGGGGTGGCTACCGGTCTCATCGACTGCTTGATTATCTTATCACAACGGATGAACGATGTCAACCCCTTTTTTCACAAAAAGAAGGGAAATAAAAAATCGGGGGACGGGCCTGGCCCGTCCCCCGGTGAAGGCAGGATCAGCGCACGGCAACCGCATGCTGGCGCACCATATACAGGGGCTCCAGGATGTCGGCGTCAATCCAGTAGAAGTAGTCGTGATACCGATCGTTGATGTTGTAGGGATCGGCGATGTAATACTGGTCGGTGCTCTGGTCGTAGCCGCAGACCAGCACAGCGTGGTTGTTCCGCAGCAGGCTCTGAGTGGTGCCGTCAATGTTGAAGTTGCGGTAGTAGGGGGTCTTCCAGTACAGGGTGACGTAAATGACCACGGGGTTCCCCAGAAGCACCTCCTCCTGCAGGGCCTCCACAGACTGGCCGGAGAAGTCCACGGTGTTAGCGCCGTAGGTGCGGCCGTACTCCGCCAGAGGTGCGGGGTAGATGGTGGTACGCAGCGTCTCACTGGGCTGGTAGGGGGAGCCCACGAAGCCCTTGGCGGGGTTGGTCTCAGCCTTGGGCAGGTTGTCCAGGAACTGGGTGAGGGTGACATCCTGAGCGTAGCCCTTACCCTTCAGGCCCATGAGCAGGGAGGTGGGCTCGCAGCCGACCCAAGCGGCCACGGGATAGACCTGGCTGATGTAGGGCACGTCGATAACGGTGCGGGTGGGCAGGGGATCATACTGCACATCGGTCAGCAGCTCCTTGCCGGACAGGTGAAGCAGGATGACAGAGAACTCCGCACGGGTGATGGTGTCGTCGGGGCAGAAGGCCGACTCGGTCTTTCCGCTGAGCACGCCCAGCTGCTGCAGGTGCTCCACAGCCTGGCGGGCGGGATGGTTCACCATATCAGCAAAACCGGTGGCAGGTGCGGTAGCGAAAAGGGAGAAGGCATTGGACCAGCGGCAGACGATCAGGTTGGTAAGGATGGCAGCCTCGCCCCGGGTGAGTGCCTTGGTGGGCAGGAAGCAGCCGTTGACAGGATCCAGCCCGATGCCCAGTCTGGCAAACTCGTCAACCTGCTCCTTTGCCCAGCTGGAGGACAGGTCGGAATAGCGGATGGCGATGTCGGGAGAACCTACAGACAGGTTCCAGCCCAGAGCTTTCCGATCCAGAATGGCATTGAGCAGGGCTACTGCTTCCTCGCGGGTAACGGCCTGGTTGGGCCGGAAGGTACGGTCGGAATAGCCGGTGATGATATTATCCTGCATCAGCGTATATACGACAGGGGCGGCCCAGTGCCGTCTCAGGTCGTTGGTGGCGGTTGCGGCCCGGCCAACGACCGGAAGAACGGACATAGCCAGACATACGGACAACAACCCGCTTGCCAAGCGCTTCCGCCATGTTTGCTTGCTCATGATGTTTCCTTCTTTCTCATTACTCCGGTGGTCTGAAAACAGACTCCGTTCCTTAACTATAGTATAATTCCAATCGGAATGCAATAGGGCCGGGGCGGAAAAGAAGGGAAAAAGAAAGAATATGTAAAATGGTGGGGTGAGGTGGCAGCGGATGCAAGATTCAAAGGGGGCGGCTGTGAAAAAAAGGGAAGTTGGTAAAATGCTTGGTCACTATGCCGGAAAGAGGCGGGGAAGAACGGGTGTTAATCTGTTAATCCAACAAAGCATTGTTCCAATTGGGAGGATTTACGAAAAAATTTATTTTTTTGTAATTTTTTACGCATTTTATAGTTGAATTTCTCTGCTGTTTGGACTACAATGATAGCCGGTGCGAAGGGGGGAAACAATGTGCTGAATATTGTGCTGGTGGAACCGGAAATCCCCCAGAATTGCGGCAATATTGCCCGCACATGTGCCGCTACGCGCAGCCGACTGCATTTAATTGAGCCGCTGGGCTTTGATATCAGCGAAAAGGCGGTGAAGCGTGCAGGGCTGGATTACTGGCCCATGGTGGATGTGCATGTCTATCCGAATTTGGATGCATTTTTTCAGGCAAATCCGCAGCCGGATCTGTGGCTGGCTACCACCAAGGCCCCCATGGACTATACCCAGGCCGTCTTTCGGGAGAACTGCTGCCTGTTCTTCGGAAAGGAGACGGCGGGACTGCCGGAGTGGTTCCGTCAGGCCCACCGGGAGCGATGTATCCGAATCCCTATGCGGGAGGACGCACGCAGCCTGAACCTGGCAAACTCCGTGGCCGTCCTGACCTATGAGGCGCTGCGGCAGCAGGGCTTCCCCGGCCTGTCCGGGACAGGGGAGATGGGACGGCAGACGTCTCCCAACGGCGAATAACCTAGTTTGTTCCATTCCATGTTGTATAACAGAAAGGAGCTTTTCCATGAACTACAATAAGAAGACTGTAAAAGACATCGACGTGGCCGGCAAGAAGGTGCTGCTGCGCTGCGATTTTAACGTGCCCATGGCCAAGGACGGCAGCGGCGTCATCACCGACGACAAGCGGATCCGTGCCGCCCTGCCCACCATCCAGTATCTGCTGGATCAGAACGCTGCCGTGATTGCCTGCTCTCACATGGGCAAGCCCAAGGGCGAGGTGAAGCCTGAGCTGAGCCTGAAGCCTGTTGCCAAGCGTCTGAGCGAGCTGCTGGGCAAGGAAGTTATCATGGCTGAGGACGTGGTGGGCCCTGACGCCCAGGCCAAGGCCGCCGCTCTCCAGCCCGGCCAGATCATGCTGCTGGAGAACACCCGCTTTGAGCCCGGCGAGACCAAGAACGATCCCGAGCTGGCCAAGGCCATGGCTTCCATGGCTGAGGTCTATGTGTCCGACGCCTTCGGCGCCGTCCACCGTGCTCACGCCTCCACCGCCGGTGTGGCCGACTACCTGCCCGCCGTCAGCGGCTTCCTGATCCAGAAGGAGCTGGAGATCATCGGCGGTGCTCTGGCCAACCCCAAGCGTCCCCTGGTGGCTATCCTGGGCGGCAGCAAGGTCTCTTCCAAGATCGGCGTGATCAACAATCTGCTGGAGATTGCCGACACCATCATCATCGGCGGCGGCATGACCTATACCTTCCTGAAGGCTCAGGGCGGTAAGGTAGGCAAGTCCCTGCTGGAGGAGGACTGGCTGGATTACTGCAACGAGATGATGGAGAAGGCCAAGGCCAAGGGCGTGAAGCTGCTGCTGCCTGAGGACACCATCTGCGCCAAGGAGTTTTCTGCCGACGCTGAGCCCATCCTGGTGGACAGCATGAATATTCCCGACGACTGCATGGGCATGGATATCGGCCCCAAGGCCATCGCCGCCTATGCTGAGGCGGTGAAGGACGCGGGCACCGTGATCTGGAACGGCCCCATGGGCGTGTTTGAGTTTGCCGCCTTTGCCGCCGGCACCAAGGCTGTGGCTCAGGCTCTGAGCGAGAGCAGCGCCATCACCATCATCGGCGGCGGCGACAGCGCCGCGGCCGTGCAGCAGCTGGGCTATGCCGACAAGATGACCCATATCTCCACCGGCGGCGGCGCCAGCCTGGAGTTTATGGAGGGCAAGGAGCTGCCCGGTGTGGCTTGCCTGCTGGACGCCTGATTGTGACAGGCGCCGCCGCGTGAGCGGAAGCGCGCCGCGCCGCAGGCGCGGCCAAGCGTTGGCGCAGCAAACCTTGCCGCAGGGCGAATTTACTTCGCCCGAGGATGTAAAATCAAATGGGGCCCCGGGGCTGGAATGCTGCTCTGGGCAGCTCCTGGGGCACCCCACGGAAGCCCAGCGAAGCGGGT
>CALXDY010000043.1 GCA_944387225.1 uncultured Oscillospiraceae bacterium | reverse complement strand
GCAGCGGGAGAAGGATTCGAACCCTCACAAACAGAGTCAGAGTCTGTCGTGCTACCCTTACACAATCCCGCTATTTCAATTGTCTGTCACCGGCATTTTACTTCCGTGCCGCAAGGACAGGTGTTATTATAGCCGCCCTGCGAAAAAAAGTCAACCCCCATTTTTATTTTTTTATTTTACGTCGAAGCCGGCCGGAATGAATGCCATTCCGGCCGGCTTAAAAACCGGTTCAGGTCTCCCAGGGAGAGAAGGGAGCCTCGTTGTCCTGCATCTGACTGCGCTGGAAATAGAACCCGGCTGTGGCCAGGCTGTGGTAGGGCATCAGCCAAACCAGCAGCGGGAAGGTAGCCAGGGTAGACAGAAGATTACCCACCATGTTGCTGTTCACCACCGCCATAATCGCTGCCTGAGGGTCGGTCAGGGTGCCCAGTATGGGCAGCAGCTCTTGCAGGGCCTGCCCCACAAAGGGGTAGAGCACCACCATGCTGATGATCCAGTTGAGCAGATACCAGCCCAGGAAGGAAAGGTCCAGCTTGAACATCTGCCACTTGAAGCCCTTCATCCGGAACACGCTCTCCACCACCGCCCGGGAGGCTCCCTGCTGGGGGTGATCCATCAGCAGATAGGGAGCCAGGGCATACCGGTATGTAAGCCAGATGCAGAAGGCCACAATAACCCCCACCAATAACAGGACAGACAACCAGACAAAGCCCACGCTGTCCAGCAGGGAGAGGGGCACCACCAGCATCGCGATGCCGATACTGCCCAGCATGGCCCATCCCACGATACGCAGCAGAATCAGCACTTCCATCCAAACCACACGGCCCGCCATGGAAAAGCCGTCGATCAGGTTGCCCCAGTCGGTATCCTGCCCCCGGTACAGCCGCAGCGACCACCACTTGTACCCAAAGGCCAGCACAACGCCCAGCAGCGTCAGCAGCAGGTTGGCAAACAGGGGCATGAAGTTGGCGTAGTACAGGTTGGTCACGGCGCCGCCGCCCATGGCGACATCCAGAGCGGAGGACAAACCGGTGGTCAGGGCCAGGTATGCCAGGGTCATCCAGGCGTAGTGGGGGACGGCCTGCTTCATCCGCTGGCGCGCCTGTTGTTTCAGCTCTCTGATGTTCAGCTCTTGCATGATCATGATGCAGTTCTCTCCATAATTGTTCTGTAGATTACTCCTCCCACTGTTCCATCAGCAGGCGGATCTGATCGGCCAGCTTGGCCAGATCCTTGTTGGAGCGGCCCCGACTGCGGCCCACCAGAGCCTCCAGCTGCTTGGACACCTCCTGCAGGTGGACATAGGCGGGGGAGCCCGCTCCGGCGCCGCCGGTCACGCGCTTGGGCTCCAGCACCACGCCCTGCTCCACCATCTGGTTGGACAACAGGTCGTAAATTTCCCGGTACAGGGGGGCGTGGGCGGGGATTCCCGCCTGGTTCAGCTCCTGGGCGAAGGATTCACTCACCGGGCCGTCGCCGTGCACCACAAACACCTGCTGGGGAGTGGGCTTCACATGGTCGATCCAGGCCAGCAGATGGTCGTGGTCGGCGTGGGAGGACAGCCCCTTGAAGTTGACAATCCGGGCCTTGACGGCAATTTCCTCCCCGAACAGCTTCACCGACTTGGCCCCCTCCAGCAGCCGCCGGCCCAGGGAGCCCTCCGCCTGGTAGCCCACGAAGACCACGGCGCACTCCGGCCGCCACAGATTATGCTTCAGGTGGTGCCGGATCCGCCCGGCGTCGCACATACCGGAGGCGGAGATGATGATTTTAGAGGTCTTATCGGCGTTCAGCGCCTTGGACTCCTCGCTGGACTGCACCAGGGTCAGTCCCTGGAAGGTAAACAGGTTGTCCCCGCCCTGAAGGACCTCAATGGCCTCCTCGTCCAGATAGCCCCGCAGGTCCCCGGAATAGATGCGGGTAGCCTCCGCCGCCAGCGGGCTGTCCACACACACCTGGAAGGAGGGGAATGTTTTGACCAGGCCCTCATCCTTGATCTCCCGCAGGAAGTACAGCAGCTCCTGGGTACGACCCACGGCAAAGGAGGGGATAATCACGTTGCCTCCTTTGGCAAAGGTCTCATCAATCAGCTGGGCCAAAGCCTGGGTATAGCTTTCCGGCGGCTCATGATTCCGGTCCCCGTACGTGGACTCCATCACCACGTAATCCGCCTCGTCCAGAAACTCCGGATCCCGGATCACCGGCTGATCCACGTTGCCCAGGTCGCCGGAGAAAATCAGCTTCTTGGTCACACCGTCTTCCGTGGCCCAAACCTCCGCCACAGAGGAGCCCAGCAGGTGCCCCGCGTCCCGGAACCGCACCTCTACCCCCTCGCCCAGAATGACCTTCTGCCCATACTCCACCGTCCGCACCAGCTCCAGGGTGGCCTGGGCATCATCCACGGTATACAGAGGCTCCACCGGCGGGCGGCCGGCACGCTTGCCCTTCTGGTTCTGCCACTGGGCGTCACTCTCCTGGATAAACGCGGAATCCCGCAGCATAATGGACAGCAGCTGACCGGTCAGCCGGGTGGTCAAAATCTGGCCGGAAAAGCCCTCCTTGGCCAACAGGGGAAGCCGCCCCGAATGGTCGATGTGGGCGTGGGTGACAATGACGGCCTCAATGTCACCGGCCGGGAAGTCCAGGGCATTGTCGTCGTGTTCATCCCGTCCCTGCTGCAGGCCGCAGTCGATCAGATACTTGCGTCCGCATACCTCCAGACAATGGCAGCTACCAGTCACCGCGTGGGCCGCGCCGAAGAATGTAAGTTTCATGTACAATGCCTCCCGTCCGTGACGTTACTCTTATTACATTATACGATGTGAACCAACATTTATCCAGAACTTTCTGTGAACTTTATTCAGAAATCAAGTGGAAGTGTCGAAATGCCTCCACCACACCATCCTCATCCACGGTACCGGTCACATAGTCCGCCGCCTGGCACACCTCCCGGCTGGCACTGCCCATAGCCACGCCGATTCCGGCCCGGGCGATCATGGAGATGTCATTTTCTCCGTCCCCGATAGCCATGGTATTCTCCCAGGGGATCCCGTAGTAATCCAACACGGCCTGGATACCCTTGTCCTTTCCCCCCTCCGGAGGGATCACATCCAGGAAGCAGGGATGCCACCGGGTGGCTCGCAGATGGGGCGCGCAGTCCAGCAGCTCCCCCTCCCGTTCCCGGGGCAGGAAGGTCACCGCCTGGTACAGCTCCCGGCCCCGGGCATAGGAGGGCTGCCGCATGGGCGGCATAGGGACGGAAAGCTCCCGGACGAACTGCTCCGCCCCGTCGTCTACCCGGTTGATGTAAATATCCTCCCCCTCCAGGAAAATGGTGGAGAAGCCGTGGGCCTCCACGGCGTCCACCAGCTCCTCCACCGCCTGGGGCGACATGGGGCTGCGGTGGATAACCCGGCCGTCGGCGGTACAGTATTGGCCGCTGAGGGTCACATAGCCGTCAAAGGTGAACAGGCCGTGGAGGGCGCCCAGCATGGCGTAGTGCCGCCCGGTGGATACAAACAGGCACACTCCCCGCTGCCGCAGGGTCTCCAGGGCCTGCAGCGTCCCGGCAGACACTTTATGGGTCTGAAAGCTGAGCAGCGTACCGTCCACGTCCAGAAAAACTGCTTGAATCATCTGTTTCTCCCTTTCTTCATAACAAAGAGGAGACTGTCTATCAGTCCCCTCTTTGCTTACTCTCCCTTTTCCGCCGGCTGGGGGGTCTCCGCCCGTTCCACCAGGGCCCACTCCACCCGCCGGTCCCAAAGTTCCTCCACCCGGACGCGGATGCCCATGGCCTCCACCACCGGACGGCTGCCGTCCTCGGGAATCACGGGCAGCAGGGCAAAGACCATGCCGCCCACGGTATCGCAGTCCAGCTCCTCCAGCTCCTCCTGAGGCAGCTCCAGGCCCATGGCCTGGGCCAGCTCCTCCAGATCGGCAGAACCCGATACCCGCCACTGACCCTCGCCGGTCTGGATGATATCCTGCTCCTCCTGAGGGTCGAACTCGTCGTAGATATTGCCCACCAGCTCCTCCAGCAGATCCTCCAGGGTCAGCAGGCCGCCGGTGCCGCCGTACTCGTCCACCACCAAAGCCATATGTACCTTCCGGCTCTGCATGTCCCGGAACAGGACGTCGGCCCGGACCGTCTCCGGCACGAAGTAAGCCGGCCGCAGCAGCTTCTCCAGGGGCTGGGGCTGAGGCAGGCGGCTGTTGAGCAGGTAGTCCCGGGTGGACAGGATACCCACAATATCGTCCACATCCTCCTTATATACCGGGAAGCGGGACAGGCCGGAGGATTGGATGGTGGACAGAATGGTCTCGTCGTCGTCATCCAGGGACAGGGCCACCATGTCCGTGCGGTGGATCATCACATCCTCCGCGGTAATGCTGTTAAACTCAAAGATATTTGCGATGAATTCCTTCTCGTTCTGCTCAATGGCACCGGCTTCCTCGCCTTCCTCCACCATAGCCATGATCTCGTCGGCCAGTTCCTCGCTCTCTCCCCGTTTCAGCCGGCGCATAACCGGCTTCCACAGCAGGATCACGTTGCCGATCAAGCTGATACCAAACAGAATGGGCCATATTTGGTCCCCAGACACAGAAATTCCTCCTCGATGATGTACCCGATTTCAGCAGGATCGGCAGCCCTTCCGGCACCCGCCGTCCTACGGGTGCATTCTACCACACTTTCCTCCCAGCCGCAAGCCTGTGCCTGTTTCTCCCGCGGATGGGAGGAACGGGAAAATTTTGCCCCCATCTTGCATTGATTGCCTTTTTGGTAGTAGAATAATTTGAATTCATATTTGGTTTTTCCCCATCGAAGGATGCGGGATAACTGGGAGATGTTCTCTTCAATGGCACAGATGCAAACCACACAACCGAAAACCCTTCAGCAGTTGGCTCCGGGTCAAAGCGGCATGATCCTGTCTGTGGGCAACCAGTCCGGGGCGGTGAAGCGCCGCCTGGTGGACATGGGTCTGACCCCCGGCACCGTGGTGAAGGTGACGAAAATCGCCCCTTTGGGGGATCCCATGGAGGTATCCCTCCGGGGCTATTCCCTTTCCCTGCGAAAGGATGATGCTGCCCAGATTCAGATGGGAGAGCCGATGCGCGTTCCCCGTCCTAAGGCCCCGGAGGCCGATCCGGAGCGCAAGCGCCGCCAGCTTCAGGATCACGTCCACGAGCTGGAGCAACACGGCCGGGACTATGACCACGGCGCCCATGACACCCGTACCATGCGGGTGGCTCTGGCGGGCAACCCAAACTGCGGAAAGACCACCCTGTTCAACGCCCTGACCGGCTCCAACCAATATGTGGGCAACTGGCCCGGCGTAACGGTGGAGAAGAAGGAGGGGACAGCCCATCTGGGCGACCGGGAGCTGACGGTGGTGGATCTGCCCGGCATTTATTCCCTGTCCCCCTACTCCATGGAGGAGATCGTGGCCCGGGACTTTATCATTGGCGAGACGCCCGACGCCGTGCTGAACATTGTGGACGCCACCAACCTGGAGCGCAACCTGTACCTCACCGTCCAGCTGCTGGAGCTGGAGCGCCCTCTTGTACTGGCCCTGAATTTCATGGACGAGGTGGAGGCACGGGGCGACCACATTGACCTGGCCCGCCTTTCCCGGGAGCTGGGCGTCCCTGTGGTTCCCATCGTAGCCAAAAGCGGCCAGGGGCTGGAGGAGCTGCTGGAGGTGGCCCACCGCCAGATGCACATTGGCTACACCTTCGAGCCCGACGACCTGTACGACGATTTCACCCACGATATCCATCACCGCATGGGCCAGTTGATCCATGACTACGCCTATGCCGCCGGTCTGCCTGCCCACTGGGCCTCCATCAAGCTGCTGGAGGGAGACGAGGTGGTGCAGCAGGCCCTTCAGCTCCCCGGTCACGTCCGGGAGCGCCTGGATGAGATCATCGCCGAATACGAAGCCTCCAGCGACCTGGGAGATCGGGAGACCCTGATTGCCGACAGCCGCTACCAGTTCATCCAGCGGGTGGTGGAGCACTCCGTAACCAAGGGAGCCAAGGCCGACCAGCCCACCCTCACCGACCGGATTGACCGGGTGGTGACCGGAAAGTACACCGCTCTGCCCCTGTTCCTCTGCGCCATGCTGGTGATGTTCGTCATCACCTTCGGCCCCTTCGGTTCCTGGCTCCAGGGCTGGGTGGAAACCTTCATCCAGCTGGGCAGCGACGCACTGCGGGCAGGCATGACCGCCGCCGGCGTCTCCACGGTGCTCATCAGCCTGGTGTGCGACGGTATTATCTCCGGCGTGGGCGGTGTGCTGTCCTTCCTGCCCCAGATCGCCCTGCTGTTTTTCTTCCTGTCCTTCCTGGAGGACTCCGGTTACATGTCCCGGGCCGCCTTCATCATGGATCGGCTGCTGCGGCGGTTTGGGCTTAGCGGCAAGGCCTTTATTCCCATGCTTATGGGCTTCGGCTGCTCCGTCCCCGCCATCATGGGCGCGCGCACCATGGAAAATGAGAAGGATCGCCGCATGACCATCCTTCTGGTGCCCTTCATGTCCTGCTCCGCCAAGCTGCCTGTGTACGGTATGATCGCCGGCGCCTTCTTCGGACCCTGGGCCGGTCTGGCCGTGTTCTCCCTCTACGTCATCGGTATGGTCATGGGCATCCTCTCCGGCCTGATCTTCAAGCGCACCCTGTTTTCCGGCGAGCCGGCCCCCTTCGTTCTGGAGCTGCCCCCTTACCGGTTCCCCTCTCTGGAAAACATTTCCTCCCACGTATGGCAGAAGGTGAAGGGCTTTCTGGTGAAGGCGGGCACCCTGATCCTGCTGATGTCGGTGATTCTGTGGCTGCTGCAGAACTTCTCCTTTTCTCTCACCATGGTGGACGACACCTCCCAGTCCATGCTGGGCGTCCTGGGCGGCTTTATCGCCCCCGTCTTTGCCCCCCTGGGTTTCGGCTTCTGGCAGGCGACGGTGGCCCTGCTCACCGGCCTGATCGCCAAGGAGATGGTGGTGTCCTCCCTGTCCATGTTCTACGGCTTCTCCCTCACCGCCGCCGGCAGCCAGGTGGCTGCCGCCATGGTGGGCTTCACCCCCCTCAGCGCCTTTACCATGCTGGTGTTCATCCTGCTGTATGTCCCCTGTGTGGCCGCGGTCTCCACCCTGGCCCGGGAGATGAACAGCCTGAAGTGGACGCTGTTTTCCATCCTGTGGCAGATCGGCATCGCCTATGCCGCCGCCTTTGTGGTTCACACGGTAGGCCTTCTCCTGGGGCTGGGCTGATTCCCGGTTTTCCTATCTTTTACCATCCTGCGAGGTACATTTCTCATGATACGACTGATCGCCCTGGACCTGGACGGCACCCTTCTGGATCCCGCCGGACAGGTCACCCAGGCCACCCGGGACGCGGTGGCCGCCGCCCGGGCCGCCGGTGTGCGTGTGGTGCTGAGCACCGGACGCGCCGTGCCGGAGGCCGTGCGCTACATCCGGGAAGCCGGCTGTGACAAGCTGGCCGTCTGTCTGGGCGGCGGCGTGCTGGCCGACGGCGAGACCGGATACCACATCCGCCGCTGGGATATTCCCCCCGCCTCCGCCCTACCCGCTCTGGAGCTGTGTCTGGGCCGGAACATCCAGCTGATGGTCTTTGCGGGGGAGGAAATTCTGCTGGATCCCTATTCCCGGGACTGCCTGCTGCAAACCTTCCCTTCCCCCGCCTTCCACGAAAGCGCCATCGTCACGGAAAATCCAGCGGACTACCTCCGCCGTCATGACCTCCCCCTCACCAAGCTCCACGGGGACGGCAATCCCGCCGCCTACCCCCTGAAGGAGCTGGCCGCCCTGCCCGGCGTCAGCCTTACCTCCTCCAGCGACCACGACTTCGAGCTGGTGGCTGACGGAGTACATAAGGGCCGGGCCTTGGCCCTGCTGGCCATGCTGTACGGCGTTCCTCTGTCCCAGTGCGCCGCCGTGGGCGACAGCGCCAACGACCTGGGCATGCTCCAGGCAGTGGGCTATCCCATCGCCATGGGCAACGCCCCGGACCCAGTAAAAGCGGCCGCCCAATATGTTACAGGACACAACGGGCAGGACGGAGCGGCTCAGGCCATCCTTCACTGTCTGTCTCTCAATTCCATTCATTGAGCGAAAAGGAGCAACCTGATTATGGAACAAATCCAAGCGACCCCCTTCTCCCCGGAACAGGAGCAAACCCCGGAGCCTTCCACCCCCCTGTTCAAACCGCCCAAGAAGAAACGCAAGTGGAAGAAAATCCTCATCGCCGTCGTGGTGGTGCTGGCCCTGCTGTTTTTCCTGGTCATTCGTCCCATGATGGGCGCCGGCCAGCAGATCGTGGCGGGACTTTACCTCACCGGTACGGCCCAAATGGCGGACATGACCGTCACGGTAGACAGTACCGGCACCATCCAGCCCATCGACTCCTACAACGTCAGCGGTCTGGTGACCGGAGACGTGCTGGAGGCCCCCTTCGAAGAGGGAGATTGGGTGGAAAAGGGCGATCTGCTCTACCGCATTGATCCAGGCAGCTCCGAGACCGCCCTGGAGCAGGCTCAGCTGGCCCTCCGTCAGGCTCAGCTGGCCTACGACTCCACCCTCAGCGGCCTGACGCCCAAGTCCTCCTTCTCCGGCGTGGTGCAGAAGCTCCATGTCCAGCTGGGCAGCCAGGTTTCTCCCGGTACCCCCATCGCCGACATTACCGACACCTCGGTGATGTCCCTGACCCTGCCCTTCCTGTCCACCGACACAGCCTCCATCCAGCCGGGCCAGCGGGCTTCCGTCACCATTTCCGGCACTCTGGAAACCCTGGAGGGCACCGTGGAATCGGTGGCCTCTGCCGACCAGGTAGGCAACGGCGGCTCCCTGATCCGCCAGGTAAAGATTCAGGTGGTCAACCCCGGCGCCATCACGGAAGGCACCCAGGCTACCGCCCGGATCGGCTCCGCCGCCTGCGCCGCCGCCGGCTCTTTCCAGGCCAAAAGCAGCCAGACCGTCACCGCCACAGGCAGCGGTGAGGTGGTCTCCCTCCAGGTATCCGAGGGCAGCCGGGTCTCCTCCGGCGACGTGCTGGTGACCCTGGGCGGCTCTTCCGCCGATACCACTCTGGAAAATGCCGCCCTGTCTCTGGAGCAGGCTCAGCTGTCCCTGACCAACGCCGCCGACGCCCTGGAGAATTACACCATCACCGCCCCCATCTCCGGCACGGTCATTGAGAAAAACTTCAAGGCCGGGGACACCATTGACTCCAACCAGCTGTCCGCGGCTGGGGGTACCTTGGCGGTGCTGTACGACATGTCCACCCTGACCTTTGAAATGCTGGTAGACGAGCAGGACATCAACAAGATCCAGGTGGGCCAGTCGGTCACCATTACCGCCGACGCCGTGGAGGGCAAGACCTTTACCGGCACGGTGGATAAGGTAAACATCAACGGCAGCACCGCCAACGGACAGACGAACTATCCCATTACCGTTGTGCTGGACGAAGCCGGAGAGTTGAAGCCCGGCATGAACGTCTCCGCCAACGTAATCGTGGAGCAGGCGGGCGTTGTGCTGTGCGTCCCTGTGGACGCGGTGGACCGGGGCACCGGGCGTCCGGTGGTTACCGTGGCTCCCCCCGAGGCGCTGGATGAAGCGGGCAACGTGGCCGATCCCAGCAAGCTGGAGCAGCGGGAGGTCACTCTGGGCCGCAACGACGACGACAACATCGAGATTCTGGACGGTCTGACAGAGGGTGAGGTCGTAGTCTGGATCAACCAGGCTTCCAACCCCCTCGCCGCTATGATGGGGATGTAACCCATGGGACATTTGATTGAATTTCAGTCCGTCTATAAGATCTATCAGATGGGCGATGCCCAGGTGCACGCCCTGGACGGAGTCAGCTTTTCCATTGACAAAGGGGAGTTTGTGGCCATCGTGGGTCAGTCCGGCTCCGGCAAATCCACGGCCATGAACATCATCGGATGTCTGGACGTGCCCACCAGCGGACGGTATTTCCTGGGGGGCGTGGACGTGTCCACCATGGACGACGACCAGCAGGCGGAGATCCGCAACAAAATGCTGGGCTTCATCTTCCAGCAATACAACCTGATCCCCAAGCTGAACGTGCTGGAGAATGTGGAGCTGCCCCTGCTCTACGCCGGCGTCCCCGAGCGGGAGCGCCGGGACCGGGCCCTGCAGGCCCTGGAGCGGGTGGGGCTGGCGGGAAAGTACAAAAACCGCCCCAATCAGCTCTCCGGCGGTCAGCAGCAGCGGGTGTCCATCGCCCGGGCGCTGGCAGGCCAGCCCTCTGTGATCCTGGCCGACGAGCCCACCGGCGCTCTGGACTCCCGCACCAGCCGGGAGGTACTTAACTTCCTGCGCCAGCTGAACCGGGAGGGCGACACGGTGGTGCTGATCACCCACGACAACTCCATCGCCGTCCGGGCCAGGCGGATCATCCGTCTTCAGGACGGAAAGATCATCTACGACGGCGACGCCCAGGATCCCCAGGCTCTGGTGCTGCCCACCCAGTCGGAGGAAGAGGAGGTGGGCGGCTGATGGATGTCAAGCAATCCTTCCTTCTGGCGGTCAAATCCCTGGCTGTGAGTAAAATGCGGGCTCTGCTGACCATGCTGGGCATCATCATCGGCGTGGCCGCCGTGATCGTCATCATCTCTCTGGGCGACGGCATGCAGAAGCTGATGAGCGACCAGTTTGACAAGCTGGGTGCCAACCTGATCCAGGTCAGTGTGTTCTCCGCCGGCTCCTCCCGGGAGGCCACGGTGGACGATATGTACCAGCTGGTGGAGAAAAACCCAAAATACCTGTCGGCAGTCAGTCCCTATGTGTCGGTTTCCGCCTCCTCCGTCCGCACGCCCAACGGCACCTTCACCCCCAGCAATCTGCTGGGCGTCAGTGAGGACTACGCGGAGATTCGGGCGCTCACCCTGGATCAGGGCCGGTTCCTGCAATATGTGGATGTGCTCCGTTCCCAGAAGGTGTGCGTGGTGGGCTCCTATGTCAACCAGGAATACTTTGGCGGCGCGGCCCTGGGCCAGACCCTGGGCCTGAACGGCTACTCCTATACCGTGGTGGGCGTGCTGGCCGAGACGGCGGAGTCCCGGAAAGGGACGGAGGACGACGCCGTGCTGATCCCCTATACCAATGCAGAAAAGCTCAACAGTGTGGCGGGAGCCGTCAGCTATTACCAGATGTATATGCTCAGCGGCACCAGCAAGGACACCGCTACCGCCGCCCGGAGCATCATCGAAAAGCGTCTGGACACCATTTACGGCGTCAGCGATGGGGATTCCTCCCCTTATATGGTCATTACCTCGGCGGAAATGCTGGATATGATGAACACCATGATGGATACCATGATGGTGGTGCTGGTAGCCATCGCCGGTATTTCTCTGTTGGTGGGCGGCATCGGCATCATGAACATCATGCTGGTGTCCGTGTCGGAGCGCACCCGGGAAATCGGCATCCGAAAATCCCTGGGGGCCAAGCGCCGGGACATCCGGGGCCAGTTCATCATTGAGGCGGCCACCACCTCCGCCATCGGCGGCGTCATCGGCATCGTCCTGGGCATTTTGATGGCCAACCTGGCCGGTGTGCTGATTGAAAGCCTGATGTCCGGAGACGCGGAGTTCACCGCTGTCATCTCCCTGGGCGCCATAAGCGTGGCCTTCGGCGTATCCGTGGGCGTGGGCGTGCTGTTTGGCTATCTCCCCGCCAACAAGGCCGCCAAGCTCAACCCCATTGATGCGCTGCGCTATGAATAAAACCGTTACACACACCCCCTCCGGGGGACGCATGAGAAGGGAAGTGTTCTTATGAAACGATCCGCTGCCGCCGCCGTGCTGGCGGCCATCCTGACGGTATCCGCGGCCATCCCCGCCGCCGCGACCGCCGCCCCCACCGAGAGTCAGGTGATCCAGACCGTCCGGGCCCTGGGCATCATGGCGGGAGATGAACAAGGAAACATGAACCTGTCCAAGCAGGTGACCCGGGCGGAATTTGTCACCATGGCGGTAAAGGCCTCCCCCGGCGGAGACCGGGTGGGGCAGGCCTCCACCTCCCCCTACTCCGATGTGCCCTACACCCACTGGGCCGCCGGTTTCGTGGAGGCGGGCGTCCAGGCCGGGCTGATTTCCGGCTACACCGACGGCACCTTCCGGCCTGACCGTACCATCACGCTGGCGGAAGGCGTCACCATCGCCCTGAATCTGCTGGGCTATTCCGCCGACGATTTCTCCGGCGCCTATCCCACAGGACAGATGGCCCTGTACGACCAGCTGGAGCTGGACACCGGGCTGACCGCCCAGGCCAGCGGCGATGTGCTTACCCGGCGGGACGCCATGTACCTGTTCTATAACCTCATGACCGCCGACAGCAAGGCCGGCCAGCCCTACCTCACCACTCTGGGCTACAGCCTCAATGCCGCCGGCGAGATCGACCTGGTCTCCCTCATCAACGCCAAGATGTCCGGCCCTGTGGTGGCGGAGGACAACTGGCAGGCCTCCATCCCCTTCTCCCTGGAGGGCGCCTCCGTCCAGCGCAACGGCTCCGCCGCCCGGATCACCCAGATCCAGATGGGAGACGTGATCTACTGGAACACGGAGATGCGGGCCCTGTGGGTCTACTCCAGCCGGGTGACCGGTGCCATTCAGGCCCTGTCCCCCTCCGCATCCAACCCCACCTCTGTTACTGTGGCCGGCCGCACCTACACCATTGAAACCTCCCAGGCCGCCTACCAGCTCTCCGATCTGGGCTCCTACGGTCTGGGCGACACCGTCACCCTGCTGCTGGGCCGCAACGACGGGGTAGCCGGTGTCACCACCCCCCAGGAGACCCAGCAGCTGCGCTGCGGCGTGGTAACCCAGACCGCCCAGAGCTCTTATCCCGACGGCTACGGCTCCACCTACCTGGCTGAAACCGTCACCCTTCTGGCCACCGACGGAAATACCTACAGCTACCAGTGGACCGACAAACACCTGGATCCCGGCGATCTGGTGCAGGTGGATGTCTCCTCCCAGGGGGAGGTCACCCTGTCCCGCCTGTCCGGTGACAGCCTGTCCGGCAAGGTATCCTCCGACGGCAGCCAAATCGGCTCCACGCCTCTGGCCGCTGATGTGGAGATCCTGGATGTGTACGAAAACAGCGGCATCCGGGTCTACCCCGACCGTCTGGCCGGCGTGACCCTCAGCGGGGACGACGTGGCTTACTACCGGATGAACAGCCAGGGAGAGATCAGCCATCTGATCCTCAAGGACGTCACCGGCGACATGCACCAGTACGGCGTGCTGACCAAGCGCACCACCACTCCCGCCGGAGCCATGTCCAGCTACTACACCTACCAGTACACCCTCTCCGGCACCCCCTATGTGGCCGCCAACCTCACCGCCCTCTATCCGGTGGAGTCCGGCCCCGTAGTAGTGAAGGGTTCCCCCAGTGCCCCCAACTCCATCCTGCCCCTGACCTCCGTGAAGGTGGATTCCATTCAGGGCAATCAGCTGCGTTCCGGCAGCCATTCCTACACCCTGTCTGATTATCTCTCCGTGTATCAGTATCAGGACGGAAGCTACCTCCTGTCCACCCTGGACCGGGTGCAGGAGCTGGATCTCACCCTGACCGGTTGGTACGACCAGGCAGAGACCTCCGGCGGACGGATCCGCGTGATCATCGCCAAAGACTGACCCTATCCGCCCCCAAAAAATCCCGGCCGCCCTGTTGGGCGGCCGGGATTTTTTCAGCTCATTCCCTGGGTGGAAAGTCCGAAACTGACGGCTATGGCGCCGTCCACCTCATGCATCATTTTCGCGTCCAGCTTTCCCATGTGCTCCCGCAGGCGCCGCTTATCCAAGGTTCGGATCTGCTCCAGCAGGATCACCGAGTCCTTGGGAAGCCCGCAGCTGAGGGCGGACAGGGAAATATGGGTGGGCAGACGGGCCTTCCCCGTCTGGGAGGTAATGGCGGCGGCAATCACCGTGGGGCTGTGGCGGTTCCCCGTGTCGTTCTGCACAATGAGAACCGGCCGCACGCCCCCCTGTTCGCTGCCCACCACCGGGCTCAGGTCGGCATAATAAATGTCGCCTCTTCTCACATTGTTGTCCACATGTCCTCACACTCCGCTGGAAAAATAGTATCCGTTACCAGGCCGCGGGGGTCTTATGTAACGTGACACTATGATTCTCCCACGGGGCGGCGGGGATTATACCCGCCATCGGCAGAAAAATTTTCCCGCCGCTCCTCTCCCGCAGCAGGCGCCGGGCCCGCCGCTCCACCCCATTTTATGTTCCGGACAGGCCGCCGGTGCTCCCCCACGGGAGCATTCAAATCCATCCCGCCGGACCATCCATGGGGCTCATCGCTATATGGACAGCGTGACTTCCAAATCCATCGCTACTGCTTTGTAAAGTCTGTATACTCGCATTGAATGACCCGTACCCCGTCCGACCAGATTTCCCCCTGGGTCAGCGCGCCCGTGTCCGCCGCAAACCAGAGCAGGATCTCACGGCCCTGGCCGGAGACCCGCTCCGGATCCCCCAGGCGCACCTGGAGTACATTCTCCTCCGCCCAAAGGCACTCGGTGATGTAGCCCTCTCCCGCCACCTCCAGCATCACCGGAACAGCGGACAGGGGAGACAGCCCCTCCTCGTCCAGCGGCCCGGTCTCCAGAATCAGGCCGTCGTACTCCAGCACGTTGTCCTCTCCATCCATCCGGGCCGTTACACCTGCCACCAGATCCGGCTGGGTAAGGGTGAGGACGGTCTCCTCCCCGTCTCCCTCCGCCGTCAGGTCAAAGGTGTAGACCCGCTGTCCATAGTCCGCCGTCAGCTGCACCTGGGCGGAAAAGGACTCCATGTCCTGGTACTGACTTTGAATGGCCCCGGCCGCTTCCCGGGCGGTTCCTCCCCCGCTCGGACCGCCGCAGGCGGTCAGAGCCAGGATCAGGCTTATCATTGGTACGAAACCCGCTCCACGTCCCATAGGGTTCCGCCCTTTCCTGTTTTATTCCACCTGGCCCTCTATGGTACCCGGAAGCCGGGCCAGCAGATCGTCCGGCGTCATGCCATACTCTCCCACCATCCGGGCCGCCTGATCCCCCGCCTGTCCGTGGAGGTACACCCCGGCGGCAGCCAGCTCCGCCGCCGTCCACCCGGCTCCCGCCAGAGGCTTCTGAGCCAGCAGGGAGCCCAAAATACCCGCCAGCACGTCGCCGCTGCCCCCCTTGGACATACCCGGATTGCCGGTGGTGTTGATCCAGGCCCGGCCGTCCGGGGCGGCGGTAATGGTACGGTGTCCCTTGAGCACCAGAACGCAGCGGTGGGTCCGTGCAAAGTCTCTGGCCTGCTTCAACCGGTTTTCCAATGGCAGAGAGCATCCGGTCAGACGGGCAAACTCCCCGTCATGAGGGGTGAGCACCGTCACACCGGTACGATGATCCAAGCTATCTATATGCCCGGCCAGGGCGTTTATGCCATCGGCATCCAGCACCACGGGGCAGGTCAGCCGCTCCAGCAGCAGGCGAACCAGCCGGTCGCTCCGCTCCCCCCTGCCCAGACCGGGGCCCACCACAGCCACATCGCAGCCCATGGCCCGGTTTAAAACCGCCTCATCCTCCTCCGGCAGGGGGAAGGGCATGGGCGAATTACATTTGACGGCCACAATGGGGTAAATCTCCTCCGGCACCCCCAGAAAGACCAGTCCGGCGCCGCTGCGTACCGCGCCTTGAGCCGCCAGCACCGGAGCTCCGGTAAAGCCCCGGCTTCCCGCCAGGAGAAACACCCGTCCATAGGTTCCCTTATGGCTGTTCCGGGGGCGGCGGGGCAATCCCAGCGGCCCGATAACCCGGGAAAGGAAGGGGGCCTCCGGAGCGCACAGCCGGTTCAGCAAGGACATGGGGATGCCGATGTCCACCACCGTCAGTTCTCCGGTGTGCTCCGCCCCCTCCTCCAGATAGTGCCCGGGCTTGGCGGTGGTAAAGGTCACCGTCACCTGTGCGGTCACGGCGGCCCCCAGTACCTTTCCGGTGTCGGCGTGAATGCCGGAGGGCAGGTCACAGGCTACCACCGGGCAGCCCGCCCGGCTTTGGAGCAGGGCCACCGCAGCCAAAGCATCCCCCGCCAGGGGGCGGGACAGCCCCACTCCGAACAGGGCGTCCACCAGACAGCCGCAGCCCTCCAGCCACGCCCGCTGGTCCCGGCTGTCCCGTTCAAAGTCCTCCAGCCTGCCCCCCGCCTGGTTCAGCCGCTGCTCCATGGCACGGGCGTCGGGGGTCATTTTTTCCCGTTTGCCCACCAGAAAAGCCCGCACCCGGTACCCCCGTTCCAGCAGGATGGCGGCGGCGGCGATTCCGTCCCCTCCGTTGTTGCCCGGGCCGCACAGCGCCCCCACCTGTGAGGATGCCCCCTTTGCCAGCAGCTCTTCCACGGCGTGGGCCACGCCCTCCGCCGCCCGCTCCATCAGACCCAGGGAGGGGATTCCCTCCTCCTGGATGGCGATGCGATCCAGCTCCCGGCTCTGCTCCCCGGTTAAAACCGGAACCACTCCCTTCATGGCCGTCCCTCCTGTTTTCCTTTCTTTCCCCCATTGTAAATCCTTTGCCCCCGATGTCAACCCCAGCCATCCCTCCTTTGTTCACCGAGGAGAAAAATCCATCGGGAATGGTCTCCTCTCTCCGTTCATTCTATGCTATAATAAAAGGCAGCATGTAAGAAAAAGGGGGGATCCCGTGGAAAAGTGGAAGGAAAAAGCCCTTTGCGCCGCCATGGACGGCGTGGGGTTTCTGAAATGGGTGCTGTACGCCTGTGCCATCGGCCTGCTGGTGGGACTGGTGGCCGTGGCCTTTCACGAGGGGATCGGCTGGGCGACCCAGATCCGGCTCCAGCATTCCCAGATCATCTGGATCCTGCCTCTGGCAGGGGCGGCCATTGTCTGGCTGTATAAAATCTGCGGTATGGAGCAGGATCGGGGCACAAATCTGGTGCTGGTAGCCGTGCGTGAGGCGGAACCGCTGAAATTACGCACCGCCCCTCTGATCTTCCTGTCCACCATCCTCACCCACCTGGCAGGCGGCTCCGCCGGACGGGAGGGCGCCGCCCTGCAGCTGGGAGGTTCCCTGGCCGCCTGGATCGGGCGGGCCATCCGCCTGGACGACAAGGAACACAGGGTCATGGTCATGTGCGGAATGTCCGCCGCCTTCTCCGCCCTGTTCGGCACCCCCCTCACCGCCGCTTTGTTCTCCATGGAGGTGGTCAGCGTAGGCGTGATGTACTACGCCGCTCTGGTGCCCTGCTGCGTGGCGGCGGTATCCGCCTTCCAGCTGGCGCGGCTGTTCGGTCTGCATCAGGAAACCGCCTATCCCGTTTCCGCCGTTCCCGCGCTGTCTCCCCTGTCCGCCCTCCAGGCTGTGGCTTTGGGTGTTCTCTGCGCCCTGGTTTCCATCCTGTTCTGCAAGGCCACCCACACCGCCCCCAAGCTGTATAAACGGCTGTTTCCCGTCCCATGGGTACGGGCCATGGCGGGAGGCTGGCTGCTGCTGGCCCTCACCTATCTGGTGGGCAGCCAGGACTACAACGGCGCCGGGGACCAGGTCATCCTTCGGATGCTGGAAGGAGAGACCATTCCCGCTGCCTTTCTGCTGAAAATCCTGTTTACCGCCGTTACCCTGGGCGCCGGATTCCGGGGCGGCGAGATCGTCCCCGTGCTGTTTACCGGCGCTGCCTTCGGCACCGTGGCCGGGCCGCTGCTGGGACTGCCCCACTACCTGTCCGGCACCATGGGGATGGCCGCCGTCTTCTGCGGGGCCACCAACTGCCCCATCTCCTCCCTGCTGCTGTCCATCGAGCTGTTCGGCGGCCAAGGTCTGCCCCTGTACGCCCTGTGCTGCGCCGTATCGTACACCATGTCCGGATATTATGGCCTTTACAGCGAGCAGAAAATCGTCTACTCCAAATTCAAGCCGGAGTGGATCGACCGCAAGGCAAAATAGTTGCATTTTCCCCTTTGTCCCGGTAAAATAGAGTCTGCCATGGGGGCCGTGCCCCCCCGGAAAGGAGACAATCCCATGATCAAATTCAACCACTACAACTTCAACGTCCTGGATCTGGAGCGCAGCGTGGCCTTTTATGACGCCGCCCTGGGGCTCAAGCCCGTGCGGGAGAAAACGGCCCAGGACGGCAGCTTCAAGCTGGTCTTTCTGGGCGACGGCCTGACCGAGTTTTCCCTGGAGCTGACCTGGCTGCGGGACCGGAAGGAGCCCTACAACCTGGGTGAGTGTGAGTTCCACCTGGCCTTCCTCACCGATGAGTTTGACGCCCTGTACGCCAAGCACAAGGAGATGGGCTGCATCTGCTACGAAATTCCTGCCATGGGCATCTATTTTATCAGCGATCCCGACGGCTATTGGATTGAAATTGTCCCTGTCCGGGACTGATTCGCTTGCCCCCGGCCCCGTCCTGGGAGTCCGGGGGCCATTTCCTTTTGCCCCATCAGGAGGTAACCCATGACGTTGATATTCTGCGCCGATAACCGGGGCGGTCTGACCTTTGCCGGCCGGAGACAGAGCGGAGACGGGGCGGTGCGGGCCGATCTGCTCCGGGAGGCCCAGGGAAAGGAGCTATGGATGGAGCCCTACTCCCTGGCCCAGTTTTCCCCGGCGGACCGGTCCACCATCCAGACGGCCCAGCCGTTGCCCCTGCCTCCACCCCCGGAGTCTGTCTATTTTCTGGAACGTTCCGATCCCGGGCCCTACCTGGCCCAGGCGGAGCGGTTGGTGGTCTACCGCTGGAACCGGCTGTACCCCGCCCAGACCCGGATCCCCCTACCGCCGGAGGGATGGCGGCTCCACAGTCGGACGGATTTCCCCGGTCTGGCGCACAAGTCCATAACCAAAGAGGTGTACCTGAAATGAAAACCCTGACCCGGCGCTGCGCCGCCCTGTGGCTGCTGCTGTGCCTGCTCCTGTCCGCATGCGGTGGCGTTCCCGTCCAGGATCAGCCCAGCTTTGACCTGGACCAGATCCCCGTCTTTTCCGACGAACCCTATGTCATCCTCACCGACAACCAACCTGCCTTTACCCAGGAGGATCTGGAGCAGGAGGTCTTTGAACGCTACAGTCCCCTGGACACCCTGGGCCGCTGCACCCAGGCCTACGCCAATGTGGGGCCGGAGCTGATGCCCACAGAGGAGCGGGGCTCCATCAGCCAGGTCAAGCCCTCCGGCTGGCAGACCGCCACCTACGACATTGTGGACGGAGGCTACCTGTACAACCGCTGCCATCTCATCGGCTTCCAGCTCACCGGAGAGAACGCCAATGAAGAAAATCTCATCACCGGCACCCGGTATCTCAATGTAGAGGGAATGCTCCCCTTTGAAAATATGGTGGCAGACTACATCAAGGATACCGGCAACCACGTGCTATACCGGGTCACCCCCATTTTTGAGGGGACAAACCTGGTGGCCAGCGGGGTGGAGCTGGAAGCCATGTCCGTAGAGGACCAGGGAGAGGGCGTGCAGTTCCACGTCTATTGCTACAACAACCAACCCGGGGTAACCATTGACTACGCCACGGGAGACAGCTGGCTGGCCGACAGCGACCAGGGCAGCAGCTCCTCCCAGCAGCCGGACGCCTCCCAGCCGGAGGAGGAGCAGCCCGACGCCAACGTGGACACCGGCCTGGTTCAGGACTTTGTCATCAACACCAGCTCCGGAAAATTCCATCTGCCCGACTGCTCCAGCGTGGCTTCCATGAGCCCCAAAAACCGCCAGGATTACACCGGCACCTACCAGTCCCTTCTGGATCAGGGCTACTCCCCCTGCGGCACATGCCTCTCCTCCTGAAAAGAAGCCCAAATATCAGATTGAAAAAACGTCCCATGCAGGAATGGTTTCCTGCATGGGACGTTTTTCTAAACGGTTTCAAACGGAAGGCGTAGGCGTAGGAAAGCATCCGCTTTCCGCGAATGTTCTTTGCCTTCCTTCTTTCCAGAAAGTAGGGCGTTCAAGAAAGCGGAGCATCCAGCTGGGCAGCCACAGACTCCAGATAATTGGTGGGAACCTCTTCCAGCTTGCCGGCGTCGAAAGCGGCGGCCAGGCTGGGATCGATGGGCAGCTGAGCCAGCAGGGGCAGGCCCAGCTTCATGGCCTCCTGCTCCAGGTTGCTCTCCCCGAAGATAGCGTGACGCTTGCCGCAGTCGGGGCACTGGAAGTAGCTGTAGTTCTCCACCAGGCCCAGCACCGGCACAGACATCATCTGAGCCATGTGCACCGCCTTGGTCACAATCATGGACACCAGATCCTGGGGAGAGGTCACCACCAGGATACCGTCCACAGGCAGGGACTGGAACACCGTCAGGGGCACGTCTCCGGTTCCGGGAGGCATGTCCACGAACATGTAATCCACGTCGCCCCACTCCACATCCGTCCAGAACTGGGTGACCACGCCGGCAATCACAGGGCCGCGCCAGATCACCGGGTCGGTCTCATGGGCGGTAAGCAGAGTCAGGGACATGATCTTGATGCCGCCGTTGGTGACGGCGGGCTGCAGGCCGTCGTCGGTGGCCATGGCACGCTGATGGATACCGAAGGCGGTGGGCATGGAGGGGCCGGTGATGTCGGCGTCCAGGATGGCCACCTTATGGCCCCGGCGGGCCATAGCCACAGCCAGAGAGGCGGTCACGGTGCTTTTGCCCACGCCGCCCTTTCCGCTGACCACAGCAATCACCCGCTTGATGCTGGACTTGGCATTGGCCGGAGCCCGCATATCCCGGGAGCTGCAGTCAGAAGAGCTGCAGGTCGAACAATTATGGGTACATTCAGACATTGGTCTGTCTCCTTTCTTCGTCCCCGTCTGTAGGCGGGGCTGCGTTTCAACTGCGATGCAGGTAAAACCAAATTCACACACTCAGGGAATGAGCACATTCTCCAGGGGCAGCTGGCCCTGATTCTCCTCCGGGGTAAAGTAGTAGGTAAGAATCTGGGACACCATGGTGGTCAGGGTGCCGCCGCTGCCGCCGTGCTCCACCACCATGGCGATGGCGATCTGGGGATCATCGTAGGGGGCAAAGGCCACGAATACGGCGTTGGACTGGGTGGCGGCGCTGATCTGGGCAGAGCCCGTCTTGCCGCCGGCCTCCACCGGCAGGTTCCGGAAGGCGGAGCTGGTATCCACCACCCGCTTCATGCCTTCCTTCACCGCGGTCAGGTTTTCTTCCTTGATGTCGATGGTGCTGAGCACCTGGGGCTCATAGACATACTCCACCTGGGAGAAATCACTGGACTTCACCGACTTGAGCAGATGGGTGGAGTACCGGGTGCCGCCGTTGACCAAGGTGGCCACATAATTGGCCAGCTGGATGGGGGTAACCATGGTATTCTCCTGTCCAATGGCGGCGGAGAGGATGTTGCCCTCATACCAGGTCATGCCGATGGATTTGGAATATTCCGGCCCGGCAATATGTCCGGTGGATTCCGGCAGCTCCACGCCGGTCTTTTGGCCCAGGCCGAAGCGGGAGGCGTATTCGTCCAGCACCTCAATGCCCAGGCGGCGTCCCACATCAAAGAAGAAATAGTTGCAGGACACCTCAATGGCCTCGGTGACATTGATATATCCGTGATGGCCTCCGTACTGGCGGTAGTACCAGCACATGGCGGGCCAGTCGGGCCAGTAGGTGTAGATACCCAAGGTATTGATCTCAGAAGTGGGGGTAATGATTCCCTCCTCCAGACCGGCGATGGATGTAATCATCTTGAAGGTGGAGCCGGGAGGATAGATCTCCATAAACGCCCGGTTATACAGGGGCTCCAGAGGATCGGTACTGTTCTCAGCAAAATCCTCGGCGTAGGTCTCCAGAGAGAAGGTAGGGTAGGACGCGGCGGCCAGAATGTCGCCGGAATCCACATCCAGCACCACGCAGGCGGCGCCCTCCACCTCGTCACTTTTCAGATTGCCCAGGCCCCCGGCCAGGGTATCCTCCACCATCTTCTGCAATTCAATATCAATGGTAAGGAACACGTTGCCTCCCGGCTCCGGCTCCTGGGTTTCCCCCGTCTCCGGGTCGGTCAGCCAGGTAGAGGAGACAATCTTCCCCTCCTCATTCCGTTCCACTGTCCGCACGCCGGGCACGCCCCGCAGGTAGCTTTCAAAGGCGCTCTCCACGCCCTCCTTGCCCACCTTGTCGTTGAGGGTATAGCCCGCGTCCAGTCCCAGGTAGTACTCCGCCTCGCTGGCATCCATGCTTGCCACCCGGCCCAGCAGATGGGCTGCATAGGTGGTATTATACTGCCGGACACTTACCGTTTCAATCTCCACCCCCTGGATGCCCTCCTCCTTCACACGGGTGATGAAGTCGGTGCTCACATCCTGGGCGTAGACATACAGGGGCCAGTTGCTCACCCGGGAGCGGTAATACAGCTCAAACAGCACGCCGGCCACCGCCCGGGCATCGGTGGAGCTCATGTCGCCGATATTCAGAACGGGGACTTCCTCCCCCGCCGCCTTCGCCGCCTTCTCATCCACAGCTCCCTGGCCCTTGACTCCGAAATCCCGGCACATCATCCCCAGCAGCTCCTCCGCTGTAGGCAGACGATAAGGCTCCTCCGGTTCCTCCTCTTGGGGCTCCTCCCGCAGGCCCACAGCAATCAGGAACTTTTCCCACAGGCTGGGCTCCTCCGGCTCTGCCGTTTCCGTCTCCTCCGGCTCCTGGGTGGGATCCTCGATCCACTTCATCTTCACCGCCAGGCTGCCCAGGCGGGTGAGGGTTTTGGTCTCGTTTCCCTCCTCGTCCGTGCCGGTGGTGTAATAGGGATTTTCGGTGGTGAAGGTGAAGGGAGCCTCCTTGGAGATAGGCAGGGTATCCGCCCATTCCACCCCCTCCTCCCGGGAAATCTGGATCAGGGCCAGCAGATTGGCGCACCGCTCCTCATTGTCCTTCCCCATCTGGGAGGTGTTGAGGGACACCTGATAGGAGGACTTGTTGGACACCAGCACCGTGCCGTTGCGGTCCAGGATCAGCCCCCGGCTGGCAGCCACCGTCTGGGTCTCGGCGATACGTGTCACCGATTGGGCAGCGTATTCAGCGCCGTTGGTATACTGCAGCGTATACAGGTTGGAACACAGCACCGTCATCAGCAGCGCCAGAACTACCACCACCACCAGAATCCGGCGGGTAAATTGCATGTTATTCACTGGGAACTCCTTTCCCTGTCGTTCAAGTGGGCTTATGGCCGCCCATCTTCCGGTGCACCCGACGGAACAGCAGATAGACCACCGGGGTCCAGCACAGGGACAGCAGCACCTCCGCCGCCGCCACCTGGAGCAAGACATCCAAATGATCCGTTTGAATAAAGATCGCCCGGAAGATCCGCAGCCCGTCCAGCACCGCCAGCACTCCCGCCGAACACAGCTGACAGCTGAGGAAGGACTGGCTCAAGGCGTACTGAGACACGGCTCCCACCACCATACCGGCCAGGGCCATGCCGAAGATCAGCCCGCCGAAACCGCCTGGGTAGCCCAGCTCCCACAACAGCCCCACGGCCAGGCCGAATCCGGTGCCGCTGTACGCGCCTTCCAGCACCCCCACCGCCACCACTGCCAGGGGCAGCAGCATGGGGATGGTCCCCCACAGGGGAAACCGGTTCAGGATCTGGGAGTCCAGCAGCCACACCAGCGCCAGCGCCAGGGCATAACCGATCCATTTTAGAAAATTTCGCTGCGGTGTCATGGTACCTTCTCTCCCGCCTATTCCACAATATCAAAATCCTTGATGACAAACACATTCACCAGCTGATCCAGAGCGGCGGAGGGAACCACCACGCCGTAGCGGGTCATGCCGGAGGGCTCGTCAAACACGGCTTCTACGGTGCCCACCACCAGGCCGGAGGGGTAGACGTTCCCTTTGCCGGAGGTTACCACCTCGTCCCCCGCCACCAGCTGGGCGTCGTCGGACAGGTAGCTCAGGCGGAGCTTGCCCTCCTTCATCAGGGAAAACTCACCTTCCAGCACACCGGCGGTGTTGGTGCGGGTAATCAGTCCACCCATCTCCATGCTGGCGTCGATCATGGTGGTCACCGTGGCGAAGTGATCCCCCACCGTGCTGACCACGCCCACGAGCACGCCGGTCTCCGTAATAACGCAGTTGCCCTCCTGGATGCCACTCTCACTGCCCTTGCTCAGGGTCAGAGTGGAGCGCCAGTTGTCGGTAGATCGTCCGGTGATGCGGGCGGATTCAAACACAAAGTCCCGGCGCTTGGCCTGGAGATTCAGCAGCTCCCGCAGCTGATCATTTTCCACCAGGGCAGCCTCACTCTGGCGCAGCCGTTCTTCCAGCCGTGCAACCTCCTGCTCCAGCTGGGACACCTGCTCCTCCAGCTCCCCGTAGTGGAACAGGAAGCCCCGGGCGCTGTCCAGACGCTCAGCCACCCAGGTCACGCCGGAGCGCACCGGGGCGGTAATGGTGCCCACCAGGTTGGACAGAGGACCGCTCTGCCCCCCAAGCGCTACGGAGGACACACCCACGGCCACGCTGAGCACCAGCGCCGCCACCAGCACCCAGATTCCATTGTGTCGGAGAAAATCCTTCACGCTTCCTTCCTTTCCCCGGCCATGGCCAGCACATCCACGCCAAGCCCGGCCAGAATCCGGCCCAGCCGGCACACCGGCAGGCCCACCACATTGAAATAGTCCCCTTCAATGCCCTCCACCAGAAGGGCCCCGTAGCCCTGGATGCCATAGGCTCCCGCCTTGTCCATAGGCTCACCGGTGGCGATATATTGACGGATTTCCTTCTCCGTCAGCGGCCGGAACCGCACCTGGGTGGCTTCATGCTCCGTTACCTGCCGTCCACCCAGGCACACCGTCACACCGGTATACACCGTGTGTTCCCGGCCGGACAGCAGGGCCAGCATCTCCGCCGCCCCGGCTTCATCCCCGGGCTTGCCCAGCACCCGGCCATCCACCGCCACCACCGTGTCGGCGGCAATTACCAGGGCATTCTTCCCGGCGTCGGCGGCTACCTCCTCCGCCTTCTGCCGGGACAGGCGCTCCACCAGCTGCCAGGGGTGCAGGGTCTCGTCCATCACTTCCTCTCCCCGGGCGGGACGCACCTGAAACTCCTCCAGCCCCATGCGGGCCAGCAGTTCCCTGCGCCGGGGAGATTGAGAGGCCAGTATGATCTCCATACCCTTTCCTCCCATCAGGCTCCAGTGGAACCGAAGCCGCCGGCACCCCGGGCAGTGTCGTCCAGCTCGTCCACCAGCTCCAGCTCCGCCTGAACCACAGGCGTGAGCATCAGCTGGGCGATCCGATCTCCAGGCTGGACGGTATAATCCGATTCCCCGGAGTTTTGAAGGCCAACCATGATTTCACCTCTGTAATCACTATCAATGACCCCCACACAGTTGGCCGGGGCGATGCCGTGCTTGATCCCCAGGCCGCTGCGGGCAAACACCAGGGCCACATAGTCCGCCGAAGGCAAAGCGATGGCGATGCCGGTGGGGATCACCCGGCGTCCGCCGGCGGGGATGACCACCGCCTGGTCGATGCAGGCGTGAAGATCCATGGCGGCCGCGCCGGCGGTGGCGTAGAAGGGGGTAGGAATCTCCGTCCCGATTTTGGGGGACAGAGCTTTGATTTTCAGCTTCATAGGATTCTCCTGACTTGTTGTATTGGCCGATCATTCCGGTGGGATCATTCCACGTCCCGGTAATACAGGCCCCGGGTCATCTCACCCGGCTTGTACCGTCCCTTGCCCTGGTAGCGGTCCAGCACCTGGACGCACTCCTCTGGGGATTCGGTGGTAAACATCAGCCGCACCGCCCATAGGCCCAGACGCTGGTAATCCCCGGCCTTGTCCGCCAGGAACAGGGTCTTGCCGTTGAGGATCTCGTTGCGGCAGCCGAAGGCCTTCACCACCGGGAAGGTCTCCCCCTTCCGGTCCACCAGCCGCTCCCGGCCGGTGCAGTTGTGGGCCCCGGTGTGGTTATGGATGATGCAGTTTTCCGTAATCATGACGGGCAGATGCCCGTAAACAATGGCCTCCAAGGGGATCGCCTTGGACAGATCCCGGATCTGGGCCAGCTTCAGCTCAAAGGACGCGGTGGCGGATACCAGGCCCAGCCGTTTCAGCTCCTTCAAGGTCTGGCTGTTGTAGACCCCCAGTCCGAAGTCCCCCCGGACGGCAAAGCCCCGCTCTCTGGCCCGGCGCACCTCATCCAGGGTGCCGGCCATGGCCTGAGTCACACCCAGCCCTTTCAGGGTGTCCAGCGCCTTGTCCAGGCCGGGAAGCTCCCGATCCCAGCAGATCCGAGGCATCAGGACGGCCACTTCCACCCCAGCCTGGAGGCACCGCTCCACCGCCTGGGGGCAGGAGGCGCTCTCCTCCGCAGGCAGGTAGATCAGGGCAGGCTTGCGCTGCAGCAGCTCCGGGGTGATCTGCTCCGGCGTGCGGACGGAGACCGTAAGCTCCGGTGCCCCCTTGGGGTTGGCGTACCGGACGCCGGGATGAAACGCACCCCGGCGGCGCTCCGGCAGCTGGGTCCGCTGCCGGTTCAGCTCCTCCAAGGCCTGGCGGCGCATGGCGTTCAGCGCCGACAGGGGGAGGGACAGGCCTTCCTCCACCTGGGCGGTCATCTTGGTGCAGACATAGGGAGTGCCGCCGGTGCGGGTCAGCTGTCCGGCCACCTTCTCCTGGGTGAGGGGAACATTGACCGCCGCCTGGGGCACCGGCCCCTCCGCCTGGGCCACATGGCCCTGGGCGTCCTCCACCGCCACCTGGGCGGGCTGGCCCCCCCGGATACGGGCGTACATCCGCACAGGCAGCTTACGGTTTTCCCCGTTTTCATAGGTGCTCCGGGCCTGGGCATACAGCTCCAGGGGCGGCTGCTCCTCCTGCCGGGTTCCGAACATGGCACTGCCCTTCTCGTCCAGATAGTATCCCTGGGTAAAGCCCTGACGGGAGAAAACCGCCTCCAGCTGGGCCAGCTCCTGGGCGGTGGGTTCCCGCCCCTCGTCCCTGGCCTTGGCATAGATGCCGGTGACGATGGCCACATACTCCGGCCGCTTCATCCGGCCCTCCAGCTTCAGGCAGGCCACCCCCATCCGGCTCAGCTCCCCCAGGTAGCCCACCAGGGAGACGTCCTTCAGGGACAGGGGATATTCATCCGCCCGGTTTCCCCATCCGTACTGCAGGCGGCAGGGCTGGGCGCACAGGCCCCGGTTGCCACTGCGTCCGCCGATGATGGAGGAGAGATAGCACTGGCCGGAATAGCACATGCAAAGGGCGCCGTGTCCGAACACCTCGATTTCAATGGGGGAGCGGGCACAGATGTAGTCGATCTGGTCCCGGCTCAGCTCCCGGGACAGCACCACCCGGGTCATCCCCAGATCGGCGCACTCTTTCACGCCGTCCAGGCTGTGCACCGTCATCTGGGTGGAACCGTGCAGGTGCAGGTCGGGCGCCACCTGGCGCAGCATCCGGGCCACGCCCAGATCCTGGACGATCACCGCGTCCACGCCCATCCCGTTGATCTCCCCGGCCAGATCCGCCGCGGCGGGCAGCTCCCGGTCGGTGAGCAGGGTATTCAGGGTCAGGTGCACCTTGGCCCCCCGAAGATGGCAGTAAGAAACCGCCGCCGCAACCTCCTCCTGAGTGAAGTTCTTCGCGTTGCGGCGGGCATTAAAATCACCGTAGCCCAGATAAACGGCGTCCGCGCCGTTCTGAACCGCGGCGTAGACCGACTCCATGGAGCCGGCGGGAGCAAGGAGCTCCAGCATGGATTCATCCTCCCTTGTATCAGGATCCCGGAGCATGCCCCCGGATCAAAGCAGGCGCCCCCTCCCCCTGTGGAAGAGGGGGCACCATTCAGGTCACTTCTGGTTCTGGAGCTTGAAGATCTCCCGCTTGGCCTCGGACAGCTCCATCTTCAGCCGGGCGTTCTCATCCAGTCCTTCCTTGATCTGCAGGCGGAGATTCTCCCCCGCTTCCTGCTCCCGGTAGAACTGGTCGGCCAGATTCATGGCGGCCAGCACCGCCGCGTCCGACCGGCCCAGACGGGCGCCCTCCATCACTTGGGTCAGCTGGCTGTCCACCAGCTGGGCACAGCGGGTGACATACTCCTCGGATTCCTCCGCCACCAGGGTATACTCCTGTCCGGCGATGGTCACGGTAATTTTCTGCTTCATTCCCAATTCCTCCCCGTCGTTTCTATCTTTCAGGGGGCGGGGAAACACCCATACGCCCCACATGGTACTATAATCAGAGTCATTATAGCATAACTTATCCCATTTGAAAAATAAATTTACCATGAATTTTTCCCTTCCCCGCCGGTTTTTTTCGACGGAAGCCCCACCCCCTCCCCCTTTGCTTCCCCCGAGGGATTTCCTGTTTACTCCCGGCGGATTTTGCGGTAAAATGGAGGCGAACAAACCGACGAAAGGAGGGCGCGTCATGGCCCAGCTTCTCTCTCCCGGCAGCATCATCGCCATGCCGGATCAGGCGGCAGACCGGCTGCTCCGCCTGGACAGCGGCGACGCCGCCCTGCTCTATCTCCACCTTCTCCGCCGGGGCAGCCTGGACGGCCTGCGCTGGCCGGAGGAGCGGATCCGTTCCGCCCTGGAGCAGCTGAAATCCCTGGGCATGGCTCCCGCCAATCTGCTGGCGTCCCAAACTCCCGCAGATCCCGTGCCGGAGCCGCCGCCCCCTGAATACGCTTTGGAGGACATCACCGCCGCCCTGGCCGATCCGTCCTCCACCTTCCCCGCCCTGGCCGATGAGGTGGAACGCCGACTGGGCAAGAAGCTGTCCGCCAACGATCTGCGAACCCTTTACACCCTGTACGACCACCTGGCCCTGCCTACGGAGGTCATCTTCCTGCTGGTCAACTGGTGCATTGAGGAAATGGAGCGGAAATACGGCCCCGGCCGCCGCCCTTTCCTCTCCCAGATCCGGAAGGAAGGCTTTATCTGGGCCCGGAAGGGCATTGACACCGTAGAGGCGGCGGAAGCCCACCTCCAGTCCCTGATCCGGCTGCGGGGCCGTGGGAACCAGGTGCTCCGCCTGCTGGACATCCAGCCCCGGCCCCTGGTGGAGCGGGAGAAGCATTACATCGCCGCCTGGGATGAGATGGGCTTTGACGATCAGGCCATCCGGGTGGCCTATGAGCGGACCATTATGAAGAAACAGGCTATGGACTGGAGCTACATGAACGGCATTCTCCGCCGCTGGCACGAAAAGGGCCTTCACACCCTGGAGGCCATTCAGGCGGGAGACCGGGACGCCCGTCCCGTCCAGGCCGCCCAGACTGCCGGAACCCAGTCCTCTCAGCAGGCGCAGCAGGCCCGGGAGGACATGGAGCAGATGCGCCGCCTGATGGATCAGTTCAAGCGCATGGAGGAGTGACACGATGGCATACGATCCCAATGTACTGCGCCGGGCCACCGCCCGGCTGGAGGCGGAGAAACGCCGCCGGGAGGATGAGCAGGAGCTGCTCCGCCGCCAGGTCTACGCCAAGGAACCCCGCCTGGCCCAGCTGGACAAACGGCTTCAGGGCACCATGGCCCAGTTGGTGGCCGCCTCCCTCCGCCGGGGAGAAAACGCCGGAGACGCCGTCCGGGCCATCCGGGATCAGAACCTGGATATCCAGCGGGAGCGGGCCGTACTTCTGGGGGCCATGGGCCTGCCGGAGGACGCCCTGGACCCCAAGCCAGCCTGCCCCCTGTGCGGCGACACGGGCTGGCGGGGCGCCCAGATGTGCCGGTGCCTGCAGCAGCTGTGCACGGAAGAACAGATCCAGGAGTTGTCCAAGCTGCTGGATCTAGGGGAACAGTCCTTCGACACCTTCCGTCTGGACTACTACAGCCAGGCCATCTGGCCCGGCCGGGGCACCTCCCCCCGGGACAACATGGACCTGGTTTACGAGGTGTGCCTGAACTACGCCCAGAAATTTGGCCGCTTTTACATCCGCAATCTGTTTCTGTCCGGCGCACCCGGCCTGGGCAAGACCTTTCTCTCCGCCTGCATCGCCCGCACCGTGTCGGAGCAGGGGGTGTCCGTGGTGTACGACACGGCGGCCAACATCTTCGCCCAATTTGAGACCCGGAAATTCCAGCGGGACAGCCAGGGGGTGCAGAGCGCTCTGGATGAGACCCGCCGCTATCTCAACTGCGACCTGCTGATCCTGGACGATCTAGGCAGCGAGATGACCACCCAGTTTGTCCAGTCCGCCCTGTACGAGCTGATCAACACCCGTCTGGTGGGAGGCAAGCACACGGTCATTTCCTCCAACCTGACCATGGAGGAGGCCAGCCGCCGCTACACCCCCCAGATCGCTTCCCGCCTCAGCGGGGAGTATTATGTGCTCCATTTCTTCGGAGACGATATCCGCCTGCTGAAGAAAAAGCAGGTATAGGAGGCCCAGTGTGAAAATCATCGACGCCCATCTGCATCTGTTTCCCTCCTCCCCCGGCACCGACGCCATGGCTCAGGGGGTGGGGCACGAAAATTCCGTTGACCACCTGCGTCAGGTGTACCGGGAACTGGATATGGTTCACGGCGTGGTCATGGGCAACCGGGATCTGGCCAGGCAGGGGGAGAATTGCCCCCCCGACCTGTTCCACTACTGCGTGGGACTGGACAGCCTGGTGCTGGAGGGAGGAGAGACCGTTCCCACCGACCTCCCCGACCAGGTGGAGGAGCATCTGCGCCGGGACACCTGCTGCGGGGTAAAGCTTTACCCCGGCTATAACCGGATCTGGCTCACCGACCCCATCTACCAGCCCATCTACGAGCTGGCCCGGCGGTACGACAAACCGGTGGCCGTCCACATGGGCCTCACCGCCCATCCCAGGGCATTTCTGAAGTACAGCCATCCCCTGGCTTTGGACGAGGCCGCCGCCAGCCACCGGAAGACCCAGTTTGTCATGTGCCACTTCGGCAACCCCTTCCTCCAGGAGGCCGCCGCCGTGCTGGAGAAAAACCGGAATGTAAGCACCGACCTGTCCGGCCTGCTGGAGGGCCGGGTAGATCTGGAGCGGTACTGGGTGGAGCGGGGCGGCTACGTGTCTCTGCTCCAGACCTGGCTGTCCTACGTGGGCTGCTGGGACCGGGTGATATACGGCACGGACTGGCCCATCGTCAATCTGGCCGAGTACATCCGCTACATCCAGCATATCGTCCCCCAGGAGCACTGGGAAGCCGTATTCTTTGAAAACGCCAACCGGATTTACCATCTTGGACTTTGAAAAGGAGGCCGGCCCATGGTACCGAAAGACCCTGTCATCCTGCTCAGCTACGTGAACACCAAGCTCCGGGACGAATATCCCTCTCTGGAGGAGTTCTGCTCCGCCGAAGATGTGGACGCCGCCTGGCTGATCCAAACCCTGGAAGCCATTGACTACCGCTATCAGCCCCAACAAAACAAGTTCGTATAATCAAAAATCCGTACCCGCCAGAGAAACGGCAGGTACGGATTTTTTACATCTGTCTTGGGGAGGCCTGGTACAGCAGCGCGTTGCAGATGGCCGCCGCTACGGTGGAGCCACCCTTGCGGCCCATGGCGGCGATAATGGGGATGTTCTTCTCCCGGCAGAGGTGCAGAATCTCCTCCTTGCTCTCCACCACGTTGACGAAGCCCACCGGCACGGCGATCACCAGGGCGGGCCGGAGCCGCCCCGATTTGATCAACTCCGCCATGCGGAGCAGGGCGGTGGGGGCGTTGCCCACGGCAAAAATCCCCTGGGGATGCTCCGCCGCCCAGCGATCCACCGCGGCCACCGCTCGGGTAGAGCCGGTCTCCGCCGCCTGTTGGGCTACCTGGGGGTCGGCCATGTAGCAATACCTCTCCACCCCCAACCGGCTGCAGGCCGCCCGGTTGATTCCAGACAGGGCCATGTTGGTGTCGGTGACAATGGGGACGCCCCGTTTCAGGGCCTGAATCCCCGCCTCCGCCACCCCCGGCGTAAAGACCAGATTTTTGGCGTAGTCAAAGTCCGCCGTGGTATGGATGGCCCGCAGCACCACCTCCCGGCACTCCAGCGGCAGGGTGATCCCCATCTCCTCCAGCTGCGCCGAGATGATCCGCATGCTCTCCCGTTCAATGTCTCCCGGAGCGGTATACACCGTCACTTGCCTTCCTCCCTCTCCCCGGTGATGATCCACACCGGATTTTGTCCCGTCATCAGGTTCAGCTCTCTCACCGGACGACTCCTTGCCGCGGTGATCTGGGTCACCTGGGCCTGAATTCCCAGCCCGGTCAAAGCCGCCGCCGCAGCCCCCAGGGTCTCCAGGGCGATGGCAGTCACGCACAGGCGGACGGCGGGGTTTTTCTCCACCGCCAGGGCCAGGATGGTGGACAACTGTCCCCCGCTGCCCCCCACAAACACCCGGTCAGGGCTGGGCAGGGCCTCCAGAGCCTCCGGGGCGCTGCCCTGGATCAGCTCCAGATTCCAGGCACCGAACCGCTCCCGGTTGGCCCGGATCAGATGGCAGGCGTCCTGGTCCCGCTCCACGGCGTACACCTTGCCCTTTGGATTGGCCAGGGCCAGCTCCACCGCCACCGAGCCGGTGCCCGCCCCCACATCCCAGCACACGTCCCCTTCCCGGGGCGCCAGCTTGGCCAGGACGGCGGCACGCACCTCCTGCTTGGTCATGGGGGTTTTGTCCCGAAGGAAGTCACTGTCCTCCATTCCCTGAGTCACAGTCTTTCTAACCGGGTCCAGACCCTCCGTCAGCAGGACAGCCAGGGGGGCAGTCTCCGCCCCGGCCAGCTCCGACGCACGGCCGTGATAGATCCGCTCCTCCGGGTAGGACAGCTCTTCCCCCACCGTACCCTCCAGGTCACCCAGACCGGCCTGGGACAGCTTTTCACACAGGGCACCCACGCCGCCGGCCCCGCCGGTGAGGAAAAACACGGGCTTCCCCCGGGCGGCCAGCACCGCCCCCACCGGGTCGCAGTTCAGGCCGTGGGCGGACTCCACCTGCCACTGCTGCCAGGCCCGCCCCAGCCGGGCGGCCAGATACTGCATACTGGACAGGCCGGGAATCACCCGCCAGGAAATGCCCCGCTCCTCCAGCATGGGGATCAGGGTTCTGGCCCCGGAATGCAGCCCCGTGTCCCCGCTGTACAGCACGCAAGGCCGGCGGCAGCCGCAGGCGGACAGATAGTCCACAATCTCCGCCGACTTTGTGGAAATCAGGCCGTGCCCCTTTCCGGGCACCGGGCACTGCTCCATCAGCCGGCGGGAGCCTACCAGGCAGTCGGCCTCCTCCAGGGCGTTCCGCGCCTCCCCGGTCAGCCAGCCGGAAGCCCCCGGCCCCATGCCCACCAACGTCACCTTCATTCCGCCGCCTCCTTTTCCTCCGTCAGCCAGTTCAAAATCTGGTTCAATCCGCTTCCCCGCTCCTCCGGGCGGCGGATCACCACCAGTTCCGCCCCGGCTTCCTCCGCCGCCGCCACCTTTTCCTGAAATCCACCCTCCGCCCCGCCGTCCTTGGTGACGAACCAGCGGATGTGGTACTGCTCCAGAATCGCCCGGTTCAGCGCCTGGGAGAAGGGGCCGTGAAGAGCCAGAATATTCCGGGTGGGAATGCCCATGGCCCGGCAGGCCTCCAGGCTTGCCACCACCGGCAGCACCCGGGGGTACAGCCGCTCCGGCGGCAGCTGGGAGAAGGCGGCCAGCTCCTTGGCCCCGATGGCCAGCAGGACAGGCCCCTCCCTTCCTTTCAGAAAGGCCGCCGCCCCCTGGGCACTGTCGGTCACCACGCCCCGGAAGGCTCCCCCCGCCGGTCTCAGCAGCCGCCGCAGGGGGACGCCCGTCCGGGCGCAGGCCAGACGGATGTTTTGGGAAACAATCCGGGCATAGGGGTGGGTGGCGTCCACGCA
>CALXDY010000042.1 GCA_944387225.1 uncultured Oscillospiraceae bacterium | reverse complement strand
GATTTCCTCGCCGCCATCCCGGAACAAAGGAAAATTCAGGCAAAAAAATCCCACGCAAGAGAGACTGGCTCTCCTGCGTGAGTGTTTGCCATATTCTCTTTCGTGCTGGGGTGCGGAACCAAATCCCGACCCCAGGCGGCGAGAAGGAAAGCGGAGCTTTCCGCCAAAGTTCTTTGCCTACTTTCTTTCAAGAAAGTAGGTTGTCAGGTGGGGAAAAAGCGGATATAATGAAGAGAACACAAATATATGACATGGAGGTCATCCCATGACTTTGGACTACGGATACTTTGACGCCATGGAGGCCAAGATCCCCCACGGCAAGGTACGCACCCGGTTCGCCCCCTCTCCCACGGGCTACATGCACGTGGGCAACCTGCGCACGGCGCTGTATACCTGGCTCATCGCCCGGCACGCCGGCGGCACCTTCATCCTCCGCATTGAGGACACCGACCAGGTGCGGGAGGTGAAGGGCGCCACGGAGGTGATCTACCGCACCATGGCGGAGTGCGGCCTGACCCACGACGAAGGCCCCGACGTGGGCGGCCCGGTGGCTCCCTACATCCAGTCCCAGCGCCGGGACACCTACGGCCAGTATGCCCGCCTGCTGGTGGAGAAGGGCCACGCCTACTACTGCTTCTGTGAAAAGACGGAATCGGAGGAGGAGAGCGGCGACTTCCAGCGGGAGGAGGATCCCTGCCGGAACCTGCCTCTGGAGCAGGCTCTGGCCCGGGTGGAGGCGGGGGAGCCCTTTGTCATCCGCCAGAAGATCCCCAAGGAGGGCACCACCACCTTCCACGACGCCATCTTCGGGGACATCACCGTGGAGAACAGCACCCTGGACGACCAGGTGCTGCTGAAGCGGGACGGCCTGCCCACCTACAACTTCGCCAACGTGATTGACGACCACCTGATGGGCATCACCCACGTGGTGCGGGGCAGCGAGTATCTGGCCTCCGCCCCCAAGTACAACCTGCTGTACCAGGCCTTCGGCTGGGAGATCCCCACCTACGTCCACTGCTCCCCCGTCATGCGGGATCAGCAGCACAAGATGTCCAAGCGCCACGGCGACCCCTCCTACGAGGATCTGAAGGCCCAGGGCTTCCTCACCGAGGCTATTTTGAACTATGTGGCGCTGCTGGGTTGGTCCCCCAAGGGGGAGCTGGCCGAGCAGGAGATCTTCTCCCTGGAGCAGCTGGTGGAGGCCTTCGACCTCACCGGCGTGTCCAAGTCCCCGGCCATCTTCGACCTGGAGAAGCTGACCTACTTCAACGCCGTCTACCTCCGGGCTATGTCTCCTGAGGCCTTCGCTCAGGTGGCCGCACCCTATATCCGCCAGACGGTGACCAAGTACGACCCCGCCGCCATCGCTCCTCTGCTCCAGGCCCGGTGCGAGAAGCTCACCGACATCCCGGAGAAGGTGGACTTCTTTGACAGCCTGCCGGAGTACAGCGCCGACCTGTTTACCAACAAGAAGTCCAAGTGTACCCCTGAGGTGGCGGTGAATATGCTCCAGGCGGCTATCCCCATGCTGGAGGGCCTGAGCGACTGGAGCGGGGAAGCCATCCACGGCGGCCTGGTGGCTCTGGCCGAGTCCCTGGGGGTGAAGAACGCCACCCTCATGTGGCCCGTCCGCATCGCCGCCGCCGGTAAGGCAGTCACCCCCGGCGGCGCGGTGGAGATCTGCCAGATCCTGGGCCGGGAGGAGACCGTCCGCCGGCTGAAGCTGGGCCTGGACAAGGCCTCCGCCGCCCTGGCCTGACCGGCGGGAGGAGGACGGCCCATGCGGATCATGGCAATCGACTACGGCGACGCCCACACCGGGGTGGCCCTGTCCGACCCCACCGGCCTGCTGGCGGGTACCAGCACCACCATCCACAGCCGGAAGGCGGAGGAGGTGCTCCGGCGGCTGAAGGAGTTGGTGGAGGAAAACCGGGTGGAGGAACTGGTCATGGGCTTCCCCCGGAACATGGACGGCACCGAGGGCCCCAGGGCCCAGCTGTACCGGGACTTCGCCGCCCGGGTGGAGGGGGCCACCGGCCTCAAGCCCGTGCTGTGGGATGAGCGGCGCACCACCGTGGACGCCCACCGCATCCTCTTTGAGGGGGGCAAGAACGGAAAAAAGCGCAAGACCATGGTGGACGCGGTGGCCGCGTCCCTGATTCTGGAAAATTACCTGGACTTTAAACGGCTCCGGGGATAACGACGCCGCCCCGGCGGCGAACAATGGGGGTTTTGTTATGAAGATCCAAACCATTCACACCGTATATTTCAGCGGCACCGGCACCACCAAGAAGGTGGTGTCCGCCCTGGCCCAGACCATGGCTCAGGCCCTGTCTGTGCCGGTGGAGGAGCACTGCTTCAACCTGCCCAAGGCCCGGGAGCAGGAGCTGGCCTTCGGCCCTGCCGACCTGGTGATCGCGGGTGTGCCCGTCTACGCCGGACGGGTGCCCAACCTGCTGCTGCCCTACATAAAGGAGAAGGTGAAGGGGGACCACACCCCCGCCGTGGCGGTGGTGATGTACGGCAACCGGAACTATGACGACGGACTGATGGAGCTGCGGAATGTCCTGACGGACAACGGCTTTATGCCCTTCGCCGCCGGCGCCTTCGTGGGTGAGCACTCCTTCTCCACCATTCTGGGCGCCGGACGTCCCGACGGGGACGACATGGCCCTGGTGGACCAGCTGGCCAAGGGGGCCCTGGAGAAACTGGCGGGGGAGGAGCTGGGCCAGATTCCCGTGGCGGTGAACGGCTGCGACCCCATCCGCCCCTACTACACCCCCAGAGACCGCCATGGGGAGCCCATCAAGGACTTCCTCAAGGCCAAGCCCGTCACCGATCCCGACAAGTGCGTCCGCTGCGGCCTGTGCGCCCGGATCTGCCCCATGGGTTCCATCGATCCTCAGGACGTGAGCCAGGTCACCGGCAAGTGCATCAAGTGCTGCGCCTGCGTGAAGGGCTGTCCCAAGGGGGCCAAGTACTTCGACCACGAGGGCTACCTCTACCACCAGCATGAGCTGGAGGACCAGTACGCCGGACGGCGGGCCCCCAGCGAGATTTTCCTGTGAGTGAGCAAGGGCTCCGGCAGCAGCTGGTGGAGATCTGCCATCTGCTGTACCGCCGGGGCTATGTGGCGGGTCACGACGGCAACGTGTCCTGCCTGCTGGAGGGGGGCCGGGTGCTGGTCACCCCCTCCGGGGTGTGCAAGGGCAGGATCACGGCCGAGCAGCTGGTGATCTGCGACCTGGAGGGGAAGGCCCTCTCCGGCTGGGGGCACCCCTCCTCCGAGACGGCCATGCATCTGGCGGTGTACCGCACTTGCCCCACTGCCCGGGGGGTGGTTCACGCCCATCCCCCTGCCGCCACCGCCTTCGCCGTGTGCCGCCGGGGGCTGGAGATCCCCTATCTCACCGAGACCGTCTCCGGCCTGGGGCCGGTGCCGGTGGCGCCCTACGCCCTCCCATCCACGGAGGAGGTGCCCCGGTCGGTGGAGCCCTTTCTGCCTCGGCACACCGCCATCCTCCTGGCCAATCACGGCGCCCTGACCTGGGGCGAGGATCTGTGGCAGGCCTTCGACCGGATGGAGACGGTGGAGCATACCGCCAAAATCTACGCCCAGGTGCAGGCCCTGGGCGGCGGCGTCCCCCTGACGGAGGAGCAGGTGTCTGCCCTCCGGGCTTTGGAGGGGCGCTACCGCGTCCTGGCCGGGCCAAGAGAGGAGCATCAGCCATGAGCGAGCCGTCCCTGCTTGCCAGCCGCCTGACCCCGGAAGGGGACGGGGTGGTGATTGTAGATCAGACCAAGCTGCCCGGGGAGGTGACCTATCTCACCCTCACCGGCCTGGAGGAGATGGTGGAGGCCATCCGTGCCCTGCGGGTGCGGGGGGCCCCGGCCATCGGGGTGTTTGCCGGGTACTGCATGTATGTGCTGGCCCGGCCCCTGGCCGCCCGGTTCCCGGAGCGGGAGGCGTTCCTCAACGCCCTGGAGGAGACCGGCCATGTCCTGGCTCAGGCCCGGCCCACAGCAGTGAATCTGCCCTGGGCGGTGGAGCGGATGCTCCGCCGGGCCCGGCAGGGGGAGCGGCCGGAGGAGATCCTGCCCACCCTGCGGGGGGAGTGCCAGGCCATTTTCCAGGAGGATGTGGAGATGTGCCTGGCGATCTCCCGCCACGGCCTGTCCCTGCTCAAGCCGGGGGATGGGGTGCTGACCCACTGCAACGCCGGGCCGCTGGCTACCTCCCGGTACGGCACCGGGCAGGGGCCCTTCCACCTGGCTGCCGAGCTGGGTTTCCCTCTGCACGTATATGCCGACGAGACCCGGCCCCTGCTCCAGGGAGCCCGGCTGACTGCCTTCGAATTGCAGCGGGCGGGGGTGGACGTCACCCTGGTGTGCGACAACATGGCTTCCACCCTCATGGCTCAGGGGAAGATTCAGGCTGTCTTTGTGGGCTGCGACCGAGTGGCGGCCAACGGCGACGTGGCCAACAAGATCGGCACCAGCGGCGTGGCCATCCTGGCCAACTATTACCACATCCCCTTCTATGTCCTGGGGCCCAGCTCCACCATTGACATGGATTGCCCCGACGGGGCCCACATCCCCATTGAGGAGCGGGATGGGGAGGAGATTCGCTCCCTGTTCTACCGCGGGCCCATGGCGCCGGAGGGGGTTAAGTGCTACAACCCAGCCTTCGACGTCACGCCCCATGAGCTGATTACCGCCATCATCACCGAACACGGCCCACGCTTTCTTGGAAAGAAAGCTTAGCAAAGAACTTTGACGGAAAACTGCGCTTTCCTTCTCGCCGCCTGGGGTTGGGATTTGGTTCCGCACCCCAGCACGAAAGAGAATATGGCAAACACTCACGCAGGAGAGCCAGTCTCTCTTGCGTGGGATTTTTTTGCCTGAATTTTCCTTTGTTCCGGGATGGCGGCGAGGAAATC
>CALXDY010000041.1 GCA_944387225.1 uncultured Oscillospiraceae bacterium | reverse complement strand
TTCCCTGGATGACTTCGCAAAGCAGCTCGCCGTCCACAACCGCCGCTCCAACAACTTCCCTATGAGGCCTTTAGGTTGGCTTTCTCCCTCAGAGTTTACTGTCCAATATGTTTGACAAACCTACAATGAGCGCACAGTCGTTAAAATTTTTCCAACCGCTCCAGATCCATGACGAAGACCGCCACGCCCCCCAGCTCCACATTCACAGGCACAGAAGGCATGGCCATTCCGTACTGCGGGCCTGTGGGCATGGCCACATTGGAGTAAATGGTCTGCTTCCGCTTTCCGGCGCACCGCTTCAGGATCTGAAGGGCCTGCTCCAGCTTGCTCTCCTCCACACCCAGCATGATGGTGATATTCTTCTTTTTCCAAAAGCCGCCGGTGGAGCTGAGCATGGTGACGAAGAACCCGTTTTCGTTCAGCTCGCTGACCGTGGTGTCGTAGTCGTCCTCCTGCACCACAGCCATAATCAGCTTGTTGTGTACATTGGCTTCCATAGGCAGACCCTCGCTTTACTACAGATTTCCCCTCCGTACCCCGGAGCATATAGGATGCCTTTCTGTTATGATACACCATCTCCCCGAAAAATGGAAGGGAGAACCGTCTCTCCGCCGGATTTTTTCTTCCCCCTCAGGAATCTCCCTTGGTCCGGGGTTGGTTTGTCTCGCTGCCGAAGTAGAAGGCAATCACCACGGAGAAAATGGTGAGAAATTGCTGCCCCTCAATGGCGCCGGTGGCGGTCATGTGGCCGAAAATCAAAGTCAGCATAAAGGTAATCAGACTTTTAATGCACAAAAGACGGTATAGCCGTTCTTTCAAAATAGGGTTCATAAGACATTCCTCCTCCCCCTATCCTATGTGCGGACAGACCGGGTGGGAATCTGTTTTCTCCCCTTGACTTTTTTCACCCCAAATGCTATCCTCTCTCTGGAATCAAATAGAGTACTGCCACCGGGTAGGAATGTCATGTGCATTCGTACGTGTATCGTTAGGTCTTGGAAGATACACGGACGGGTGCTTTTTTCTTCCGCGGCAAGATATGGAGGTACCGTCCCATGTGTTCCAAGCTTTTGCGCTACTTCTCCCCCCTGGAGCTGGCCCTTTGGTTGGGCAGCACCACCCTGATCTGCGTGGCTTTTCTGGCCTTTGACCGGGAAAGCGTTCTCCCCCTGCTGGCCTCCCTGATCGGAGTGACCTCCCTGATTTTCTGCGCCAAGGGGAACCCCTTCGGTCAGCTGCTGATGGTGATATTCAGTCTGCTTTACGGCTGGATCTCCCTGTCCGTGGCGTATTATGGCGAGATGATCACTTACGTGGGAATGACCATGCCCATGGCCGCCCTGTCCATGATCTCCTGGCTGCGGCACCCCTATCAAGGCAGTCACGCCCAGGTGACGGTGCACCGGATCACCCTCCGGGAGTGCCAGATCATCGCCCTGCTCGCTCTGGTGGTCACTGTCGTGTTTTATTTTATTCTGGCCCACTTCAACACCGCAAACCTTCTCCCCAGCACTTTCTCCGTCACCACCAGCTTTGTGGCCGTTTGCCTCACCTTCCGCCGCAGTCCCTATTTTGCCCTGGGCTACGCGGTCAACGACGCCGTCCTCATTCTGCTGTGGACGCTGGCCTCTGTAAACGATGTCAGCTGTCTGTCCATGGTGGTCTGTTTTTCCGCCTTTCTGGTCAACGACCTGTACGGTTTCCTCAACTGGCGGAGCATGGAGCGGAAGCAAAGCGCCATCCCCCAGGAAAGCTGAAAAATGCCGTCGGCGCTGCTGCGCCGGCGGCATTTCTTTTTCACATCACTCCGAAGGTAGAGAAGGGGAACACGGAAAAGACTGCCTTTCCCAGGATATAGCCTTCATCCACCGTGCCGATCCGGTTGTCCCGGCTGTCGTCCGAGTTGTTCCGGTTATCCCCCATCACGAACACAGACCCCTCGGGAACCTCAAAGTGGGTCTCCGTCCGATAGGGATCGGCCCCGGTCACATCCCACATCGGCTCCTTGATATAGGGCTCATCCAGCACCTCGCCGTCCACATACACCGTGTTGGTGGCATAGTCAATGTCCACGGTCTGTCCGCCGACTGCAATCACGCGCTTGACGATGGCCACTCCGTTCAAGTGCTCCGCCATGGTCTTATTCAGCACCACGATATCCCCCTGCTGCGGTTCATAGCCCAGAGACCACACCAGCAGAAGCTGACCATCCACCAGGGTGTTCTCCATGGACTCTCCGTCCACTCTGGTCAGCCTGCCCAAAAAGGTAAACACCAGCACCAGACAAACCAGAGCCGTTGTCACCGCGCTGAGCCAGTAGAATAAATCGTCAGAGGGCTTTTCCTCCCGCTTGGCCGTGGGCTGCGGCTGTTCCTCCGGGGTATTCCGGGGTTCAAATTCCTGATTCATGGGTACCTCCCAACGTCTGTCCCCGCAGGGACACTTGTCGTTATTATAATCCCTTCCACCATAAAATGCAACCTCTCGTCCAGGAAGATGGACTGCTTCCGTTGAATCTCTGCTCGCTCTGTGGTACAATATATCGTCAAAACAGGGAAGGGTGATGGTATGAAAATTGTGATTGCCGGCGGTGTGGCCGCAGGCACCAAGGTTGCCGCCAAGCTGAAGCGGGAGCAGAGGGACGCGGAGGTTCTGATTCTGACCAAAGGTGCCGACATCTCCTACGCGGGCTGCGGCCTGCCCTACTATGTGGGCGACGTGATCAAGCACCGGGAGGATCTGGTGATCAATACGCCCGAGTCCTTCTCCGCCCTGACCGGCGCGGAGGTTCGCACCGGGGTGGAGGTTACCGGGGTAGATCGTGCCGCCAAAACGGTAACCGCCAAGGATCTGGCCACCGGTCAGACCCAGACATACCCCTATGACAAGCTGGTCATTTCCACCGGCGCCAGTCCCTTCATTCCCGACTGCCCCGGCACCGACCTGGAAAATGTATTTGTCATGCGGACGCCGGACGACGCCGACGCCCTGAAACAGAAGGTAGACAGCGGTGAGATCAAGCGGGTGGTCATCGCCGGCGCCGGCTTCATCGGGCTGGAGGTGGCGGAAAACCTGTCCGCCCGCGGGGTCAAGACCACCGTCATTGACTTTGCACCCCACATTCTGCCGGAGCTGCTGGACAGCGAGATGTCCGAGTACCTGGAATCCGTTATGGCGGATGCCGGCGTCATGCCCTTTACCAACGTGGCCCTGGAGGGCATTACCGGTGAGGGCAAGGTGGAAAAGGTGCTCACCAGCCGCCGTCCCATGAAGGCGGATGCCGTGGTGCTGGGCCTGGGCTTCCGCCCCAACACCGCCTTTTTGTCCGACAGCGGCCTGGAGATGTTCAAGGGTACCCTCCTGGTCAACGAGCATATGCAGACCAATGACCCGGATATCTATGCTGCGGGAGACTGCGCCCTGGTCACCAACCGAATCACCGGCCAGCGCCAGTGGTCCGCCATGGGCTCCACCGCCAACATTACCGGCCGTCTGGCCGCCATGTATATGGCAGGGGACAGCCAGGCCGCAGCCTATCCCGGCGTGCTGGGCACCGGTGTGGCCAAGCTGCCCGGTATTAATATGGGCCGCACCGGCCTGACAGAGAAGGCCGCACGAGCGGCCGGCTACGATGTGGAAACGGTGATCACCGTAGGAGAGGACAAGGCCGGCTATTACCCCGGCGCCAGCAACTTCTACACCAAGATGATCTGTGACCGTCAGACCCACCGCCTGCTGGGTATCCAGGTGGCAGGCAAGGGTGCCGTGGATAAGATGGTGGACATCGCCGTCACCGCCATTTCCCTGGGCGCCAAACTGGAGGACCTCCAGTCCTGCGACTTTGCCTACACGCCCCCCTTCTCCACCGCCATCCACCCCTTCTCCGTAACGGTGAACGTGCTGCTGAACAAGCTGTCCGGCACCTTTGAGACCATGACACCCGCCCAGTATGCCCAGGGCGAGGCCGAGGGGTATCGGATTGTAGACTGCGGCACAAAGCCCCAAATCCCCGGCGCCATGTACCTGAACCAGACATCGGTCCAGGGTCCCGTGGACGGTCTGGGCCAGGATGAGAAGCTCCTGCTGATCTGCACCCGGGGCAGACAGGCATACCTGCTGCAGAACCGGCTGAAATTCTACGGCTATACCAACACCCGCGTGCTGGAAGGCGGCACGCAGTTCAATCTCAGCGTGCTGGAATAAACCCACCTGACAAGAAATGAGGAATGATACATGCAGAACATTACGGAACTGGAAAAGAAGGCCCTGAAGGGACGGGGCTATATCATCACCCGTGACAACGAGCACTTCATCGGCCGTATTATTACCGTGGACGGCGTGCTGACCGGCGACGAGCTGGCCGTGGTGGCAGAGGCCGCCAAGAAATTCGGCAACGGACAAGTGGCTATGACCTCCCGCATGACCGTGGAGGTGCAGGGCCTGACCCACGACACCATCGAGCCCTTCAACGAGTATATCGCCCAGGCCGGCCTGTATACCGGCGGCACCGGCTCCCGTGTCCGTCCCATCGTCCCCTGCAAGGGTACCGTGTGCGTCCACGGTCTCATCGACACCCAGGCTCTGGCCCGGGAACTGCATGAGATCTTCTATAAGGGCTGGTACGACGTAAAGCTGCCTCACAAATTCAAGATCGGTATCGGCGGCTGCCCCAACAACTGCATCAAGCCCGCCCTCAACGACTTCGGAATCATGGGCCAGCGGATGCCGGAGTACGACCCCGACGACTGCAACGGCTGCAAAAAGTGCTCCGTGGCGGAGAAGTGTCCTATGAAGGCCGCCGCCCTGGACGAGGACGGCATCATGCAGATCGACCGGGACGTGTGCAACAACTGCGGCAAGTGCATCGACACCTGCCACTTCGACTGCGTCACCGAGAAGAAGGCCGGCTACAAGATCATGGTGGGCGGCATCTGGGGCAAGCGTCAGCGCCTGGGTACCATGATCGACGAGATCTACACCAAGGAGCAGGTCATTGAGATGATCGAGCGCAGCCTGCTGCTGTACCGGGAGCAGGGCATCACCGGCGAGCGGTTCGGTATGTTCATCGAGCGGATCGGTGTGGACAACTTCATCAGCCAGCTGAAGTCCGGCGATGTTATGGCCCGCAAGGAGCAGATCCTCAGCGCCAATCTGCATCAGGTAGGCGGCGCCAGCTGCTGATCCACACAGCGTCTTCCCGAATACACGTAAAGAAATGGGCCGTGGGGCTGCTGATACAGCTCCACGGCCCATTTTGTTTTTTCGGTTTCTCAGGGCAGGACGGTCAGCAGCTCCGCCACCTCTTTTCTGGGCGGCGCAGCCTTGGGCGCCTCCAGAGGATAGCCCATGGCCACCAGGCAAACCACCCGCTCCTCCTGAGGAATGGGGACGTACTGCCGGATCTTTTCTTCGTCAAACACACCCAGGATCACGGTGCCCACTCCCTTGGCGTGGGCCGCCAGGCAGAAGGTCTGGACCGCCACACCGGTGTCGAAAATCTCCCACCGATCCTCCTGGGTGGTGGAGAAGCTCCCGTCCGGCTCATATCCGCTCAGCCCCTTTACCGCCGTGACCACAGCCAGCACGGGGCATCGGCTGATGGTTTTGGCGTTAAAGGCAAAGCCCAGTACGCAGTGATCGGCCACCGCCTGCTTCATCTCCCCGTTGGTCACCACATGGTACCGGGGCACCTGGGTGTTCTTCCAGGACGGTGAAAACCGCGCCAGCTCCACAATCTCCTCCAGCACCGCCTGGGGGATCTCCCGCTGCTCGTACTTTCTCACGCTGCGCCGCTCCCGGATCGCCTGTTCCAGTTCCATAGCCGTCACTCCTTTTTCTTTTTCTGTATGGTATCATAGAACGCTTTCTCTGTCAAAATGCTTCCCTTCCTTCCAGCCGTTTCCGTTGCATCTTCCAGCTTTCTTTTGTCAATATGCACAATATATAAATTGTATTTATGTCGAAAATGGGTATTGCGCCCGTCATGGTTATATGATATATTACAACTATTCAAAAAAGAAAGAAACTATTTCATGCAGGGTGGTTATCAGTGTGACTTTGTCAGAACGTACGCAGCACCAGATCGAACAGATGATCTTGAATAAAGAATACAACGCGGACAACTATCTCCCCAGCGAGGGCGAGCTGTGCAAAAAGTTCTCCGTCAGCCGGGTCACGGTTCGGGATGCTGTACGCTCCCTTGAAACCCGCGGATTCTTAAAACGGATTCATGGGAAAGGTCTGCTGGTGCTGGATAACAGCATGCATGTACTGTCCCGCTCCATTACCGACGTGATTAACCGGGGTGATTGCAGCCTGGAAAACCTGATGGAGGTACGCACTTTCATGGAGCAGGCTTGTGCGGAGTTGGCCGCCCAGCGTGCCACAGAAGAGGATCTGGAGATTCTGGATCAATCCTGCAAAAACATGGAAAATGCCAGCGAAATGGACAACGCCTACTTCGCCAACGACCAGCTTTTCCATGTCCAACTGGCCAAAGCCTCAAAAAATCCCCTGCTGGCCATTATTGTGGATGCATATACCCCTCTGCTGCGGGACAGCATCCTCCTGGCCTCCCGGGTGGACTATTGCATCGAGAAACGGCATCATTACCATCGTGATATCTATAACTGCATCCTTCACCACGATTCCCAGGGAGCAGTGGCTGCCATGCAGCACCACCTGCAGGCGACAGAAAAGAATCAGGGCCGCGGTTGACGGCCCTCTTTTCCCCCGGCAGGATTTTGGTTGGCTTAACTTATAACATATATCATATCTTATATGTTGTATTGAGAGAGGTGTGCATATGAAGATCAAGGAAGTCAAAACGTACATCATTCAGGCCCCCTTGGAACAGCCCTTTGCCTTTTCCCAGGGGTGGGTGCACAACCGCAGCTCCGTCATCGTGGAGGTGATCTGTTCCGACGGAGAGAGCGGATTCGGCGAGTGCATGTGCCATGGGATGCAGCCGCCCCAGGTGGCGGCCGCCTTCGTGGAGCACTGCTTTGCTCCCCGCATGGTGGGGCGGGATATTTTTGATGTCGAGGTTCTGTGGGAAGAATTATATAACCTGTGCCGCCCCTTCGGCCAGCAGGGAGCCGCTGTCAATGCCCTCAGCGGTGTGGACATCGCCCTGTGGGACGCCATCGGGCGTCATCTGGACCAGCCAGTGTGCAACCTCCTGGGCGGCAAGTTCCGCAATCGGGTGCAGGCTTATGCCACCGGCTTTTACCGCAAGGAAAACGGCGTCTATCCCCAGGACGCGGTGGTGGAGGCTCAGGGTTACCTGGATAAAGGATTCCGTGGCATGAAGCTGAAGGCCGGTTTCGGCGTGGAGACCGATATCCCCTATATCCGGGCGGTCCGGGAGGCGGTAGGCTATGACGTCCTGCTGATGTGTGATTTCAACAGCGCCTACAACCAGGCCCTGGCCAGGCGCCTGCTCCTGGAGCTGGAGGACGCCCGCCTGGAATTTTTTGAAGAACTGCTGGCCCCTGAGGACGTGGAGGGATACGCGGCCCTGCGAAACCTCACCAGCTCTTATATAGCGGCAGGAGAGGAGATCTTCGGGAAAATCGCCTTCAAAACCTGGCTGGAGCGGGGAGCACTGGATATTTACCAGCCGGACCTTTGCTCCTGCGGCGGATTTACAGAGTGTAAAAAAATAGCCGCCCTGTGCCAGGCGTACAACACCATGCTGATTCCCCATGTGTGGGGGAGCGGCGTGGGGCTGGCCGCTTCGCTGCAGTTTATCGCCACCCTCCCCCCCGCGCCGCTGTGCAGCTGCCCCAAGGAGCCTCTGCTGGAATACGATCAATCCAGCCATCCCTTCCGCCTGGATCTGATTTACGACGGGATCCGCTTTGAAGACGGTTATGTGCATGTACCCCAGAAGGCCGGTATCGGCGTAGAAGTAAACAGGGACATCCTGCAAAAATATTGTATCAACCGTTAAAACAGAAAGGAGACAGAAACATGAAAAAGATCGCAGCGTTTGCACTGGCCTCTGCCATGACCCTCAGCCTTGCGGCATGCGGCAACCCCAGCGCCTCCAACTCCTCCGCTCAGGGCTCCGGAACGGGAGATGACGGCAAGACTGTAACCCTGAAAATTGGAAACGCCATGAACAGCGACCACCCCTGGAACACCGCCATCGACCAGCTGTGTGACCTGGTCAGCGAGTATTCCGACGGCAAGCTGGAACTGGTCAACTATCCGGACGCCACCCTGGGCACGGAGGCGGAGCTGATGGAGCAGGTCAAGGAGGGAACGCTGGACATTTTCGTGGGCGACCCCTCTGTGGGTACCACCTTCTGCAAGAAGCTGGAGCTGTTTGCCGTGCCCTTCCTGTTCCAGGATAAGGAGCAGTGGGAAGCCGCACTGGACGGCGAACCGGGCGACACATATGCCCAGATGATCGAAGAGGAAACCGGCATCAAGATCCTCTCCTACTGGGGCGGTTCCACCCGAAATGTCCTGGCTGTCAAGCATCCCGTAGAGAGCATCGACGATCTGAAGGGCTTCAAGCTGCGTCTTGCCGCTTCGGAGCTGAAATTCAACGTATGGCAGGCCGTGGGCTGTCTGCCCGTTGAAATCGCCTTTGGCGAGACCTACTCCGCCATGTCCTCCGGCTTGTGTGACGGTATGGAGAATGAGATGCCCTCCATCCTCTCCGCAAAATTCTATGAGGTTGCTCCTCATCTGACCCGTACTGAACATGAAATCACCGTGCGTCCCATGTTCATGAATGGCGAGGTATTTGATTCTCTCGCTCCTGATCTTCAGGAGGCTCTGCTGAAGGCGGTAGATGAGGTCACCCCCGTGGCGCGCCAGCTGGAAGCCGACTACGGACAGCAGGCCGAGGATACCATGGTCAACGACTTTGGACTCCAGATCTACTCCATCGATAAGCAGCCCATTATGGAGTCCGTGGCCCCCGTGCTGGAGCAGTTTGGTGCGGAAAACGGTCTGTCCGATCTGATCGCACAGATTCAGGCCAGCTGACACTGCCGTTTCAACCCGCGGCGCGGAAATGGATGTGAAAAGAAATGAACAGAATTTCTAATGTAATCATTCGGGGCATCGAAAAGCTGCTGTTGGTCCTGACCATTCTGTTGGTAGCCGTTACCTTTCTGCAGGTGGTATGCCGCTTCGTGCTCAAGATCCCCACCAGTTGGAGCGAGGAAACCGTGCGCTTCTGCTTCGTCTGGATCATATTCCTGGGCGCGGCTGTAGCCGTGCGGGAAAACACCCATCTGATGCTGGACATGCTGACCAGTCACCTGCCTCCCATGGCACAGAAAATACTTCGGATTTTGGTTCTGGTTATCATTTTTGTCTGCGCCGCGGTGCTTCTGTACGGTGGAACGGACTACTGCATCCGTACCTGGGATAAAAGCATGGTCAATATGCCGCTGCCCGCATGGTGCCTCAATATCTCTGCACCACTGTCTTCTATTCTGATCATGTGGTTTGATCTTCAAAGATTGGTGGAAGAACTGCGAAGCGGCAGAAAGGGGGAGAAGTAATTTCATGGACGGATTGCCCATTGTGATCTTATTTGTCGGCATGGTCGTGCTGATGCTGCTGGGTCTGCCTTTGGCCTTCTCCCTGTTCACCACTTCCGTGAGCGTAATGCTGTTGTTTACCGACCTGCCCCTGTGGCAGATGATTCAAAAAATGTTCTCCGGCGTGAACAGCTTTGTGCTGACGGCCATTCCCTTCTTCCTGCTGGCCGGCAACCTGATGAACTCCGGGCAGATCACAGATAAATTGATCAACCTGGCGTCTACCGTGGTGGGACACATGCGGGGCGGTCTGGCCCACATCAACGTGCTGGTCAGCCTGCTGTTCGGCGGCGTTTCCGGATCAGCGGTGGCCGACACCTCCGGAATCGGTTCCATTCTCATCCCCGCCATGGAGAAAAAGGGGTACAGCAAATCCTTTACCGTAGTGGTCACCGCGTGCTCCTCCGTGCTGGGCCAGATCATCCCTCCCAGCCTGATTATGATCATCTACGCCTCCTCCTCCGGCGCCAGCGTCCAGGCCCTGTTTATCGCGGGCATCGTGCCCGGCATCCTGCTGGCACTGTCCATGATGGTGGTATCCTATGTGTACGCGGTGAAATGCGACTTTCCCAGAGAGGAACGCAAAAGCTTCCGTGATTTTCTCCACGCCCTGAAGGAAAGCATCCTGGTCCTCATTATGCCGTTGATTATCATCGGCGGTGTACTGACGGGAGTGTGTACCGCTACGGAGAGCGCGGTGATCGCGGTGGTCTACAGTTTGATGATCACTCTGTTCGTGGACAAGACTCTGACCTTCCGGGACCTGGTTCCCATCTTTATTCAGACGGCAAAGAGCACCGCGACCAGCCTTTTCTGCATCGCAGGCGCCGGGGCCTTCGGATATCTGATGGCCTACTTCCGGGTCAGCAAATATGTGGAGGATCTGCTTCTGGGGCTGAACGTGGGAACAAACGGATATATTCTGTTTTGCATTGTCCTCTTCTTCCTGCTGGGCTGCTTTATGGACGCCACCCCTGCGATCTGTATTTTCGTCCCCATTGTGGTTCCTGTGGGCCTGGATCTCGGTCTGAACGCCACCCACCTGGGTATGATTATCTGTCTGCTTCTGGCCATCGGAATGGTCACCCCTCCCTATGGACTGTGCCTGCTGATTGCCTGCCAGATTTCGGATATCGAGCCGCAGAAAACATTCCGTGACCTATTCGTCATGCTGGGCGCCGTTCTGGCGACCCTGATCGTCATTCTGTTCATGCCCGATTTGATCCTGTGGCTCCCCAGACTTCTGGTTCCAAAATTTGTTTAGCATCTATCTCTTCCTTCCAGCCACCGGAATGGCAGTTCCGGTGGCTGGCTTTTCTGAGATAGGGCCATCCTTTCGGTGCAAAAGCCCTCCGTCTTGCGTACCGGCAAAAAATAAGTTGCCAATTGTTTGGAATAATAGTATAATACATTTACCTTTGCTTGAGCTTCGGCCCAAAGCAAGGCCGCACTAGTCGGGGAGATAGCGGTGCCCTGTACCTGCAACCCGCTACAGCAGGGATGAATCCCGGCCCCCGGAGGTGTGGTGTGTCGTCTGACTGAGATAAGCAGCGATGATAGACCGGTCCCGCGCAACGTGGCTCCGTGAACCGTGTCAGGCGGGGAACCGAGCAGCACTAAGCGGCCCGCTGCGTGTGCCGCGGGGTTACTGTTCTTGAGCCGGCTGTCTCGGTAACGGACATATCGCACCCTTCAAAGGCCGGTGTGCGGCCTTGCTTTTCGCCGAAGCTTTTTCATTTCCGGGTAAGGGAGGTTTGTGAAAGAATGTACCAGGCGCTGTACCGCAAGTGGCGGCCCCGCACTTTTGACGACGTGGTGGGGCAGGGGCACATCACCGATACCCTGAAGCAGCAGGTGGCAGGCGGCCGTACCTCTCACGCCTACCTGTTCACAGGTACCAGAGGCACGGGAAAGACCACCTGTGCCAAAATCCTTTCCCGGGCTGTCAACTGTCTCAATCCGGTGGACGGGAACCCATGCAACCAGTGTACTGCCTGTCTGGGGATTGAAAATGGCTCCATCCTAGACGTTCTGGAGCTGGACGCCGCCTCCAACAACGGCGTGGACCAGGTACGTGCCCTTCGGGACGAGGCGGTATATTCCCCCGCCGCGGTGCGGAAACGGGTCTACATTGTGGACGAGGTTCATATGCTGTCCACCCCCGCCTTCAATGCCTTGCTGAAGATTCTGGAGGAGCCCCCCGCCCACCTGATGTTCATTCTGGCCACCACCGAGCTTCATAAGGTGCCCGCCACCATTCGCTCCCGTTGCCAGCAGTTTGCTTTCAAGCGCATTCTCCCGGATCAGATCGCCGGGCGGCTGCGTTATATTGCCCAGGAAGAGGGAATGACCCTCACCGATTCCGGCGCCGCCCTCCTGGCCCGACTGGCTGACGGCGGGCTGCGGGACGCCCTCTCTCTGCTGGATCAATGCTCCGGCGGCGGAGGAGTGGTGGACGATCAGGTCATTCTGGATACTCTGGGGCTGGCCGGCAATCTGGAAACCGCCGCCCTGATGGATCAAATCGCCGCGCGCCGCACCGCCGACGCCCTGGAGACGCTGGCCCGGCTGTACCGGAGCGGAAAGGATGTAGCCGCCGTTCTGGATGAGCTGTCCGGTTTGGCCCGTGACCTGCTGGTACGGAAAACCGCCCCTCAGGGCGGCGCCGCCCTGCTCACCGGAGGCTATGACGATGCCACCATGCGGCGGCTGGGGGAGCAGCTTCCCCCTTCCAGGCTGCTGCAGATGCTCCGGGTGCTGCAGGACGCACTGGCCGGTATGGCCCGCAGCCGCAACCGCCGCACCGATGGAGAGCTTTGTCTGATTCGCCTGTGTGACGAGGGGCTGGACGACTCCTTCTCCGGCCTGGCCGCACGGGTATCCAGACTGGAGGAGCAGCTGGCCGCTGGAGTGATCCCTGCAGCCAATCAGTCCCCGCGCCGGGAGGCCCCTGGTCGTCAGCCCGCGGCTCCCCCCCAGACAAAACCTGCGGTGGAAGATTTGCCCCCCTGGGAAGAGGGGCGTCCGCCCCTCCCGCCGGAGCCGGAGGAAGCGCCTTCTCTGCAAACGCCCACTGAGCCGGAGGAAACCGCATCTGTGCAAACTCCGCCCCAGTCTTCCTCTGTTCCCGCGCAGCCGGTGCCTCCCTCTTCTCCCGTCCCGGGTTCCGGTCAGGACCCCGGCCCCGCTTTCTGGTCCTCCCTGGTGGCCGGCCTACGGGGAAAGGTACCCCCTTCCATCCTGCCCTACCTGCACAACAGCGCCAAGGTTCAGGGTGTGATGCACAATAGTGCGCTGACCCTTTGGACGGACAGCGAATTCACCCGTGCTATGCTGAACAAGCCGTCGGTGCTCACCGGGGTGGGACAGGCAGCCGCCGCGGCACTGGGCCTGGAACAGGTTCAGGTGGCGGTGGTGGTGGGTCAGCCCCCTCAGCTGAAGCCCGAGGCCCCAAAAGCACAGACCGATCATACACCCGACGCCATGGACGCCCTGCTGTCCTTTGGCGAAAAGTTTGACAATATTAAAATCCAGTAAGAAAAAGGAGTGTTCCCATATGGCAAAAGGATTCAACAGCCGCGGTATGGGCGGCATGGGCGGCGGCATGAATATGAACATGATCAAGCAGGCCCAGAAAATGCAGCAGGATATGCTGAGAATGCAGCAGGAGCTGGAGGAAAAGACTTATCAGGCCAGCGCCGGCGGCGGTGTGGTCACGGCCACCGTTTCCGGCAAGCGGGAGCTGAAGGCCCTGGAGATCGACCCTGACGCCGTGGATCCCGATGATGTGGAGATGCTGCAGGATCTCATTGTGGCCGCTGTCAACGAGGCGATGCGTGCCGCCGAGGGCGACGCCGCCAGCACCATGCAGAAGCTCACCGGCGGACTGGGACTGCCCTTCTAATCACGAATACACAGCCGCGAAATGCAGCTTTCGGCCAGTAACAAACCGTTACTGGCCGTTTTCCTTCTCAGATGCAATTCGCATAAAAAGATGGGCGAGGCGCCGCTTACGCGGGCCTCGCCCATCACATCGTTTTTACCATCAGCGGCCTGTGCCCGGCACCACACGAGCCCCACTACAGGGCTCTGTCCGTTCCAGGCCACGCAACGTATTCCCATCAGGAAAATCAGGCCAGCGACTCCACGCCGAAGTACTCCATGACAAAGTAGATCTGCTCCGACTCCGCCAGGCGCACCACCACATTGTTGATCTGGTTCAGCTGATCCTTCGTCAAAGAATCATATGCCTCCTGAAGCTCGTCAATCTCAGAAGCATACCGATCCTGGATATAGGCACGATCCAGGAACTGGCCCTTATCCCGCTGAACCAGGGCGTCCTCGATACAGTCCATGAGGATCTTCATGGTGTCCTGCACCACCTGATCCGTGGTAGGAAGGTAGGCGGAATTGCGGTAGCTGTCCAGCATGATCTCCAGATACTCCGCAACCTTGGCCTCATCGGCCTTCTCCTCCTCAGTAGGCTCATCGCCGGGAACCTCACCCGTTCCGCCGCCGGCTCCGCCTCCGGGCTGCTCCGGCTCAGCGGGCAGCTCAGGCAGTTCCTCAGTCACGGCAACCAGATGACCCAGCACCACGGCCACAGCAGCACGGGTCGCGGGCATCTGGGGCTGGAACTCTACCCCGCCGGAGACAGACACACCGCTGACCAGGCCCAGGGAGACACAGAGGTTGACGCTCTCCTTGGCGTAATCGGCGATCTTGGCCTTGTCCAGGAAGGTATTCTCCCGCTCCTGATAGGCGGTCAGGTCATAGTCGGTAAACTTCTTCAGGAACTGGCCCATGATGACACACATCTGCTCCCGGCTGATGGGGGTGTTGGGGCCGAAATGAGTGGCATCCACCCCGGCCACCAAGCCGTTTTCCTTGGCCCAGGCCGCTGCAACGGCATAGTAGTCGGCGTCGGCCACATCCTCAAAGCCCGCATCCTGGGTAGGCTCCTGGTAAACCTGGAGCATACGGGCCGTCTGAGCCATGACGGTGACAAACATGCCACGGGTCATGGTAACGTCAGGGGAGAAGGTATCCTCTCCCGTGCCGGAAAACAGGCCCCAATCAGTCACCTGCTGGATGGCCGACTGTCCCCAATGCCCCTGGATATCGGAAAAATCCTTGGCGGCAGCGGGCATGGCCAGCAGTCCGGCGGTAAGGGCGGCGGTCAGCAGCCCACAGGTAAAGCGCTTCATGTGAAAATCCTTTCTGAAACAGCGCGGGATCTGCAACCGCACATCCCGCGCTGTCTCCGTACATCTATGCTGTTATAAATTTGCTTACTGCTTGTCGATGGTCAGCGTCACAGTGTAATTGCCCATCAGACGGCCGGGCAGCAGATCAGGCAGAATGCTCTCAGCCTGGTCGAAGCGGCCGGTGATCAGATCCACCCAGGAACCATAAGTGGTATCATTGGCCTCCACGGTGACAGAAGCGGTCACATCGCTGCGGAAGTTGTTGTCGGTGTCCACAAAGATGCCGTCCTCGTCAGCCAGCAGATCCGCCAGCGCGCTGGTGTTCTCATAGCTGATGCCGTACTCGTCACCGAACTTGTTCATCACGCGGTCCATCATGTCCTGATAGAACTGAGCACTCTGATCGCCCATGCTCTCATAGAAGGCAGTCACGGCGGTCACATACTCCTGAGCCAGAGCGGTATACTCAGCGGCGCCCTTCATAGCCAGGGTGCCATCCTGCTTATCCACCACCTAGCGGC
>CALXDY010000040.1 GCA_944387225.1 uncultured Oscillospiraceae bacterium | reverse complement strand
TCTGGCCCTTGTCGTTGGTCATGGCACGGACACGGCCCACGGCGGTGCCGGCGATGATCACATCGCCCTGCTTCAGGGTACCGTTCTGCACCAGCAGGGTGGCCACGGGGCCGCGGCCCTTGTCCAGACGGGCCTCGATTACCGCACCATGGGCGGAACGGTTGGGGTTGGCCTTCAGCTCCCGCATTTCAGCGGTGAGCACCACCATGTCCAGCAGGTTGTCGATGCCCATGCCGGTCTTGGCGGAAATGGGACAGATAATGGTGTCGCCGCCCCACTCCTCAGGCACCAGCTCGTACTCCGTCAGCTGCTGCATGATCCGGTCGGGATTGGCGGTGGGCTTATCCATCTTGTTGATGGCCACAATGATGGGAATTTCCGCGGCCTTGGCGTGGTTAATGGACTCCACGGTCTGGGGCATGATGCCGTCGTCGGCGGCCACAACCAGAATGGCCACGTCGGTGACCATGGCGCCCCGGGCGCGCATGGCGGTAAAGGCCTCATGGCCGGGGGTGTCCAGGAAGGTGACGGGGCTGCCGTTCACATCCACCTGGTAGGCGCCGATATGCTGGGTGATGCCGCCGGCCTCGCCGGAGACCACGTTGGCGTGGCGGATGTAGTCCAGCAGGGAGGTCTTGCCGTGGTCAACGTGGCCCATGACCACCACCACGGGGGCGCGGGGCACCAGATCCTCTTCCTTGTCCTCGGTGGTGTCGATGAGGCGTTCCTCAATGGTGACCACCACTTCCTTCTCTACCTTGCAGCCCATCTCCTCAGCGATGATGGCAGCGGTATCGAAGTCAATCACGTCGCTGAGGGAAGCCATGACGCCGTTCTTGATCAGCGTCTTGACCACCTCGGCGCCCGTCTTCTTCATCCGGGAGGCCAGCTCACCCACGGAGATCTCATCGGGAATGAGTACCTTCACAGGGGCCTTCTTGGCGATCTCCAGCTGCAGGCGGCGGAGACGATCCTGCTCCTCCTGCTTGCGCTTGTTGCCCGGGCCCTGCTGGCGGCCCCGCTGGCGCTGGCCGCCACGGTTCTGGAACTTCTGCTTGCCGCCGCCCTGGGTCTGCCGCTCGGAGGTAAAGGACTCCAGCCGCTCGTCGTACTTATCCAGGTTGACCGCGCCGCTGCCACGGGTATCCACCACCTTCTTGGCGGGGACACGGGAGGAGGGGGCGGAAACCGGCTGCTGGCCCTGCTGAGCCTTGGGGGCCTGCTGCTGGCTCTGCTGGCCCTTGTTGGCGGGCGGCTGGCTCTTGCCGGCCTGCTTGGCGGCGGGCTGCTGGGCCTTGGGGGCCTCAGCGGCAGGGGCGGTCTGAGCCTTAGGCTCGTGATAGACCTCGGCAAACACAGACTCCAGAGAATCCAGCTGGTTGTGCTGGGTCAGATAGTCGAACACAATGGCCAGCTCCTCGTCGGAGAGGGGCTGCATATGATTTTTGGGCGGATGACCGTACTGGGTCAGAATGTCCATGATCTCCTTGGAGGGAATCTCCTTGGAGCCCTTCTTAAAATCCTTGGCAACTTTATGAATGGGATATTTTGTCAGCATATTCGGGAGCCACCTCATTTCTTAGGATAGTTGGCGGAAAGGATCTGACCCGTAGGTCAGGTGGGTTTCTTTTTTACCGCGCCGGTAAGCTTCTTCCGTCCCAGAGTGGGACGGGCGGCCGGAGCAGGGACGGGCTTGGCGTTCGGTCCGCGCCCGGGCTTCCGCTGGCCGGAACGGGGGGCCTTAGCACCACCGGCCTTGGAGGGAGCGGCCTTCCCATGATCGGGAGGGACGACCCAGGGCTTGCCGGTTTTCCGGTTTTTCTCGTGCTGCCGCTGCTCCTTCTGCCGCTGCAGGGCTCGTTCCGCCTTGACCTGCAGCTGCTGGGCGGCGGGGCCATACCGGTCGGGATCCATGGCGGCCAGCTTTCCGGTGAGGGAGGCGGCAAAGCCAGGATCGGTGAGGGCCAGCATGGCGCAGGAGCCACGGCCCAGGGTAAAGCCCAGCTGGGCCTTGGTGTAGGGTACCTCCAGCCACAGCACGTTGCCCGCCTCCCCAAAATGGGCGGCCCGGCGGCGTGTATTGGGGGCGGCGTCGGAAGCGATGAGCATGACCTTGGCGTGCCTGGCCCGGCACGCGGCGCCTACCGGTTCCTCACCGATCTCCAGGCGTCCGGCCTTCCGGGCCAGACCCAGCAGGTGGAGAATGGGATCATTGGCCATCCTGAGGCACCTCCTTCATCTGCTCCTCCAGCGCCTGATAAACCTCCGGGGGCAGGGGGGCGGAGAAGGCCCGCTCCAGCGCTCTGGACTTTCTGGCCTTGGCCAGACAGGCGGCGCTGGGGCATACGTAGGCGCCCCGTCCGGGCAGCTTGCCCCGGAAGTCCAGGCTGACGGTTCCCTCAGGGGATTTGACCACCCGGATCAGCTCCTGTTTGGGCTTCATCTCCCGGCAGCCTACACACTGGCGCATGGGTATTTTCTTGGGCATAAACGTCACCCCGCTTTATTGCAGTATCGTTTGGGACAGGACTTAGTCCTCAGTCTCCTGAGACTGAGCTTCCTCCTGTACCTCCTCCTGTTCGAAGAGGGAATCCTCCTCTGCCACGATGGGCTCCAGGGGGGCAGAGGCAGGCTTGATATCGATCTTGTAGCCGGTGAGCTTGGCGGCCAGGCGGGCATTCTGCCCCTCCTTGCCGATGGCCAGAGAAAGCTGGTCGTCAGGCACAACCACCCGGCAGCTCTTCCCGTCGGGGAGGGGCTCCACACTGATGACGTCGGCGGGAGCCAGGGCCGCGGCGATATACTGGGCGGGATCCTCAGAATACTTGATGATATCCATCTTCTCGCCCTTTAATTCCTCCACAATGGTGTTGACCCGCTGTCCACGGGGGCCGACACAGGCGCCGATGGCGTCCACATTGGGGTCGGCGGACCAGACCGCCAGCTTGGTGCGGGAACCGGCCTCGCGGGCGATGGAGCGGATCTCCACGGTGCCGTCGTAAATCTCAGGCACCTCCATCTCAAACATCCGCTTGACCAGGCCGGGATGGGTGCGGGAAATCAGCACCTGGGGGCCCTTGGTGGCCTTGCGGACCTCAACCACATACACCTTCAGGCGCTGGCCCTCCACATAGACCTCGCCCTTCACCTGCTCATTGGTGCCCAGGTAGGCGTCGGTAAACTCAGAGCCGGAGTGCAGGCGCAGGGTGACGGAGCCGGTGCGGGGGTCGATGCGGGTGACGGAGCCGGTGATCAGCTCATGCTCCTTACCGCAGAACTCGTCGTACACCATGCCCTGCTCCGCCTCGCGGATGCCCTGGATGATGACCTGACGGGCGGTCTGGGCGGCGATGCGGCCAAAGCTCTTGGGCTTGACCTCAATGCGGACAACGTCGCCCAGCTGGGCACGGGGCAGAGCGGCACGGGCCTCCTCCAGGCTGATCTCGGTGCCGGGGTTATCCACCACCTCCACCACATCCTTTTTCAGGAACATCCGCACGGAGTTGGTCTCGGGATTGGCTTCTACCATCAGGTTGTCGCCCACACCCTCGTGATCCCGCCGGTAAGCGGACACCAGAGCCTGGGTGATCTTTTCCATCATATAACCGGGCTTAATGCCCTTTTCCTGTTCGATCTGAGCGATGGCGGCGAAAAATTCCTGGCCGTCCAGCTCGGTGTTGTTGACCTTTTTCGTCGTTCTCTTAGCCACGTCAATTTCCTCCTGTCTGCTTGGTTCAGAAGCGGGGATAGAGCCGCACCTGAGCCACTTCCTTCTTTTCAAAATCCATGGGGGAGCCGCCTACTTCCAAAGTCAGGTCTCCGTCCTGCCAGCGGCGCAGCAGTCCCACAAAATCTTTCCGGCCGTCCCGGGGACGGTACAGCCGCACCTCCACCTCGCTGTCCATAAACTGGGCGAAGTGCTCCGGCTTTTTCAGTACCCGGTCGGCGCCGGCGGAGGACACCTCAAAGGTGTAGGAGCCCTCAATGGGGTCGGCCTCGTCCAGGGCGTCGGACAGGGGGCGGGAGACTGCCTCGCAGTCATTGATGGATACGCCATCCGCCTTATCAATATAAACCCGAAGAAACCACTCGCCCGCCTCTTTGACGTATTCCACGTCCCACAGGGAGCAGCCGGCGTCCTCTACATAGGGCTTGGCCAGGGCGGACACCACATCGGTTACCTTTGCCATTTTTATTCCTCCCTTACATGCGGGGCGGACGGCGGTATGCCGGGCCTACCCCAAGAAAAAGAGTGAAGCCGAAGCTCCACTCTCTAGCCAATACTACCATACATTACTCCTACACTATAACACACCCCATACCGGAATGCAAGGGATTTTTTCAAAAACCTGGTGGAGTCTGTGGGTGGGAGAAAAGAGAAACTCCCCCTCCAGCATGGCCGGAGGGGGAGCGGAATCAGTGCTTGGAGAAATAGGTGCGGGTCAGACGCACAACCGTACCGGACAGAAGCAGCAGGCCGATGAGGTTGGGGATGGCCATCATGCCGTTGAGGGTATCGGAGATGCTCCACATCAGCTCGCCGGAGCCCATAGCACCCGCAATACAGACCAGGATAAAGATGACCTTGAACAGAACATCTACCACGGGGTTGTTGTTGGTGAGGTAGCCCCAGCAGCGCTGGCCGTAGTAGCTCCAGCCAAGAATGGTGGACAGGGCGAAGAAGAGCAGGCTGATCTGCAGCACGGTGCCGCCCACAGTACCCGGGAGGATGGCGTTGAAGGCCGCGGCGGCTGCGGCGCCGTTGGAGGCGAAATCGCTCAGATCATATTCCAGTACGCCGGACAGCAGCACCGCCATAGCGGTGAGGGTGCAGATGACGATGGTGTCCACGAACACCTCAAACACACCCCACATACCCTGCTCCACCGGCTCCTTGGTGTCGGAGGCGGCGTGGGCGATAGGGGCGGAGCCAAGACCGGCCTCGTTGGAGAATACGCCCCGGGCAAAGCCCTGCTGCATGGCAAGCATGATGGTGTAGCCGAATACGCCGCCGCCCACGGCTTCCAGGCTGAAGGCTTCACGGAAGATGGAGACCAGCGCGGCGGGTACGTGGTCGATCCGCAGCACGATGACCGCAACACCCGCAACGATATAGAACAGGGCCATGAAGGGCACCAGGTAGGAGGCTACCTGGCCGATCCGCTTGACGCCGCCCAGCAGCACCACAGCCGTTAGCACGGCCAGAATGATCCCCGTATACAGAGGGGGCAGGCCCACCAGGGATTCCATGGCGCCGGCGATTTCGGTGGACTGGGCGATGTTTCCGATGCCGAAGCAGGCCAGGCCGCCCAGCAGAGCGAACAGGCAGGCCAGCCACTTCAGTCCGGTGCCCTTTTCAATGTAGTACATGGGCCCGCCGAAGTGGGCGCCCTTCTGATCCACCTGGCGGTACTCCACTGCCAGCACGATCTCGGCGTACTTGGTCATCATTCCGAAGAAGGCGGACACCCACATCCAGAACACAGCGCCGGGGCCGCCGGTGAAGATTGCGCCGGTGACGCCGGCGATATTGCCGGTACCCACAGTACCGGCCAGAGCGGTGGATACGGCCTGGACGGGGGTGAGATTGTGCTCGCTGCGCTGGACGGTATCCTTCTTGGCAAACAGAGAGCCCAGGGTGTTTTTCATGATGAAGGGGAAACGGCGGGCCTGAAGCACGCCGCAGCGGACGGTGAGGTAGATTCCCGTGCCCACCAGCAGAACCAGCATGATGGGACCCCATACCACGCCGTTTACCGCAGAGTTGACGGTTTGGATCAGTTCCAGCATTTGCATTCCTCCTAAAAAATCCCGGCCGGGATGCGGTTTATACTTTATCATACTGCATAAAGAAAGAAAACGCAAGTCATGCCGGGAAAAAGGGCAACATTATTCCCACATATTCCCGGACCGAACCACGGACAGCGGCGGCCCATCCAGGGCGACCACCCGGTGTGCCAGGGCTAGCACCTCCGGCTGGTGGCTGGAGAGAAGTACCGGACGCCCCAGGGCGGCGATGGCGGACATGAGGGCTTGGATGCGGGGAGTGTCCACGCCGGTAAAGGGTTCGTCCAGCAGATACAGCTCCCCACCCAGGGCCAGGGTGCGGACCAAAGCCAGACGTCGGCCCATGCCGCCGGACAGGGCGGAGGGGTAGGCGTGGGCGTCCCCTTCCAGACCGGCCAGCTCCAGCCAGGACATGGCCTCTCCACGGCGGGCCTTTGGCAGTACATCGGTGATCTGCTGCACCACGGTGCGTTGGGGGAAGAGACGGTTTTCCTGAAACAGCATGGCTGTCTTCAGGGGCGATATCCCGGTTATGGATCCGCTGTTCAGAGGCACCAGACCGGCTATGGCCCGAAGCAGGGTGGTCTTGCCGCAGCCGGAGGGACCGGTGAGGGCGGTGATGCCCTCATCCGGGAGGGTAAGGGAAAAATCTTGCAGTACCGTTTTATCTCCGAAGGAGACGGTGAGATGGGAGAGATTCATTTGCCCTCCTTTCCGCCCAGCAGGCGGGCCAGGAGCCACTCCATGATCAGGCTGAGGGCAACCACCGCGACTGTCCAGGCGAATAAATCTGGAATTTCCAGATACAGCTTGGAGTTGTAGATCTCCGTTCCCATACCCGGCCGGGGGAGGCACAGTACCTCGGCGGCTACGCCGGCCTTCCACCCCAGGCCGATGCCGGAGAGAAGGGCGGAACGGAAATAGGGCATGGCGGCGGGGATGTAGATCAGGCGCAGCCGCTGCCGGGTGGAAAAGCGGTAGGCCCTGGCCAGCTCCAGCAGCTGGGGATCTGCCTGCCTCAGTCCCTGGGAGAGGTTTTCCCACACAATGGGCAGCACCATCAACCCAGCCATAATGGCCGGGACAAAGCCCCGGCGCGTCCACAGCAGAAGTAGGAGAATGAAGGAGGCCACCGGCGTGGCCCGGATGATTCGGATCACAGGGGCAAAAAGATCCCGGAGCAGGGGGGAACAGAAGGCGGCCCAGGCCAGCAGGACGCCTGCCAGACCGCCTGCCGCCGCGCCTGCAAAGACCCGGCACAGGGAAAGCAACACCGTCTCCCAGAAACGGGGCGTGAGCGCCAGCTCGGCCAGGGCACAGGCCACGGTGAACGGATAGGGGAGCAGCAATTCATTTCCCCGTCCCGACACCCAGAGATCCACACCAAAGGCGCACGCCTGCCACACCCCCAGCCAGAGAACCGGGGGGAGCAGGCGGCGAAGCAGGGCTTCAGCCCTCATAATAGAAGGAGTCGTAGGGCATGCTGCCGCCGATGGAGTCGGGATTGGCCTGGAAGAGTACCTGATAGTAGCTCTCCAGCATGTCCCGCATCTCCTGGCCTGTGACATAGGTCAGGCTGCACTGGGGGATGGCTTTCTCAGCGATGGCGGCGCTGGGGGTGATTTCAAACTGGGCCACATACTGGGCGGCCTGCTCCAGGTTGGCCTCGTCCATCATATAATCCAGGGAATCCTCATAGGCGTCCAGAAAAGCCTCCACACCCTGAGGATTTTCCTCCAGATAGTCCGTCCGGACAACCACGCAGCCCATGGCCAGCTGGCCGCTGCCCAGCTCATCCCACACCTCGGACAGGGAAAGAGCCTGGCGCACGCCGCTGTCCTGAATGAGCAGGGCGGTGGCGGCAGGGACGGGGAGCATGCAGATCGCTTCCTCCGAGGTGGCCATCTTGGCGGACACTTCCTGGGCGGTCAGCCACTGGATATCTACCTGGCTGGGCTCCACGCCGCTTTGACGCAGCAGATAGTTCAGAACATACTCCGGATTGGCTCCTTGTCCGGTGGCATACACAGTCTTTCCCGCCAGATCAGCCAGAGAGTAAACGGTATTCCCCTTTTCCAGGATATACAGCACCCCCAGGGTGTTTACCGCCAGCACTTGAACAGCGCCGTCGGTTTTGGCGGCCAGGGCGGCAGCCTCATTGGTGGCGATGGCCGCAATATCCGTAGTGCCGCTGATGAGGGCGTCCTTTACCTCTTGGTTGTTGGCCACTACCTCAAAATGATCCACCACTTCTTTCATTTCGCCGGCGGAGGCGGTGCCGTCGGCAATGGCGGCGTCGTCAGCCAGCAGCTTGGCGGCGCCCACTCCGGTAGGACCGGACAGCACCATGAAGTTGGGCAGAACGTAGGCACCGGTAGAGGACGTATCCCCTGAGGAGCCGGAGCCGGAACCGGAAGAGCTGTCGGAGCCTGTGGCCTTGGGGCCGCAGCCTGTCAGCAGGGAGAGCGTGACGGCGGCAGAGAGGAGCAAAGACAGAGTTCGTTTCATAACAGACATCCTTTCCAAGAAATTCCCACCGGAAAGATGGGTGGCACTTTTCCCGGTCATTTTAGCACGGGGGGGCGCGGTGGTCAAGTCCGGCACATAGGATGGAAAAAAGGAAAGGAGGGGAGGTATGAGCAGACAAGGAAGGGGCTGCCGCGGCCGTCGGCCTGACCCGGAGGATATGCTGGCTCGGGTGCAGGCGGCAGCTGGGGATATGACCATGAACCGCTGCTGTCCCCGGCAGGAACAGCAGCCCACCAATGCCCAGCTTGCCGTGTGTCTGGAGCGGCAGAACCAGATGCTTTGTGACATCATCACCCGGCTGGACTGGATCATCTGCCGCCTGGAAGAAGAAAAATAAAATTTGGGGCTGTTCCGATGGAGAAAAATATGGTAAACTGTAGGGGAAATCTGGAGTAAAACAGGAAGGATGACGCCCATGAAATGTCCCTACTGCGGCTATCTGGAAAGCAAGGTGGTGGATTCCCGGCCCGCTGACGAGGGAGCCAGCATCCGCCGCCGCCGGGAGTGCATGTCCTGCCACAAGCGGTTTACCAGTTATGAATTTGTGGAAAGTCTGCCGCTGGTTGTGGTTAAAAAGGATGGCAGCCGCCAGAGCTTTGACCGGAATAAGGTGATGAGCGGGCTGATCCGTGCCTGTGAAAAAAGACCGGTTCCTGTGAGTACGCTGGAGGGAATTGTCAACGAGATTGAGCAGACCCTGCAGAACGAGATGGAGCGGGAGGTGCCATCCTCTGAAATCGGCGAGCTGGTCATGGAGCGGCTGAAAAAGGTGGATGAGGTGGCGTACGTGCGGTTTGCTTCCGTGTACCGGCAGTTCCGGGATATCAACAGCTTCATGGAAGAGCTGAGCAAACTGATTAAGGAACGGTGATTGACCCCGCCCCCCGAAAAATGGCACATCGTCCCATGATTTTGACCCAAATTGGAAGCGAGAGTGCGTTGGAACTGTCCAGCGCGCCCTCGCTTTTTTCATGCCCTGAAACAGAATATGGGGTGAGATAAGCGTGGGAAATAATATGGACTGTGCCAACCCCGTATCTGAAAGCAATTTCCTTGGTATATATCTAAAATGTAAGCAAAGGTGCGTTGGAAGAACCGGCGTACCCTCATTTGTGCTTGGAAAAAGACACTATTAGACTGCGGTATACTTTTTTTACAAAAAAGATGAGATGCTATACTTGACAATTGTGAAATCTATGATATAATCGTCACATAAATGGACTTACCAATTTACCAAAACACCAACAAGCCAGCATACCAAATAAGGGTGCAGAGTAAAATCCAGGCGTAACAGACACCGCGTCCAGCGACAGGAGCGGTTGCAAAAGATGGAGTAAAACAGAAAGGCAGGAACAAGATATGTATAAGTTGTCTCAGCTCACAGAGGACGGTTCCATCATGCTGAATGGTCAGAAAATTGCTGATACCATCCTGTATGTCAACGGGGATTATGTACGCAAGTCGGAGGCGGTGATTTCCGTCTACGACAGCGGGTTCCAGCATGGCGACGGCGTGTATGAGGGCATTCGGGCCTATGACCGCCGGGTGTACCGCCTGGACGAGCACATCAAGCGTCTGTATGAGTCCTGCTATACCCTGGGTATCGAGGTGGGAAAGACCAAGGAGGAACTGAAGGAGATCGTCAAGGAGCTGGTGCGTCGGAATCTGGATGCCGGCTTTACCGATATTCATATGCGCCTTCAGGTGACCCGGGGCTTCAAGGCTCAGACCGGTATGCACCCCACTCTGAACATCACCCAGTCCTCCATCGTCATCTGCGTGGATCAGAAGCCTCCCATCTTCAATAAGGATGGCATTACTTTGATCACCACCTGGCTGAAGCGTTATTCTCCCTCTTACATGGATCCCAAGATCCACTGCTGCAACCAGCTGAATCAGATCATGGCTGCCTGCGAGGCCATCCGCCAGGGCGCGGACGAGGCTATTATGCTGGATCAGAACGGCTTTGTGGCTGAGACCAACTCCACCAACCTCCAGATGATCAAGGACGGAGCCCTGGTTCTGCCCACCATCGACTCCCAGCTGCCCGGCATCACCAGAAAGACCATCATCCAGATTGCCAAAAACCTGGGGATGGAGGTTCAGGAGCGGAACGTGACCGTTTCTGAATATTACAACGCAGACGAGGTGTTTATCTGCGGCACGGTGGGCGAGATCGTTCCCGTGAAGATGATCGACGGCAAGAAGATCGGCGCTAAGGTGCCGGGAGCCATTACCGAGCGGTTTGCTCAGGAATACAAGAAGATGACGGAGTCTCTCGGCGTTTCTATTGATGACTAAATCATACAGATTAAACAAGCAGAGGGGGAACTAAGTATGATGGACAAAAGACAACCATCGTTTGCGATTGCGATATTGCCCATTCTGGTTATGGCAGCTGTCATGGGCATAGGATTCGGCATCTTCCGTTACAGCGTGGAAGTACTTCTCCTGGTTTGTTCTTTCTTTACCGTGGTTTTGGGTATGTTCTACGGAACCACGTGGAGTGAGATTGCGGATTCTGTTTCTGAGAAGATCGGGCAGTCTTTCATGGCCATTTTCATCTTCGTATTTGTGGGCATGATTATTGGTACGTGGATGCTGTCGGGAACCATTCCCATGCTTATCTACTATGGCTTAAAGCTGCTTAACCCCTCACTGTTCCTGGCCAGCGCATTTATTATCACAGCCATTGTGTCCGTGTGTACCGGAACAAGCTTTGGTTCTGTGGGAACTGTTGGCCTGGCTCTGATCGGAGTAGCGGAAGGTTTGGGTGTATATCTGCCTGCGGCGGCTGGCGCCATCATTTCCGGCGCCTACTTCGGCGATAAGATGTCCCCCCTGTCCGATACCACGAACCTGGCGCCTGTGGCGGCCGGAACGACTCTGTTTGAGCACATCCGGCACATGCTTTATACGACAGTTCCCGCCTGCTTGGTTAGTCTCGTTGTTTACCTGATTGCCGGCCACACCGGAGCAGTGGAAAGTGTGGATGCATCCGCTGCGCAGGAGATGATGACCGGGTTGCAGGGTGTTTATAACTTCAACCTCCTGCTGCTGATTCCCCTGGTTGTGGTGCTGGTAGGTTCGGCTATGGGTAAGCCTACCATTCCGGTCATGTTCACCGCTGCTGCGGTTGCAGGTGCACTGGCCATGATCTTCCAGGGAGCCACGATCGGTTCCGCAATTACAGCTGCCTTCAGTGGGTTTAATCTTTCCATGATCGACGGACTGGACGCGGCGGCAGTGCCCGCTTCCATCCAGACGCTGGTGGAGCGGGGCGGCATGACTAGCATGATGACTACCATGCTGAAGGTGTTCTGCGCCTTCCTGTTTGCCGGTGCTATGAGCGCGGCCGGCTTCATGAATGTGATTCTGAACACCATGAAGAAGTTCATCCACAGCGACGGTACTCTGGTTCTGGTAACCATTATTTGTGTTCTGATTGTGGCCCTTGTAGTCGGAAATGCGTACATCCCCATCCTCATGGGCGGCGAGCTGTTCCGCGAGTCCTTCAAGGAGAGAGGTCTGAAGCCTCAGAATCTGTCCATGAATCTGGAGGACGCAGGCACTTGCTCCATCCCCCTGGTACCCTGGTCCGCCGGCGGCGCGTATATGTCGGGTACCCTGGGTGTGGCTACCTTCAGCTATGTCCCCTGGGCTATCTTCTGCTATGCCGGATTCCTGTTTGCGATTCTCTGGGGCTTCTTGGGAATCGGTCTGGTGCGGATCAATCCTGAGGATAAGGAAAAGAATTAAGTTGTCCCCTCCAGGGCGGCGGCCGGCATATCTGGCTGCCGCCCTGTTTTTGGATACGTGGAAAAGAAACAGTCAGCCGTTTTCAAAAACAGGGCTGCCATGAAGAGTATGAGTATGAACGGTGGAATCGAAAATATGAAACCATTGACGCTGAGACTATCTGTTTCCATTATGATAGGGACGTTGTCCCTGATTGCCCTTCCTTCTCTTTTGTTCGGTATTAAAATTCAGGTTCTGTTTCTGATTGCGTGGTTTGCCGCCGTTACAGTTTTGATTTGCAGGGGGTATCCCTTCCAGCGGCTTCAATCGGGCGCGGCTAGCGCCTGCGGACGGGCGTTCCCACCCATCCTGTTTCTGCTGTGCGCAGGCGCCATGATTTCAGCCTGGAACCTGTGCGGAACTCTTCCGGCGCTGACGGTCTTTGGAATCTCCTTTATCGGTGGATCGGCTTTCCCGATTTCTGCATTCCTATGCAGTCTTGTATTTGGCTTCATAACAGGCACGGTTTTTGGAACAGTGGGGACCATGGGGCTGATTTTGCTGATCATTGGGCAGGGCCTGGATTTGCCCATGGGTCTGATATTGTCATCCGTGCTGTCGGGCGCGTTTCTGGGGTATGGGGTTTCGCCCCTGGCAGATTGCACCAACTTGGTTGCTTCAGCCGTTGAAATGCCGTTGTCGGAGGTGATCAACAGCCAAAAAAAGCTGGTATTGCCCATGATTCTTACATATGTGGCTGTGCTTGGTGCGGCGGGCCTCTTCCTGGGCGGAAATACCTCAGAGTCCGGGGCATGTGTCGCCTTGGCTGCGCAGATCAAGGGGGAATTCCGGATGGGCGCGGCGGTCTATCTTCCGGTCATTCTGGTGCTCCTGATGCTGATTTGGCGCGTCCCGGCTGTTTTGGCCCTTTCGGCGGGGGCCTTTGCCGGCCTGGCGGTGGCGGTATGGTACCAGGGCGTAGAGTTGTCGGCGGCTGTTTCCGCGTTATGGAGCGGGCCTGACTTTTCCGGTAAGGCCGCTGAGATGCAGGCTTATTTCGGCGGAGGCGGGATGAAAGGAATGACCGATACGGTGATCTTGTTTCTGCTGGCCTTTGGCCTGTTCGGCGTGTTTGAAAAGTGCGGCATTGTACGAAGCATGATCCAGCCGGTTTTGGAACGGACGGACAGCCGCAGAAAGGCTACCTGTCTTACCGTGCTGCTGGGTTTCTTTTTGAATGTAATTTCCGCGTCAGCTATGTGTTCTTTTATTTTTACTATTTCTTGTTTGGCTCCGGTCTATCGGGAAAAGGGGTGGAGCAGGCGCGACCTGTGTACGGCGTCCTTTGCGGGCTGCCTGTATATGAGCCTTCTGATCCCGTGGCATTCCAATGTGGCTACTCCAAGTGCGCTGCTTGGTGTGCAGGGATATGGGCAGGGATGGATTCAGATGATTCCTGCTATGGCGGCACTGCTGGTGTTTTTTCTGCAGGGGTGTTCCCTGGACAGAAAGATTGCCGCTTTCTTTCAGTGGACGGAGAAAAAGCAGGTTCACTTATAAAAACACCGCACCGGCGGCGGAAACGGTCTCATCAGGGATAAAATGCCTTGGTTTTTCATTTCCTATATTCCGAAAAAAGGAAAAGTGTGCTATACTCTCAGCAGAGCAGGTTCCCTTTGGTATGAGGAATGTGCCGTAGTTTTGAGAGAAGAGGAGTACATGGAGTCTATGTTTCAGCCGATTGAAGGAAATGTCTCCGTTTATAAAAAGATTGTAGCCCAAATTCAGGAGATGATTACGAGAGGTGAACTGAAAAAGGGAGATCGCCTTCCTCCAGAGCGGCAGATGGCCGAAATGCTGGGGGTGGGACGCCCTGCCCTGAAACAGGCCATCAGCGCCCTTGAGGTGCTGGGCGTCATCCGCAGCCGGCAGGGAGATGGCAATTACATCACCGCTGATGCCATGGATGTTTTCAATCCCCTGGCGATCCGGTTCTATCTGGACAGCGGGAACCAGGATGATATTCTGGAATTCCGCTATATTTTGGAGGTACAGATGGCTGCGCTGGCAGCATCCAAAATTACTCCGGAGCAGACAGCGGAGTTTCAAAAGCTGATGGATGAGATTAAGGCGGAGACGGAAAACGGCGCGGGAATTGAAACCAGAAAGCACTACAACAACAAGTTCCATTCCTATATCGTCAGCCTGTGCGGCAACCGGCTGATCGAATCCATTTATTTGAGCATTTTGGATCTGGTCGCCGACCTAATCAGCGTAACCGACGGCAGTGAATTCTACGTCAGCCATCTGAAAATATTTGAGGCCATCCGGGATCACAAGCCCCAGGAAGCTGCCTACTACATGGCCGACCATTTCATGCGGAAATTCCCCAATTACAAGTATTATCGGGATATCCATCTGACCATCGACTGAAACCGGACGGAGGAGCCGATTCTGGGAGATGCGTTTACGGCTGCAAATGGTATAACAATAGGTAAACCGCACGAAAGAAAAGGTTGACAATGAAAACGCCAAGTGGTACCATTCTCTGGACGAAAGAGATTCCGGCTGCGGATGACAGAGAGGATGGTTCGGATGGAACTAGAGGCGTTGGAGCGGAAGGTACTGGACGGCGGAGCGGTGACCCGGGAGGAGGCACTGTGGCTGTATGAGCAGCCACTGGAGCCGCTGTGCGCTGCGGGGGACCGGATCCGGGCCCATTTCTGCGGGGATGGGTTTGACCTGTGTACCATTGTCAACGGAAAAAGCGGGCGCTGTTCGGAGAACTGCCGCTTTTGTGCCCAGTCAGCCCATCACCACACCGGGGCGGAGGAGTATCCGCTGATGTCCCAGGAGGAGCTGCTGGCCCAGGCACGGAAAAACCGGGAGCAAGGGGTACTGCGGTACTCCATTGTCACGTCGGGAAAACGGCTGCCTGACCAAGAGGTGGACGAGATGTGCCGGGCCATCCGGCGGATCCGGGAGGAGTGCGGGATCGCCGTATGCGTCTCCTTTGGGCTGCTGGATGAAACACAGTACCGAAAGGTGAAGCAGGCCGGAGCCAGCCGGGTACATAATAACCTGGAGACCTCCCGGCGCAACTTCCCCAATATCTGCACCACCCATACCTTTGAGGATAAAGTGGCCGCGATCCGGGCGGCACAGGCCGCTGGACTGTCCGTGTGCAGCGGCGGGATCATGGGTCTGGGAGAGACGGTGGAGGACCGGATTGACATGGCTCTGACCCTCCGGGAGCTGGGCATTAAAAGCGTGCCGGTAAATATGCTCAACGCCATCCCGGGCACGCCCCTGGAGGGAAGTGAGCGGCTGACCGTAGCAGACATGAAGCGGATCGTGGCCGTATACCGGTTCCTGCTGACTGACGCTGCCATTCGTCTGGCAGGTGGCCGGGGCCTGATGGAAGACAAGGGCGAAGGCTGCTTCCGCTCCGGCGCAAATGCCGCCATTTCCGGGGACATGCTGACCACAGCGGGCATTACGGTGGAGACCGATCTGGCCATGCTGGAACGGCTGGGGTACCGGCCCAGACTTCTAGGTGAAGCATAAGAAAGGCTCTGCGTTCCGTTCAGGAGCGCAGAGCCTTTTTGCGTAAAGTGGAAAATCAGACGGGGGGAAGCAGGGCGCTTGCGCCGATGCGGTCGGCTCCGGCATCAATCATAGCCTGGGCCTGCTCCCAGGTGCGGATACCGCCGGCGGCCTTGATCCGCAGCTCCGGGCTGCACAGCCGCCGGAACAGAGCCACATCCTCCACGGTGGCGCCGCCGGTGGAGAAGCCGGTGGAGGTCTTGATATAGTCCGCGCCGGACATGGATACCACCCGGCAGACGGCCTCTTTTTCCTCCATCGTCAGCTGGCAAGCCTCCACAATGACCTTCAGGATCCGGCCCTGGCAGGAGGCCTTGACACCCCGGATCTCCCGCAGCACGCCTTCCCAGTCGCCGCTTTTGGCCAGCCCCAGACTCATGACCATGTCGATCTCGTCGGCGCCGCAGCGGATGGCGTCCTCCGTTTCAAAGATTTTGACCTCAGGGGTGGAGTATCCGTTGGGAAATCCCACCACCGTACAGATTTTCAGCGTATGTCCCACGTGCTGGGCGGCACGGCGGACGAACCTGGGGGGAATGCATACCGAGGCCGCGTGCCAGGCCACGGCCAGGTCACAGGCCTCCCGTACCTGATCCCAGGTGGCGGTGGGGGTGAGAATGGTGTGGTCTACCCGCTGAATCAGTTCTGCTTTGTCCATGTTGCATACCTCCTGTCACTTGGAAAAGGGAATCCCCCTCCCGATGGAAAGATTACCCGGGAGGGGGAGGTTTCAAACAGGTTACGCCAGGGCGAGAAGCGCGTCCACCCGGTTGGTTTTCTCCCAGGGCAGATCCAGATCGTCCCGGCCGAAGTGGCCGTAAGCGGCTACATGGCGGTAAATGGGTCGCCGGAGATCCAGATCCCGGATGATGGCGGCGGGGCGCAGGTCAAACACCTGCTCCACCAGATCGGAGAGCTGGTCGTCGGAGAGCTTTCCGGTGCCGAAGGTGTCGATCCGCACGGAGACGGGTCTGGCGACGCCGATGGCGTAGGCCAGCTGAACCTGGCATCGGCTGGCCAGTCCGGCGGCCACCACGTTCTTGGCTACCCACCGGGCGGCATAGGCGGCGGAGCGGTCAACCTTGGTGGGATCCTTGCCGGAGAAAGCACCGCCGCCGTGGGGGGCGGAGCCGCCGTAGGTGTCCACAATGATCTTCCGTCCCGTCAGGCCGGAGTCTCCCTGAGGGCCGCCTACTACAAACCGGCCGGTGGGATTGACGTAGATCTTGGTGTCGTTATCCATAAACATGGCGGGGATGACCGGACGGATCACCAGGTCGATCATATCCTTGCGGATCTGATCCAGCTCCACCTCGGGGCTGTGCTGGGTGGAGACCACCACCGTGTCCACCCGGAGAGGCCGGTTATCCTCATCATATTCCACCGTCACCTGAGTCTTGCCGTCGGGACGCAGGTAATCCACCAGCCCCTCTTTCCGCACCTGGGTCAGGCGCATGGCCAGCTTCTGGGCCAGGGAGATGGGCAGGGGCATGAGCTCGGGGGTCTCATCGCAGGCGTAGCCAAACATCATGCCCTGGTCGCCGGCGCCGTTGTCCAGGCCGTCCTTCTGGGCCCCTTCCTTGGCCTCCAAGCATTTATCCACACCCATGGCGATGTCGGGGGACTGCTCGTCGATGGAGGTAAGAACCGCGCAGGTGTCGCAGTCAAAGCCAAACTTGGCCCGGTCATAGCCGATGTCCCGCACCACCTGTCGGGCAATTTTGGGAATGTCCACATAGCAGCTGGTGGTGATCTCGCCCATGACGTTGATCATGCCGGTGGTAACGGTGGTCTCGCAGGCCACACGGGCGCCTGGATCCTTTGCCAGAATGGCGTCCAGCACTGCGTCGGAAATCTGGTCGCAGATTTTGTCGGGATGACCCTCGGTCACCGACTCAGAGGTAAACAATTTCTTTGCCATAGTCATTCGTCCTTTCTCAGGATGTTCTGCCCGTCCGGGAGAGCGCAAACGCTGCCCGGCGCAATGCAAGGGCCCTGAACCCTGGGGGGATGAAAAAACGCCCCGCGACGGCGGAGCGATTTCTGTCGTACCCACCCTCATCTCGCGATACACGACCGCCGGATTTGGCACCTTGCAGAAGCAGGTTGCCGTGGTATCATCGGGCCGGTCCCTCCACCACTCTTGATAAGGTAATTCACTTTTCCTCTCATCATTATATCAGCTTTCCTTCTGATGTCAAGGAGAATATCCGCCGGTATTCCCTATTTTCTGAGCGGTTTCTTTCCTTGACTTTACCGTGGAGGAGGTCTATCCTTACGCTGAGGGGAAATACGAATGCCGAATGAAAGGAAGCGGCATGGTTGAGGTGAAGGACAATGGATTATGTGATTTTTCGGGATATCGCCATTGTACTGCTGGTAGGAAAGTACATGGGACTGCTGGCCCGAAGGTTCAACGTCCCCCAGGTGGCGGGAGAGATTCTGGCCGGCCTGTTGGTGGGGCCTTGTATCCTGGGGTTGGTGCAGCCTTCCGACTTTCTGACCCAAATGGCGGAGATCGGCGTTGTGCTGTTGATGTTCAGCGCGGGCCTGGATTCGGACACCGACGAGCTGATCCGAAGCGGGCCGGTGGCTCTGGCTGTCGCTATGTCGGGCGTTCTTCTTCCCCTTGCGGCGGGTACGGTTTTGTACCTTGCATTCTATGGATTTTCCGGCTTTCAGGATCCCAGCTTCCACAGGGCTCTGTTTATGGGCTGCATCCTGACGGCTACCTCCGTTTCCATTACCGTCCAGGCACTGCGTGAGCTGGGACGACTGAAGACCCGGGTGGGCACCACTATCCTGTCTGCCGCCATTATTGATGATGTGCTGGGCATTCTGGTGCTGACCGTCATCACCAGCTTCCAGGACCCAACCACCTCTCCTGTGGAGGTGGTGGTGCGGATGATTTCCTTCTTCCTGCTGTCCGCCCTGGTTGGGGCTTTGGTGTTCCAGGTCTTTGACCGGATCAGCCTGCGCCATCCCCATACCCGCCGGCTGACCATTATGGGCCTGGTATTCTGCTTTATCATGGCCTATGTGGCGGAGGAGTTCTTTGGTATCGCGGATATCACCGGAGCCTATGTGGCGGGCGTGGTACTGTCCAATCTGAGGGATTCCAGCTACATTGAGCGCAGGCTGGATATCAACTCCTACACCATTTTCGGGCCCCTGTTTTTCGCCTCTGTGGGCATCAGCACGGACATCAGCGCGTTCAGCCCCACCATTATGGCCTTCTCTCTGGCGTTTCTGGTGGTGGGCCTTCTGTCCAAGGTGGCTGGCTGCGGCCTGATGGCCCGGATCTGCCGGTTCTCCGGCGGTGATTCCCTGAAGATCGGCGTGGGTATGATGAACCGGGGCGAGGTGGCCCTGATTGTGGCCCAGAAGGGGCTGGCTGTGGGACTGCTCAGCGCGGCCTTTTTCCCGGCGGTGATTCTGCTGATCATTGTCTCGGCAGTGGTGACACCCATTGTGCTGAAACTGCTCTATGACGGGCATGGACAGGAAGTACCGCAAGAAAAAACTGACCCTTGTACCGATCGGTGATTTTCGGTATAATAGGTGAGCAGGTATCATGCAGGCGTTCATGCCCCCGCGGGAAAGGGGCGTGGCGTCATGACGAAAACAGGAAAGGGAGGTGACCGCCGTGGTGCAGCCGGGATTTATTCAGGATGAGATGGATTTGAAGCTGCTTGTGCTCTATCTGATGGCACGGGCGGCGGCGCCCATCACCTTTTTGCAGTTGCTGGATCTGGCGCTGTGCGACGCCGGCGTCAACTATTTCTCCCTGACTGAGGCGGTGGACCATCTGGTGGAAACCGACCATCTGGCCAAGGATGGGGATCTGTTGTCCATTACGGAAAAGGGGCGGCGCAACAGCGAGATCTGTGAAAGCAGCCTGCCCTATTCCGTGCGGATGAAATGTGACGAGCACCTGGTCAAGCTCAACGCCGTGCTCAAGCGGCAGGCTCAGGTGCAGACGGATCTGACGCCCAATGGGGACGGCACCTGTTCCGTGCGGCTGTATTTTGCCGATGAGAGCGGGCCGCTGATGGAGCTGAAGCTTATCTCACCATCCCTGACCCAGGGACAGGCGCTGGCAAGCCGGTTTGACCGGACTCCGGCAGCCATTTACCACGAGATCATGGCCCTGCTGACACGGCACAGCCAGGAGGAAGAATAAGGAGAGACAGTCCATGCGTAGAAAAGACAGACAGCGGGATCGGGCCTTTGCCCTGGATGTGATCGACCGGTGCGAATACGGCGTCATGGCCATGAGCGGGCCGGACGGGATCCCTTACTCCGTTCCTCTGTCCCTGGTGCGGGTGGGAGAGAAGCTGTACTTCCACTGTGCGCTGGAGGGCACCAAGCTGGATCTGCTCCGCAGCCAGCCCAAGGTGTGCCTGTCCTTTGTGGCCTTCAATCAGGGGGCGGAGGACAAATTCACCACCTATTTCCAGTCGGCCAATGTGAAGGGTACTGCCTGTGAAATCACGGACCAGGAGGAAAAGGTGGCCGCGCTCCGGGCTCTGAGTGAAAAGCTGACCCCGGCCAACATGACGGGGGACAATTTTGAACGGGCCATCGCCAAGAGCCTGTCCGTCACCGGCGTATGGGCCATCGCCATGGAAGAGGTTACGGGAAAGGAAAAGCCCCTTCCTAAGGCCGAAGAAGCATGAAAAATACCCTCTCCCCACCGGAGTGTTTCCGGTTGGGAGAGGGTATTTTGTTACAGCACAGAGCCCCGGTCGAACTGGCGGTAGTGCTCCTTGATCAGATCCATAAAGCATCTGGCCGCCGGGGACAGGAACCGGTTTTTACGGTAAACAACAGCCAGGGGCGAGGTGAGGGCGGGCTCCCCCACGGTGAAGAAGGAGAGACGATCCAGGTAGGGGGTGCGGTGGATGCCGCTTTCCGGCAGGAAGGTGAAGCCCATGTTTTCCGCCACCAGATTGATGGCGGTGGTGTTGTTGGTGGTGATGAGGATGTTCTGAGGCTCCACGCTGGCGACGCTGAAGGTGTTATACAGCAGGCGGGACAGGCGCCAGTCTCCGGGGAGCATCATCAGGCGCTCGTGCTCCAGCTGCCTAAGGTCGTGGAAGGGCAGGGGGGCGTCCCAGGTGCTGTGCTGCCCACGGACCAGGGGATGGTTGCTGTGGGCGATGAGCAGGATGCGCTCGTGCATCACCAGCTCGTAGCTCAGCTCCTCCAGGTTGCTGGGGATGTGCATCAGGCAGAAGTCAGTCACGTTGCCGGAGGCAAGGTCGCCCAGCTGGGGAACGGGAGCCTCGTGGAGCACCACCTGAACCTCCGGGTACATGGGAGCGAAGCGGGGGAGAATGTCGGGCATCAGGGTGGAACCACGCCAGGTGGACACTCCGATATGCAGCTGCTGCCGCTTCTGAGCCTGCAGCTCCCGGAGGTCGCTCTCCAGCTGGCGGTCCAGGTAGCTCTGCCGCTCCAGATAGGCGTGGAACAGCTCTCCGGCGGCGGTGAGCCGCAGGGGGGTGTGGGAGCGATCCAGAAGGGTTACCCCAAGGGCGGACTCCAGCTTGGCCAGATACTGGCTGAGATATGGCTGGGACAGATACAGCCGGTCGGCGGCCCGGGAGATGCTGCGCTCTTTGACGATGGTGAGGAAATACTCCGGATTTTTAACGAACATGGGGGCCTCCTGAGAAGTAGGATAAGTGGGCACAGGTGTAAGAAAATCCCTCGCATCTTAGGATGCGAGGGATTTCAGTTTGCCATATAGATCACACAGCGCGGGTGACCTTACCGGAACGGAGGCATCTGGTGCAGACGTACACGTGAGTGGGGGTGCCCTTCACGATCGCCTTCACGCGCTTCACGTTGGGCTTCCAGGTGCGGTTGGAACGACGATGGGAGTGAGAGACCTGGATGCCGAAGGTGACGCCCTTGTCGCAGAATTCGCATTTGGCCATGTTGCTTACCTCCTCGCTATGAGAGTTCGCTTTCAATGAAGCATCGACCAGTATATTACCAGATTTTCTGACGAAATGCAAGAGCTTTTTTGAGAAAAGAAAAATTTTTTTCTGGAGAAAACCGACCGGAATTCCAGGAAAATCCCGTTCTCCCTTGCGCGGATGGGAGGGATAGGGTATACTGATTCTATATGATGCCCGGACTGTCCCTCGGTGGGGACGGAATCTGGGAACAAAGGAGGAAACCCCACATGGCAGAGACAGGAAAAAGCGTAAAGCTGGGTACCATTATCGAGGAATTCAGCCTGGAGGTACTCCATGAGGCCCCCAATTATCAAGACGTTCCCCTCACCACCCTGGACGTCAACCGCCCTGGCCTGCCGTTGTCCGGCTTCTTCGAGCATTTTGATCCCAAGCGGCTGCTGGTTATCGGCCTGACGGAGAACACCTTCCTGGCCGGCATGGACAGCGACAGCCGCCGGGCACGGTTCGACCGGCTGTTCTCCTACCCCGCTCCCGCCCTGATCATTACCCGGGCGCTGGAGCCCTTCCCGGAATGCATGGAGATGGCGGTGCGCCACAACCGGACGGTGCTGCGGACCCCGGAAACCACTTCCTCCTTCATGAGCCGGCTTATCGGCAGCCTGTTCAACCACCTGGCCCCCGAGATCACTCGCTCCGGCGTCATGATGGAGGTGTACGGCGAGGGCGTGCTCTTCCAGGGTGAGTCCGGCGTGGGCAAGAGCGAGGTGGCTATTGAGCTGATTCAGCGGGGCCACCGGATCATCGCCGATGACGCGGTGGAGATCCGGCAGACCAACCACGGCAGCCTGGTAGCCACTGCGCCCGAGCTGATCCGGCATTACATGGAGCTGCGGGGCATCGGCGTGGTGGATGTGCGCCGGCTGTTCGGTATGCGGGCCATCAAGGTGGAGCAGGAGATCGATATGGTCATTAACCTGGAGCCCTGGAACGACCGGGCGGTGTATGACCGGCTTGGGCTGGAGGGCTCTACCACCGAGATCATGGGCGTAAAGGTGCCCTGTCTGACCATCCCCGTCAAGCCTGGGCGGAACCTGGCCAGCATTGTGGAGGTGGCCGCCATCAACAACAGAAACCGGAAGATGGGTCACAACGCCGCCCTGGAGCTGAGCCAGCGGATGGACGCCCATTTCCAGAAGCTGATGGAGGAGGACAAATAATGTATCTGGGCATTGACGTAGGCGGCACCAACCTGGTGGCCGGCCTGGTGGATCAGAACGGACAGATCCGGCACAAAGCGGCTCGCCCGGTGGATCGCAGCTGCTCCGACCAGATGCTGAGCCGGCAGCTGGCCGACCTGGCCTGCCGGGCGGCGGAGGAGGCCGGATGCCCCCTGACAGAGATCCAGGCGGTGGGCATCGGAATTCCAGGTCTGGTGGATCAGCAGGCCGGTGTGGTGATTCGAACCACCAATATGCCCTTCCGGAACACGCCTCTGGCGGAAATTTTCCGCAGCCGGCTGGACGTGCCGGTTTATCTGGGCAACGACGCCGACTGCGCCGCCGTGGGGGAATACTGGGCAGGCGCGGCCAAGGGCTGTGACCCGGCTTTGATGATCACGCTGGGGACGGGTATCGGCGGCGGAATGATCCAGGGCGGAAAGCTATATACCGGCTTCGGCGGTATCGGCATGGAGGTGGGGCATATGATGCTCCATCCCGGCGGACTGCCCTGCGGCTGCGGCAACCGGGGCTGCTGGGAGCAGTACGGCTCCGCCACCGCCCTGATC
>CALXDY010000039.1 GCA_944387225.1 uncultured Oscillospiraceae bacterium | reverse complement strand
ATCTCAAAAAACTGGCCAGATGGCTGTGGCAGGACAGCCTTGCCTCTCTCTGTATACTCCTCCTTTGGTCGCTACATGACGGAAACCCGCCTATGCTTGACGCATAACCGGGTTTCTCGACACGCTGTGATGGGCCGATGTTTTTCATCGGCCCATCATTTTTAATCCCAAACGCCCCAAAACCCCCGCACAAAGGCTCTTGTCTTCTGAGCGGAATCTACTGTCCTCCATAAAAGGTGATTCGACCACCCATGGGGGACCGGGGGTAGAGCGGGGATATGGACCTTGGACGGGCTGGTACAGCTCGGACAAGTCCATCTGCTCCCCGCGGACCCCCGGCACGTTTTTGGTTCCTTTTGTCGTGGAACAAAAGGAACTCGCCCGCAGGCGAAACCTCACCCGCTTTCTTACAAGAAAGCGGGTGGACTTTCGGGCGGAATTTCGCTATGATGGAGGAGAATTTTGACCCGGGCGGTGACGGATTTCATGCTGGTCTACCTGCAGACAATTGAGACGGATGAGGAGCACGCCAAATTTGAGGCCATTTACCGGGAGTACCGGGGCCTGATGTACTACGTGGCCTACCGGCGGCTGGGCCACGAGCAGGACGCGGAGGATGTGGTGCACTACGCATTTTTGAAAATCGCGGAGCATATCAAAAAAATTGAGCTGCCCTGTCCAAAAACCAAGCAGCTGGTCGTAACTATAGTAGACAACCGAGTTACCGACCTGCTGCGGGCCAGAGGCCGTCATCCCACGGTAGAGCTGGACGAGCGGTGGCAGGGCGGCCAGGTACCGGACACGGAGGACCTGCTGACCCAGTGCATTCTCCGCCTGCCGGAGCAGCAGCGGATGGTGATCTGGCTGAAATATGTCCAGGGCTATACCCTGCGGGAGATCGCCGGGCTGATGGGCATTTCCCTGGCGTCGGCCCAGAAGATTGACCAGAGAGGAAAGAAGAAGCTGGAGCAGCTGTATCGGGAAGGAGGCGGCGAGCTGTGATATCGGAGGAACATCTGCGGGCCGCGGCCCAGCGATCCTGGCAGCTTTATACCGCCGCCCAGGAGCAGGGGTATGACCAGGAAGAGGAGCACGTCTTTTCTCCGTCCTTTGAGAGAAAGATCCATAAGCTCTCCCGCCGGGCGGCCCATCCCTTCCTGTACCGTCCCGTCTGCCGGGCGGCTTCCATAGTTCTGGCGGTGGCGCTGACGGGCAGCGCCTGGCTCACCTTTGACGCCGGGGCCCGGGCAGCGGTGCTGGGCTGGGTCAAGGGAATTCAGCAGGGGGCGTACTTTGTGTATCACCGGGATGAAGCCTCCGCAACGGCTGCCGCCGACATGGAAGCGGCCCAGTATCAGCTGACCTGGATTCCGGAGGGCTACACCCATCTGAAAACGGTGGAGTCCGGCACCACCGTCATGAACCTGTATGCCGATCAGGAGGATCATCTGCTGCAATTCAGCTACGCCGCCCAGCCGGAGACCACCGACTGGTTTGTGGTGATGGATGGGACGGAGCTGGAGCAAACCACGGTAAACGGACAGGAGGGGGACCTGCTGCTGTCCCATGATCCCGACGTGAGCAGCGCCCTGATGTGGGTGGACGAGGATCAGACCGCCTTTATGGTGGTGGCCTTCCTGGACGAGGAGGGGCTGATCCGCCTGGCGGAAAGCGTGGAAAAGCTGGAGCCGTAGCAATTCCGGCTCCGGTGCGGCGGGAGTAAGGAAGAGGGGAAGAGCGATCATGGAAAACGGAACCTTTAAAATGAGAAGCGTGTGGTATTCGTCGGAGGAGAAGATCATCTCCACCAAGCCCCGGGTGGATTACCGGCAGGAGAATTTCAATTCCCTGGAGGAGTGGTTCGGCTTTATCCAGGACATGGTCAGCCACGGCTATCTCATCACCTGATGCAGGGAAGGGGGAGACGGTATGTTTTTCCCGGAGGATATGACACTGCAATATTTTTTGTTTGACACCTATCCCGGCTACCTGCTCCAGATGGTGCCCATCGCCCTGGCGGCGTGGCTGCTGGCCTTCCTCCACAGGCGGCGGAGCCGGGGAGAGTCCCTTCCACGTGCTGCTGTGGCAGCTCTGTTCCCCGCCTATCTGGCGGCGCTGCTGGCGCTGACCCTGTTGGCCCGGTTCATCAGCGACGGATGGTATATCCTGCTGTACCATCAGATGCCCTGGCCGGAGGGAGAGGGTGGGTACCGGTGGCTGTCCCTTGTTTACGACTTCAAGCTGGATTTTTACCGCTCCCTTTCCGGTGAAAATCTGGGCAATATCCTGCTTTTCCTGCCCTTCGGAATCCTGTACCCCCTGGGAAACCCCGGCGCAAGCTGGCGAAGGACTTTGCTTCTGGGGGTGGGAACCAGCCTGACCATTGAGCTGATCCAGCCGTTGCTGGACCGGAGCTTTGACGTCAATGACCTGGTGCTCAACAGCCTGGGTGTTGCCTTGTCCACACTCTTTTTCTACGTCCTCCGGGATCGGTGGCAGTGGCTCCGAAAGCCCGCCTGAACGGCCGCCGGAATGGAATAATCTGAAACTCTCCGCCTCCATGCTGCGGTGATCCGTGCATGGGGGCGGGGTTATTATTTAGATTGAAAATTAGGTGTTCGAAATTGCGGAAACCTGTCTTTCGTGCTGGGGTGGGGAACCCGCTCCAACACCCCAGGCGGCGAGAAGGAAAGCGGAGTTTTCCGCGAAAATTCTTTGCCTACTTTCTTCTAAGAAAGTAGGTTCCGCCTGCGGGCGGAGTTCCTTTTGAACGGTCAAAAGGAACCAAAACCCGCCGGGGGTCCGCGGGGAGCAGATGGACTTGTCCGTGCTGTGCCAGCTCGTCCAAGGTCCATATCCCCGCTCTCCCCCCGGTCCCCCGTAGGAGGTCGAATCACCTGGGTAGGAGGACAGTAGATAACGCTCAGAAGACAAGAGCCTTTGTGCGGGGGCTTTTGAGTTAGGAATTTCGGAAACCTGTCTTTCGTGCAGGGGTGGGGAACCCGCTCCCACACCCCAGGCGGCGAGGGCGAAACGAAGTTTCGCAGGAAGTTCTTTGCCAAGCTTTCTTTCAAGAAAGCGGGAGGGAGTGATAGAAAGGAGAGAGGGGACATAGGATACACTGACCCAAGTTTCAGGGGAGTGTTGAATATTGAAAGGGAATATGGAGGAGCGCGCCTGTCAGGTGGCGCTGTACATTCTGGAAAATCACACCACCGTCCGTGCCGCGGCCAAGCGGTTCGGCGTAAGCAAATCCACGGTACATAAAGATATGGCCGAGCGCCTGCCCACATTCAACCGCCCGCTCTACCTCCAGGTTCACGAAGTGCTGGAGGAGAACAAGGCCCAGCGGCACATCCGGGGCGGGCAGGCTACCCGGAGAAAATACAAAGGGGAGTAGAGCCAAACCACCTGGAGGATCCGTACGCTTCTTAGGGAGAATGACGGAATCCTCCACTTTTTTGGGTAAATTCACGGAATTTTAAAGGAAATTTAATGGAAAACGTCCCGTTTCTGTGGTTGTTTGTCTCTGCGGCCTGTGATATACTTTTGGAAAAATCGGCCCCCATACAGCGGGGGCAGTGATGGGAATGGAATTATGCATTATATTGAAGTATACTTACACAGTGTCAGTCTTATCCAGTGGGCGCTTCTGGGGGCGGCAGTCCTGGGCGTGTTTCTTCTGGCCGGGATCTGCAACGCCGTTCGTAGGGGCCGAGGCCGCCCCTTCCCTCTGGGGGAAGCGTTGGCGGTGGTGGCGGTCCTGTTTATCGTTATGATCACCCTGCTCAGCCGGACGGCGGGCAAACCATTTCGATCTGAGTTGATCCCATTCTGGTCTTGGTACCGGCTGATAACCCGGCAGAATATCCGGTATCTTTGGCCGATGGTGCTCAACGTCATCCTGTTCTTGCCCCTGGGTGCCTGCCTGGGGCTGAACCGTCGTCGGTCCATGGCCCGGATCGTGGGGGCGGGTCTCCTGCTCTCCCTCCTTGTGGAGCTGACCCAGCTGGTTACCGGCCTGGGCCTGTTTGAGTGGGACGACATGATGCACAACACCCTGGGATGCTTTCTGGGCGCTTGGGTGGTGCGGCTTGTGCTGCCCCGGACGGCGCAGGATCGGAGGCGGAGAAAGGAAGGCTTGTTCCCGGGAGACAGCTGTGATAAAATGGCGGGTAGAAGAACCGCTTCCGGGGAGGAACCTGGAGAGACAGAAAAGGAGACGCCGCCATGAGCTACGCAGACCAGATTTTCATTCAGAATTGCCGGGACATCCTGTCCAAGGGCGTGTGGGACACCGACCGGCAGGTGCGTCCCCGCTGGGAGGACGGCACCCCCGCCCACACCATCAAGCTTTTCGGGGTCATCAACCGGTACAACCTGAAAGAAGAGTTCCCCATCATCACCCTGCGGAAGCAGTACCTCCGCTCGGCGGTGGATGAGCTGCTGTGGATCTGGCAGAAGAAGTCCAACCGCACTCAGGATCTGAAAAGCCGGATCTGGGATGCCTGGGCCGACGAAAACGGCACCATCGGCAAGGCCTACGGCTATCAGCTGGGTGTGAAGCACCACTACCCTCAGGGTGACATGGATCAGGTGGACAAGGTGCTGTGGGATCTGAAAAACGATCCCGGCTCCCGGCGCATCCTCACCAGCCTGTATAACCACCACGATCTCAGCGAGATGGCCCTGTACCCCTGTGCCTACTCCATGACCTTCAACGTCAGCGGCAACACCCTCAACGGCATTTTGAACCAGCGGTCCCAGGACATGCTCACCGCCAACGGCTGGAACGTGATGCAGTACGCCGTGCTTATGCACATGATGGCCCAGGTGTCCGGCCTGGAGGTGGGGGAGCTGGTCCACGTCATCGCCGACGCCCATATCTACGACCGCCACGTCCCCGTGGTGGAGGAGCTGCTCACCCGGGAACCCTATCCCGCGCCCAAGCTGTGGGTGGATCCCAGCGTGACCGATTTCTACGCCTTCACCGTGGACAGCTTTAAGCTGGAGGGCTATCAGGCCCATCCCCTGGAGGCCAGCAAGATCCCTGTGGCCATCTGAGGGGAGGAGTTCCATGAACGCCATTGTGGTGGTGGACGCCAACTGGGCCATCGGCAAGGATGGAGATCAGCTGGTCTACCTGAAAGAGGATTTGAAGCGGTTCCGGGCCCTGACCACGGGGAAGGGCGTGATTCTGGGCCGCAAGACCCTGGCTACCTTCCCCGGCGGAAAGCCCCTGAAAAACCGCCGCAACCTGATTTTGTCCCGCTCCATGGACGCCGCTCCGGAGGGAGCGGAGGTGTACCCCTCCGTGGAGGCGCTGCTGCCCAACGTGGGGGAGGACGACTTCGTCATCGGCGGGGCCTCGGTGTATGAGCAGCTGCTGCCCTGGTGCTCCACGGTGTATGTGACCAAGGTGGAGCAATCCTTTCCCGCCGACTGCTGGTTCCCCAATCTGGACGCCGATCCCCAGTGGCAGGCGGAGGAGCCCTCCCAGCCTCTGGAGCAGGACGGGATCGTTTACCGCTATGTCACCTACCGGCGGCGGGAGGGCTGAACCCCCCTTTTCCGCCGCCCGGCTTATGCAACCAATATACCAAAGAGAAAAAGCCCTGGAACCAGGGCTTTTTCTTGCTGTATACGGATCAATAGCCGGGAAAGCGCCGGTATTCTCCCTGTTTTGCTGGGGAAAAACAGGGGTGAAGACCTGACACACAAGGGGAAGGTTATGCTTCCTTTGGTGAATGATTATACAATCTATCTGGAACCAGAGAAAAAATACAGGAATATTTATGCAAATAGGGACTTGCAATTCATGGGAAGGAGTGGTAGACTAAACCCGTTGAAAACAGCGGGCCGAGAGAGAGCCTGCGGTGGAAGCAAGAGAGAACTGGAAAATACGGAGGGAAACCACAATGTCTGAGATTAAGAAAGTCGTGCTTGCCTATTCCGGCGGGCTGGATACATCCATTATCATCCCCTGGCTGAAGGAGAACTACAACAATCCTGAGATCATCGCCGTGTCCGCTGACGTGGGCCAGGGGGATGAGCTGGAGGGTCTGGAGGAGAAGGCCATCAAGACCGGCGCCTCCAAGCTGTACATCGAGGACCTCACCGACGAGATGGTGGATGATGTCATCATCCCCTCCATGATGATGGGCGCCAAGTACGAGGACTATCTGCTGGGCACCGCCTTTGCCCGGCCCATCATCGGCAAGCGCCTGGTGGAGATCGCCAAGGCGGAGGGCGCCGACGCCATCTGCCACGGCTGCACCGGCAAGGGCAACGACCAGGTGCGCTTCGAGCTGGCCATCAAGCGTTTCGCTCCTGAAATGAAGATCATCGCCCCTTGGCGCGAGTGGGATATCAAGGGCCGTGACGAGGAGATCGACTATGCCGAGGCTCACAATATCCCTCTTAAGATCTCCCGTGAGACCAACTACTCCAAGGACAAGAACCTGTGGCACCTGAGCCACGAGGGTCTGGATCTGGAGGATCCCGCCAACGAGCCCCAGTACGACAAGCCCGGCTTCCTGGAGATGGGCGTGTCTCCCGCTGTGGCGCCTGACGCCCCCACCTACGTCACCCTGGACTTTGAGAAGGGCTGGCCCGTGGCCATCGACGGTGAGAAGATGAAGGCCAGCGACATCATCCGCAAGCTGAACAAGCTGGGCGGGGAGAACGGCATCGGTCTGCTGGACATTGTGGAGAACCGGCTGGTGGGCATGAAGGACCGGGGCGTGTACGAGACCCCCGGCGGCACCATCCTGTACCGGGCCCATGAGGTGCTGGAGCAGATCACCCTGGACAAGGACACCAAGCACATGAAGCAGAAGCTGGCTGTGGACTTTGCCGACCTGATCTACAACGGCAAGTGGTTCACCCCCCTGCGGGAGGCCCTCCAGGCCTTCGCCGTGGACACCCAGAAGCATGTCACCGGCACCGTGAAGCTGAAGCTCTACAAGGGCAACATCATCA
>CALXDY010000038.1 GCA_944387225.1 uncultured Oscillospiraceae bacterium | reverse complement strand
GAGCAGTCCATCAAAGCCTTGATGGCCCGCTCCCGGATGGCCTTCTTGTCGTTTTTCTCCACAACACCGGAGTAGTAGATGGTGTCGCAGATCTGCTTGCCCACGGTAAAAACGGGGTTGAGGGAGGCCGTGGGGTCCTGGAAGATCATGGACAGCTTCTGCCCCCGCATGAGGTTGAGCTCCTTCTTGTTCAGGCGCAGCACGTCCAGGCCGTCAAACTGAATGCTGCCCTGGGGGATAACCGCCTGCTCCGGCAGCACCCGGAGGATGGATTTCACGGTGGTGGTCTTGCCGCAGCCCGACTCGCCCACAAAGCCGATCTTCTCTCCCGGGTATACCGTCAGGTTCAGGCCGTTGATCACATAGGCATATCCCCCGTATACCTTATAATTGATGTAGAGATCCTTGATCTCCAACAATGGTGTACGACTCGTCATCCTATGCCTCCTTAGAATTGAGCATATCACTGATGCCATCGCCAAACAGGTTAAACGCCAGCACAATGAGCATAATGGCCAGCGCGGGGAAAATGGTCAGCCACCAGCACTCCGGCAGCAGCTTGTAGCCGTCGGCGATCATGGTGCCCAGGTCGGGCTGGGGCGGCTGAGCGCCCAGGCCCACGAAGCTCAGGGTGGAGCCCATCAGGATCACCACGCCCATGTCCATGGTCATTTTGGTGAGGATGGTGGACCAGCAGTTGGGCAGGATCTCCCGGAGGATGATGTGGGCGCGGCTGGCGCCGATGAGCTCGGCGGACTTGACGAAGTACTCGTTGCGGACAGAGGCAGCCGAGCCATACACCAGCCGTGCGTACCAGGCCCACCAGGAGAAGGTAATGGCCATCATGGAGTGAAACAGGGTGGGAGAAAACAGGGCGGACACCGCCAGCGCCAGCACCAGGGAGGGGAGGGAGAGGAAAATATCCACCACACGCATGATAACGGTGGAAATCCACTTCCCCTTGTAGTAACCGGCCAGCAGGCCGAACACCACTCCGATGGGGGCGGCGACGCAGATGACGCCCACACCCATGATCAGGGCGTTGCGGAAGGAGAAGATCACCCGGCTGAGTACGTCACGGCCGGTGCCGTCGGTGCCGAAGAGGTACTCCGCGCAGGGAGCCAGCTTCATGGCGGCGTAGTTGGTATAGGCTTGGGCGTGCTCCGGGTAGGGGGCCAGCACATCCTGGAAGATGGCCACCAGGACGACGAAGATCACACCCACCAGGCCCACCACGGACATTTTGTTCCGGGAAAAGCGGTACCAGCTGCGCTTGACCTTGTCCATCCGGGCCTGACCCCGGGTCAAAGTTCTGGTTTTGCGTTCTGTCTTACCCATACAAGCGCCCCCTTACAAACGGTTCCGCGGATCCAGGAACGCGGAGATAATATCCACCAGGATGTTGACCACCAGGAAGGAAACGCCGATGACCATAACCACACCCACGATGGCGTTGAGATCCTTGTTCAGAATGGCATTGAGGCAGTATTTCGACACGCCGGGATAGCTGAACACCTGCTCCACCACGAAGGCGTTGCCCAGCATGGCGGCGATGTCCAGAGCGATGATGGACACGGAGGGCGCCGCAGAGGGCCGGAGCACATACTGCCACATCACCTTCCGCATGGGAATACCGGAGGAGATCTCCGCACCCACAAAGTCCTTGCTCATGTTGTCCAGCATGCTGCTGCGAGTGATGCGGGCCGACTGGGCGATACCGGTGAGAGCCAGGGCGGTGCCGGGCATCACCAGGTGCTTGAGCACATCCCAGAAGGCGGTGAAATTGCCGGTAAGCAACGAATCAATGAGATAGAAGCCTGTAATAGATGCCGGAGCGGCCACCGACGCGGATATTCGCCCGATGGTGGGCAGGACAGGCACCCAGTAACAGAAGATCAGCATGAAGAAAATGGCCCACACGTAGGACGGCGTGGCGATGCCCAGATAGGAGACCACGCGGATGCTGTTGTCCAGCACACCGCCGGCCCGCCTGGCGCAGGCCACGCCCAGGCCAATTCCTCCCACGATCTCCAGAATGGCGGCAAAAAGAATCAGCTCCAGGGTGGCGGGCAGGAAGGTCTTGATGTCCTCCACCACCGGCTGCTTGGTCTGGGTGGATTCACCGAAATTTCCCTGAAGGGCGTCGGTGATCCAATAGGCATACTGCTTGATAAACGGATCGTTCAGGTGATGCGTCTCACGGTACAGTTCCTTCGCTTCCTCTGTCGCCGTACTGCCCAGAGCCATGGTGGCCGTGTCTCCCGGGATAATGCGGGCAATACAGAAAATCAGGATCGACAGCCCGAACAGTACGACAAGCGACCAGAGTAAGCGTCTTACGATGTATTTTGCTCCAGACATGTCCCAACTCCTTAACCCGTTTCCCCACAGGGTGGGGAAATCTTCCATTGAGAAAGGCCGGCCGCCGGCACATCGGAACTCCATATTCCTTTGTGCCGGCGGCCGGTATTCTCACTTACCTAACGCTGGGGTAGTTTCAGTCGTAGAACTGAATGGTGCGGAAATAGAGGCTGCGGCCCATGATGGGGGCGTTGACCTCCGCCTCAGCCTCCGGCCAGTAGAAGGTGCCGGACTGATAGCCCCGCTGCTCAGGCTGCTCAATGACCCAGATGGTGGGGCACAGCTCATCCAGATACTTCTGGGCCTGGGCATACATCTCCATTCTCAGATCGTAGTTGCTCTCCGCCAGGGCGGTGTCAATCATCCGGTCCAGCTCCTCGTCCAGCAGCCACTCAAACTGAGTGAAGGTGCCGGCGGTGGAGGAGTGATAGTGCAGCTTCAGCACGGAGCCCGCCTCGGAATAGCTGTCGCTGGGGGCCATGATGGTAATGTGGGCGGTAGTCTCGGGGGTGGCCGCCTCGGCGATCAGGGTGGCGAAGGGAGTGGCCGTGATGTTGATCTTGATGCCCAGCTCCGCGGCCGCGGACTGCAGGATCAGAGCCAGATCTTCCTCGTCCTTCACGTCGGCGCTGTAGTGCAGCTCCAGGGCGTAGTCCCCCAGGTTGTTGGCGTACTTGGACTTGGCCAGCTCCTCCTTGGCCTTCTCCACATTGTAGCTGTAGGTATTCAGCTCGTCGGCGATGGAGCCCTGGTAAGCGGTAGACACAGGGCCGCCTGCCTTCTTGGTACCGGCATAGATGTAGGTGTAAGCGGTCTCATAGTCGAAGAGGTAGGCCAGCGCCTTGCGGAAGTGGATATCGTCGGTGGGCGCTTTCTTGGTGTTCATCTCCATGCACATGACCACGCCGGTATACATGTTCGTCACGTCCACTCCGTCCAGCTCTCCCAGTGCGTTCAGGGTATCCTGGGTCTGCCACTCATCGGTGATGGACAGCTCGCCGTTGCTCATCATGGTGCGGATCGTAGCCGCCTCGTTGATGGCCCGGACGGTAAAGCCCTTGGGGGCGTTGGCCTCCCATTCCATCCAGTAGTCGTCGAACCGCTCACAGGTGACGTAGTCGGTGACGCTGATCTCCTTGGTCATGTAGGGACCGGAACCGGCATCGTGGGTGGACAGCCACTTCTTTCCGTAGTCGTACTTGTCGCCGTAAGTGGTATCAGAGGTATCCACATTGGCCATGACCAGTTCCTCGTTGAGCACCGCCAGACGCACCAGAGTGGACACGAACACGGCGTAGGTGGACTTCATGTGGAACACCACGGTGGTGGGGTCAGTGGCCTCGGCATAGTCCACATAGCCGTCCCACAGGTAGGCCAGCCCCTCGCCGATGGTCAGGGCACGGTTCATGGAGAAGGCCACATCGCTGGCCTCCAACTTGGAGCCGTCGTGGAAGGTGATATCATCCCGGATATGGAAGGTGTAGGTCAGACCGTCGGGGGACACCTCCCAGTCGGTAGCCACATGGGGAATAACGGTGCCGTCGATCTCCGTGAATACCAGGGTGTCATAGACGTTGAACACGATGGACAGGTCAATGGAACTGCTTCCGCTGGCCGGGTCATAGTTCAGCGGCAGGCTGGCATTGACGTTGATCCACTGATCCTGAGCGGCGGTGCCGCCCTGGCTCTGGGTCTGGGATCCGCTGGACGTGGGGGTGCCCCCGCAGCCGGACAGCAGAAGCGCGGCAGCCATAAACAGCGATAAAACGGATGCGATGGTCTTCTTTTTCATTTTCTTGATCCCCTTTCCTCATGCGGCGCGGGGCCGGCTCCCTAAGCCAGAGAGCAGCGTACCTTCTCCACGCCGCTTAACCAAATACGTTCTCCGATCTCTTCCATCTCCGTTTCCTGATCGTAACAGATGTGGCCCACCACGTTCAGGCTCAGTGCCCCGTCGTGGTAGGTGGGGCGTTCCGCCCCGTAATAGAAAGCCATGGACTCAAAGGATGTGGATTCCGGCGTCTTTTCCGTTCTGTCCCAGGGACGCCAATAAGTGATGTCAAATTTACTGACAATTCCGGTGGAGTTCTCCCTGGGCGGCGGATCCTGTGTAGCGATTCCCCAACTGATTTCACGCCCGCACCAGCGGGACTGGACGGCGTCCATGGTAACAGGAAGCGCCTTGACGATTTGCTCTACCGTCTGCGGTGCCTTCTCGGGATTCAACAGTCCGTACAGGACTCCCCCCCGTTCAAACTCCAATTTGATTTTGATCATATTCGTTCCCTTTCTCCAATCGCAGCCAACGGTTTTCGTTGTGAACACGGTGCCCCTGTCGGCCCGAAGGACGCCTCTCCCGTTCCATCTTCCTCCGGGAGCCGTCAGGTCGTCCGACGGTTCTTTCTCTTTGCCCGGGCACCGGTTTCACTCAGGGAAGAAATGCGTGATACAGAATGTACATACCCAGCTGCAAACAGCCTGATGTACTGCCGCCTCCGCGGCCATGGGGCAAATTTCTCGGCATCATCTCTCCCCTTCCTATTGTCTGTTCCGAAAATGCCCGGCGGGGCCGCCCGCGGGGGCGGCCCCGCGCCGGGAGCTTACTGTCCTCTCAATCTCTTTGTGGCCGCCTCGTCCACGGTGCCATCCTCCCGGATGGCCACCCGATAGATGTCGCTGGCCCGCTGCCGGCTGACAAAGCGGTTTTTCACGTCGTAGGCCACCTTCTCCGGATCACGCTCCAGAGGATCGCCGTATCCGCCGCCTCCGCCGGTCATCATTTCAACCACCCAGCCCTTACCCAGGCGGTAGTTGTTGCACTTGAGCATCTCCGTGACCACGTTGCCCTTTTCGTCATACACCGTCACCTTGGGGCCCTGGGCATCCTGACCGCCCAGCACGCCCCAGGCGGGCATCTTGGAGCGCTCGAACCACAGGTACAGGTTGACCCCGTCCACCAGGGTGCGGTAGGTGCGGACCACGCCGCAGCCGCCCCGGTTCCGTCCGGCGCCCTCGCTGTCCTGGCGAATTTCGTATTTCTCCATGATACAGGGCAGGATGTGCTCGCAGATCTCCGCGGGGAAGTTTTTGAAGTCGCCGTTCTGCACGTTGATCAGGCAGTCCTGGCCGTCCCCTTCGCTGTGGCCGCCCCAGCCGCCCACGGTGGGCTCGTCATGGGCGAACAGCTCGCCGGTCTCCGGATGGATGCCGGTGAGGTAGCACACCATGGAGTCGCCGTAGTGAGCGCCGGCGGTGAGATGGGGACAAACCTTCTCCAGCGCCTTGATCATCAGATCGATGAGCAGGCCCAGGTGGGAGAAGTACCAGGAGAAGGCCGCCGGCTCCTCCGCGGTGAAAATGGTCTTGGGCGGCACCGTGACGGTCAGCCCCCGGAAGGAGCCGCCGGTCACCGGGATGTTGGGCAGCACGATCTCCTTGTACGCCACACGGACGGCGGAGATGGTCTGGGCCATGGCGGTATTGGTACTGCCGGCCGCCTGCGGACTGGAACCGGTCAGATCCACATTGATGTGATGGTTCTCGTCCACGGTCAGCTTCAACTTTACGGTGAGGGGATCATCCGTAATGCCGTCGTTGTCCAGGATGCCCTCCTCACAGTACACTCCAGGGGGAATTTGCTTGAGAAATTCGTGCTCCAGGGTGGCTGTCTGCTCGAAAATCTCCTGGGTGGCTTGACGGATGGTATCCAGTCCGAAGCGGTCCAACAGGGTATGCAGCCGTTTCTCTCCCGTCCGACAACCGGCGATCATACCGTTTAAATCGCCGTGCGCATTTCTGCTGAAGCGGCTGTTCATACATATGGTGTCGATGACGTCCTGGCGGGGCTCTCCCTGGTCATAGATCTTCAGGGGCCCGAGGCGGATGCCTTCCTGGAAGATACTGGTGGAGTCCATGGGAGCCAGAGGCTCCTTGGAGCCCACATCCAGCCAGTGGGCACGGTTGGCGGAGAAGCCCACCAACTCCCCGTGATAGAAGATGGGGGCAAACACCGTAACGTCGTTGAGGTGGGTGCCGGAGATATAGCTGTCGTTGAGGATGAAGATGTCACCCTCCTTAAAATAGCTGTTCCCGCCGTAATACTTCACGGCGCAGCGGACGGTCTCGTCCAGGTTGCCCAGGAACAGCGGCACGCCGGAGCTCTGGCCCAGGACGTTGAGATTTTCGTCGTACAGCGCCACGGCGCAGTCCTTCATCTCATAGATGATGGGGGTGTAGGAGCTGCGGAACAGGCTCACACACATCTCCTCCGCCGCCGAAAGGAACGCGTTGCGAATAATTTCTGTGGTGATAGGGTTCAATTTCTCAGCCATTTTCCACACCTGCCCTTCCTTCAGTCTTCTCTGGTAATCATCATGCTGTTGTAAGGATCAATGGTCACCCGCCACTTGGGAGGCACCACCGTGGTGGAGGTCAGCTCCTCCACAATGGCCGGGCCCAGGAAGGTCTGGCCGGGCAGCAGGTTCTCCCGCTGATAGATGTTGGCGGTGTAGTCGATTCCCTTGAACAGAGCCCGCTGGGAACGCTCCGGCTTGGGCTCCTCCGTGCACAGCTGCTCGGCCTTCTTCTTGGGGATCTTATCCAGCACGCCCAGACCCACCAGGCGCAGGTTGACTGACTCCACCTCACCGGCCGGATTGTTGAAGCCGTAAATCTGCAGGTGCTGCTCGTGGAAGGACTTCTTTACCTCCTCCATAGCCCCGTCGTCGATGGGACCCGGACCGAAGTTGACCCGGACGGTGTACTCCTGGCCGATGTAGCGCAGGTCGGCGCTGCGGATGAACTGGGCCTGCTCCTCGGTGATGTTCTGCCGGCGGAGCAGCTGCATGGCCTCCTCCATCATCTCGTCGAACTTTTCCGCCACCTCCGAAGCGTCGGCCTTGCTCAGGCTGTGCTGGTAGGTGCGGGACAGATCCTGCCGGATGTCGGACTGGAGCATGCCCCAGGCGGAGAAGGTACCGGGCATCTCAGGCACCAGCACCCGCTTGATTTCCAGCTCGTCGGCGGTGGTGCAGGCGTGCATGGGACCGGCTCCGCCGAAGGCCACCAGGACGAATTCCCGGGGGTCAATGCCCTTGCGGATGGTCAGCTGACGGATGGCGTCGGCCATCTTGGCGTCGGCGATCTCGCAGATGCCCTGGGCCAGCTCCTCCACGGTCATGTTCAGGGGCTCGGCCACGGTACGCATG
>CALXDY010000037.1 GCA_944387225.1 uncultured Oscillospiraceae bacterium | reverse complement strand
CGTCTCCCACGAGCTGAAGACGCCGCTCACCTCCATTTCCGGCATCGCGGAGATTATGAAAAACGGCATTGTGAAGGGCCAGGATGTGCCTGGCTTTGCCGCCGACATTTACCAGGAGGCCCAGCGGCTGATCGCCCTGGTGGAGGACATCATTCGCCTGTCCCAGCTGGACGAGGGAGCCGGAGGGCTGGAGCCTGAGCCGGTGGAGCTGCTGTCCCTGGCCGGCGAGGTAGCCACCCGCCTGGGAGATGCCGCCCGGCAGAATCAGGTGGCGCTGTCTGTTGGGGGAAGCGCCGTTGAGGTGACGGGCCTGCGCCGGGTGCTGGACGAAATTTTATATAACCTTTGTGAGAACGCCATCAAGTACAACCGGCCGGAGGGAAAGGTCATCGTGGAGGTGAGCCCCTCCCACGAAGGGGCCCGGGTGACGGTGTCGGACACCGGCATCGGGATCCCGGCCCAGGATTGCAGCCGGGTATTTGAACGCTTCTACCGGGTGGACAAAAGCCACTCCCGGGCCATTGGCGGCACGGGTCTGGGCCTGTCCATCGTGAAGCATGGCGTACAGCTCCACGGCGGCGAGATCCGGCTGGACAGCCGGGAGGGGGAAGGGACCACCGTTACCCTGGATCTGCCTGCCCGGATGGGGGAGCACGTTACTTGCGGGGAATAAGAAAATCGGGTATAATAGCCTCACATCGGCTATGATACCCGATTTTTATAACTGGTTTCCCCGTGGCCCCGAAGGGGCTCAGCGAAAGGAGCGTTCCCTGTATGTGGTTTGATCAAGCGGTGATTTATCAGATTTATCCCCTGGGCCTGTGCGGTGCCCCTGCCTTCCCGGAGGAGGGACAGGTGCCCCAGCCCCGGATCCTCCGCCTGCTGGACTGGGTGGAGCATATTCAAAAGCTGGGAGCGGACACGGTGCTGCTCAATCCGGTGTTTGACAGCGACCGCCATGGCTATGATACCCGGGACTACTTCCGGGTGGATCCCCGCCTGGGGACGGAGGAAGATCTGGCACGTGTGTGCCGCGCCTTCCACGAGGCGGGCCTGCGGGTCATGCTGGACGGCGTGTTCAACCACGTGGGCCGGGGCTTTTGGGCCTTCCGGGACGTGCAGGAGAAAAAGTGGGACAGCCCTTACAAGGACTGGTTCCACATCGACTTCGGCGGTAATACCGACCGGAACGACGGCTTTTGGTATGAGGCCTGGGAGGGCCACAATGAGCTGGTCAAGCTGAATCTCCAGAATCCCGCCGTGGTGGAGCACCAGTTCCGGGCCATTCGTCACTGGGTGGAAGCCTTCGGCATTGATGGTCTGCGGCTGGATGTGGCCTACTGCCTGCCCCAGGACTACCTCCGCCAGCTGCGTGCCTTCACCCAGACCCTGAAGCCGGACTTTGTCCTTATGGGTGAGACGCTTCACGGGGATTACAACCGGTGGATGGGGCCGGAGCTGTGCCACTCCGTCACCAACTATGAATGCTATAAGGGCCTTTGGTCGGCCTTTAATGACCGAAACCTGTTTGAAATCGGCCACAGTCTGGCCCGCCAGTTTGGGCCGGAGCCCTGGACGCTGTATAAAGGGGAGCATCTGCTGTCCTTTGTGGACAACCACGACGTCACCCGAATTGCCAGCAAGCTGAACAACCCGGAGCATCTGCCCCTGATCTATGCCATGCTGTTCGGTATGCCCGGTGTCCCGGCACTGTACTATGGCAGCGAGTGGGGGATGGCCGGAGAGAAGGGAGCCTGCAGCGACGACGACCTGCGCCCCGCTCTGGACAAGCCGGAGTGGACTGGTCTCACGGATTGGATCGCCGCTCTGACCAAGGCACACCGGGGCAGCGATGCACTGTGCCGGGGCTCTTACCGGAACGTGGTACTGACCAACCGGCAGATCATCTTTGAGCGGAAGACGGAAAACCAGCGGGTGCTGGTGGCCATCAACGCCGATGACCAGCCCTATGTGGCCCATTTTGACGCGGGCTGCGGCCTGGCCTGGGATTTGATCACCGGAGAGAAGCACGACTTCGGCGGCGGCAGCCATCTGTCTCCCTATTCTGCCCAGTACTGGGAGATGGAGCGGTAAAAACGGCATGAAAGAAACGGTTCCCCACAGAGTATTTCTGGGGGAACCGTTTTTTATAGCCTGGAGAACACCAGATCCTCTGCAGGGAGCTTTGTCCAGGAGAACAGGGGGACCAGCTCCTGAGGGGTGACGGGGGCGTATTCCGGAATCAGGCCGGCCCGGTGGGCCAGCAATCCCACCAGCTGGGGGGCGGTATAGCGCTGACGCAGCTCCCCCAGCTCCTGATCCCGGTCCCGCTTGGCCAGACGGCGGCCATCGGGGGCCAGCAGCAGGGGGACATGGCCGTAAACCGGCTGGGGCAGTCCCAGCTTCCGTTGGAGAAATACCTGCCTGGGGGTGGAGTCCAGCAGATCGCTGCCCCGCACCACCTGGGTGACTCCCATTTCTCCGTCATCCACAACCACAGCCAGCTGGTAGGCGTATACCCCGTCGGAACGGCGGAGGATAAAGTCACCGCAGTCCCGGTCCAGCCGCTGGCAGATGGAGCCTTGGAGCAGGTCGTCTACGGCAATTTCCGCCCCATCCACCTGGATCCGCCAGGCGGGAGCCCGTTCCCGGGCCAGGGCGGCCAGCTCCTCCGGGGTGCGGCGGCGGCAGCGGCCGTCATAAATGGCGGCGCCATCGGAGCGGTGAGGGGCGGAGGCGGCCAGCCGCTCCGCCCGGGTGCAGTAGCAGGGGTAGAGCAGTCCCTGTTCTTCCAGGGTGCGAAAAGCCTGGTGATAAAGCTCCGTCCGGCGGCTCTGGTACACCGGCTCATTGTCCCAGTCCAGTCCCAGCCACTCCAGATCCCGCATCACCTGGTCGCAGTATTCCTGCCGGCACCGGTCCCGATCCAGATCCTCCAGGCGGAGCACCATGCTTCCGCCCTGGCTGCGGGCTGCCAGCCAGGCCAGCAGGGATGACCAAAGGTTGCCCAGATGCATCCGCCCGCTGGGACTTGGGGCGAAGCGGCCCCGCACAGCGCCGTCGGCCATGGAACATTCCCCTTTCTTTCCCTTTTTGTTCAGCATAGCACAGGGCTTCTTCCGGCGCAACAGCCACTTGTCAGGGGAGGGGAAGACTCGTATAATAAAAAACGGAGTTCAAGACCGAAAAATTATGTTTTACCATGCAATAAAACGGCCTCGCTGTGCATTATCAGTATGACGGGAGAAATGCCTATGTTATGTATCCTTGCTGCCATAGAAGAGGAGTTCGGCAGGCTGGACGCCGTTCAGATGGAGCGCCTGTTGGTGGGGGTGGCCCAGGGAGATCAGGAAGCCCTGGCCCAGCTGTACCACGCTACCAGAGGGGCGGTCTACGGACTGGCTTTGTCCATTCTGCGCAACGGACATGATGCCGATGATATCACCCAGGACACCTATGTCCGTGCCTGGGAGAAGGGAGAGCAGTACCAGCCCCAGGGCACCCCCATGGCCTGGCTGCTGTCCATTACCCGGAATCTGGCTTTGATGCGGCTGCGCCAGCAAAAAAAGACCCAGGATCTGGCGCCTGAGGAGTGGGAGCGGTTCGCCGTGGAGTCCCACGAGGTGACCACGGAGGACCGTACGGTGCTCTCCGCCGCGCTGGGCTCCCTGGGGGACCAGGAGCGGCAGATCATCATGCTCCACGCCACGGCTGGGCTGAAGCACCGGGAAATCGCCCATCTGTTGGAGCTGCCCTTGTCCACGGTGCTGTCCAAGTACCGGAGGGGGCTTGCCAAACTGAAACGGAAACTGGAAGGAGATGAGGCCCTATGACAGATCGGGAACTGAAGGAACGACTGATCACCGCATTGGATCACGCCGCCCCCGACGATGTGGAAGGGGTGCTCGCCCGCTGCGCGCCCAGGGAGCGGAAGGTCGTCCCCCTGGAGAGCCGAAAAAAGACGAAAAAATGGATCTCGGCGGCGCTGGCCGCCTGCCTGGCGCTGGTCCTGGTTGGCGGGGGTGCGGGCTACTATGTGCAAAATCAGGTGGTGGCCTCCATCGTTTCCCTGGACGTCAATCCCAGCGTGGAGTTGACGGTCAACCGGAAGGAAACGGTGCTGTCCGCCACCCCCACCAACGCCGACGCGGAGATCATTTTGGACGGAATGGATCTCACCGGGGCCAAGGTGGATGTGGCTATGAATGCCATTGTGGGTTCTCTGCTGAAAAACGGATACGTGGATGAGTTGGCAAATTCCATTCTTATTACCGTGGAGGATAGCGACGCAGCCCGGGGAGAGCGGCTCCAGCAGGCCCTTACCGCCCAGGCTGACGCCATCCTGTCCAGCGCTCAGATCAACGGCGCCATCCTCTCCCAGACCATTCAGGACAGCCAGCAGCTGCAGCAGCTGGCGGCGGAGTACGGCATTTCCGCCGGAAAGGCCGCGCTGATCCAGGCGGTGGTGGATGGCAGCGGGGGACTGCACACCTTCCAGGAGCTGGTGGGGCTGTCCATCAATGAGCTGAACCTGCTTTATTCCGCCCTGAATCCCTCCGGCAGCCAGGGGGAGAGCGGAGGAGAGACGACGACCGCTCCCATCCAGTCCTCCGGTCAGGCCAATGACAGCGCCTATATCGGCATCGAAGCGGCTCAGGCCGCGGCCTTTGCTCACGCCGGCGTCACCGCTGAGCAAGTGGTGATGCTGGAAACGGAATACGACTATGAGGACGGCCGGATGGTCTACGAGATCGAATTCCTGGTGGGAACCAGGGAGTATGAGTACGATATCGACGCCATGAGCGGCCAGGTCGTGAAATCCAAGACCGAGGGCGGTCAGTCCGGAGGTCAAACCGGCGGAGCTACCCAGGGCCAGACTGGCGGAGAAGGTCAGGGACAGGCCGGTGACATCGGTCAGCAGGCCGCTGTGGATGCTGCCCTGTCTGACGCAGGCGTTTCCCAAAGCCAGGTATCCGGCCTGAAGGTGGAGCGGGACTACGACGACGGACGTTTGGAATATGAAATCGAGTTCTGGAAGGACAACGTGGAGTACGACTACGTGATCCATGGATCCACCGGCAGTGTGCTGGAAAGCCAGCGGGAGACCCATGCGTCCGCATCCTCCGGCGATATAGGGGAGACAAAGGCAAAGGAGATTGCCCTGTCCCGCGCCGGCTATGGAGAAGGACAGGTCTACCAGCTGGAGATCAACCGGGATTACGATGACGGCAGGCTGGAGTATGAAGTTGAGTTTGCCGCAGACGGTTGGGAGTACGAGTGCAAGATCGACGGTTCCACCGGCTCTGTTTTGGAGTTTGAGCGGGATCAGTGACGGTGTACGGGAGAAGATCAGAGGGGTGTAAAACGCCCCTCTGATTTCTTTTCGAAAAAAGTCGCATTTTGGGGTTGACAGGAGAGGAAAACTTTGCTAAGATAGCCGAGCGCCTGTCAGTGATGGACGCTGCCCCGCCAAATGGATGGCAAGCAAAGATTTCAAAAACTTGAAAAAAGTGCTTGACAGCCGAAAGGCGCTGTGGTAATATAAGCAAGTCGTCCGCGAGGGCGGCGCGAAATAAGGGAGCTTGAGGGCTGACTTGAAAAGGACTTGAAAAGTTCGAAAGAACTTGAAAAAAGCGCTTGACAAGGATGAAAGTTCATGATAAGATAAGCTCCCGCCGCTGAGAGCGGCGTGTACCTTGTAAATTAAACAACGTGACAAACACGAAAGCACCAGATTTGGATTTGGTTGTTCAAACAAGCTTAGCTTGAAGGAC
>CALXDY010000036.1 GCA_944387225.1 uncultured Oscillospiraceae bacterium | reverse complement strand
CCCCAGCACCTCTCCCAGAGAGAAGCCCGCTATGTCCCCGTCCACCAGGAGCATCCCTCCCAGCATATCATAGGTCCCGTAGTTGTCGAGCACCTCCCGGGTCTTGGCCAGATCCTCGTGGAAGGAGGCGGCAGCCTTGTCTCTGCCCTCGGCATAGCGATCCAGGAAGGCGCCCACATGAGGCAGGTCCTCCTTACCGATCACCCGGAACGTCCAGTTTCCATAGGTTTTCAAAAACTTATTCACATGGTTGCGCTGGCCGCTGAGCTTTTTCCCCCGGAAAAATTGCAGATCCTCCGCCCGGTACAGATAGTCGTAAGCGTCCCGGGTGGGGATAGCCGCACTGTTGGGGAAAAAGTTCTGAAGACGCTCCAGCTCATCCTTGGGCACCGGGTAAAAGGCCACCGGCATATTGTGCCGGCAGCAATACTCGGCGATGTTGCGGTAATGCTCCGGCCGACCGCCCCCAAGAGGCAGCGTAAAGGTGGGGCCAAGGCCGGGGTAATCCACCTTGAAGTAGAGGGAACCGTCCTCTACCGCCCATTCCGTGCGGTACATATCCCGCCACATGAATACGGTGCCGGGCGTCGTGTCACAGATCCGGCTGCCGCTGTAACCAAAAAATTGCCGCAGTCTGGGGAGATCCTCCAGCTGCAAAGGGGAAAAATTCAGCATAGAATTCAAACCTCATCAAATGGGAAGCGCCCCTCCCTGATTCAGCTCCGTAAGAAGCCAAATCAACAGGGATCATCCAGCGCTTCCAATGTCTTATCCGGCCCCAGCCGTCCGGTATACCAGCCGGTGACGCCGTCCTTCTTCATCAAATATCCATGTTTCGTCTCTGCCACCAGAGACAACCGATCCCCCGGCGCAACCGCCAGGCGGTAATCGGTAGAGTCCTCGCACCACAGCCGATCGCCTGACCGGCGCAGGTAGCGGTTCAGGATCCACAGCTTCCGTCCCGTCTCCAGATGGCGGCAGAGGGAAAGCTCCTCCCCCTCCTCCAGAAGTTCCAGATCTGACCGCCCCCACCGAATATTGACGGAGTCCGCCGACGGCTGCTGGGCGTCCAGAGCGGTGTAAACCGGAAGCCCGTCATAGTATTCCCAGGAAAAGGCCTCCGACGCCTCATCCGGCAGGATCAGGGCGTTGAGCTGTCCATCCACCTTCAGCACACAGCCCCCGTCAATGGACACGATCCGGCGTTGCCGGCAAAGGATGGGATGTGCCGATGGAATGTGAGGATGGTACAGAGTAACCGGCCAGTGGCCCACCACCACGTATTTGGGGAAGCTATGCCCCTGTCCGAGAAAATCATCATTTTTCATGCACCGCCATCGGTTCAGCCGTTCCATTCCCTCCACCGAGGGAACGCCGCCGTGGACAAATACCAGGTGCTCCGTCTCCAGGATGGTGGGCATGGCCTCCAGCCACGCCCGCTCCGCCCCATAATGGGCCCGCAGCGCCTGCCGCAGGCCCGGCAGATCCTGCCAGTCCGAATAACCGATTTCCTGTGCCATTTGACGGATGGTGCTTTCCGGATGCATGGGCAGATAGGCGGAATAAAACCGCTGATCCATCTCGTCCGTCTCAAAGAACCGGGCCACCAGCCCATCGCAGTTGCCGCAGAGGGGATAGACTGTGTGAGTACGAGACAGAGCCATCACCTCGCGAAGGAGGGGCAAGCTGTCCGGCCCCTTCTCCAGAAGGTCGCCTACAATCACCAAAATATCCGCCGTGGAGAACCGGATCTGCTTCAACAAGCCCCGGAAAAAGTCCAAATTACCATGCACATCGCTGACGGCGATGATCCGCCGGTTTTTTTCAAAAACAGGGCGGATCACTTGGGCATACTCAGACACTGCCCATCCTCCTTCCGGGTCTCACGGCTGAACTGCCGCCTCCAGAGCAACCCAGCCGTTTTTCTCCCGCTTACGGATCACCGTCATGCCGCATTCGGCCAGAGCGCGCTCCACCTCATGAGCCCGGCTGTCAATAATGCCGGAGCACAGGAACACCCCGCCGGGAGCCAGCAAATCGGGCACCTGAGGCGCCAGCGGGATAATCACATCGGCCACAATGTTGGCCAGTACCAGGGGATAACGGCGCTGGGCCAGCTCCGCGGCCAGGCTTCGGTCACTGAGCACATTCCCCGCCCGCACGGTGTACCGATCCCGGCCGATGCCGTTGAGCGCGGCGTTCTCATAGGCCACATCCACCGCCTTGGGGTCAATATCCACGGCCACCGCTTCCTTGGCTCCTAGAACCAGAGCGGCAATGGACAAAATCCCGCTGCCGCAGCCCAGATCCAGCACCACGTCCCCCTCCTGGGTGTGGGCCTCCACGCCCTCCAGACAAAGCTGGGTGGAGGCGTGGGAACCCGTCCCGAAGGTCAGGCCGGGATTGAGGTAGAAAGGCACACGGCCTTCCGGCACCGGCTCATCCCGCTCCCATTGGGGCACAACATACAGCCGCTGGCCGATGGGCAGAGGCTTGTAGTATTTCTGCCAGCTATAGGCCCAGTCGCTGTCCGTCAGACTAGTGGTGGTGTATTCACAGTCCAGTCCCTGGACATACTGGGCCAGCTGCGCCCGGCCGTCAGCGTCGTCCGTGACGTAAAATTTCACCCGGGTGACGCCCTTCATCTGATCCAGAAGCTCCTGATCCACATAGTCCCAGTACTGCCGGTTCTGCTCCAGGAACTGCTGGAACTCCCCCTCATCCTCAATCACCAGTCCGGTCATACCGGCGGCGGTCAGCCTGGCCGTCACCTCATCCAGACGTTCCGGGGTGGTGTTAATGGCTACTTCCAGCCACTTGATCTCATCCATTGAACTACTCCTTGTTATATTTCAGCAAATCAATACCGTTCGTTTCCAAGATAGAACAGAGCCAGCACCCCGGGACCGGCATGAGCGCCGATTACAGGACCCACATAGTTGATGCAGATCTGCTGGGTGCCGAACCGCTCCCGTATCATGTTGGCCAGCGTCTCCGCATCCTCCAGGCAGTCGCCGTGGCTGATAAAGACCACCTGCTTGCCCTCCTCGGTAACGGATTTTTCCATCCGTTCCACCAATGCCTTGATGGAGGCGTTTCTGCCTCTGGCCTTGGAAACGGAGGTCAGATGTCCCTCCGCATCCACATGGAGCACCGGCTTGATCTGGAGCATGGAGCCCACCACCGCGGTGGTGGCGGAGATTCTCCCTCCACGCTTGAGGAAGTACAGATCATTGACGGTAAACTGGTGGCACACCTTCTGTTTGTTGGCCTCCGCCCAGTCCCGCACCTCCTGGATGCTTTTGCCCTTCTTCTGCTCCTGGGCGGCCAGCCAAACCAGCAGTCCCTGACCAAGAGAGGCGCACAGAGTATCCACCACGTAGATCTGACGCTGGGGATAAGCCTCCTTCAGTTCCTCAGCGGCAATACAGGCGGAGTTGTAGGTTGTGGACAAACCGGAGGAGAAGGCCAGCACCAAGATGTCCTTTCCCTCTTTCAGAATCGGCTCCATGGCCTGGGTGTAGCCGGCCACATTAACTGCGGATGTGGTGGCCAGCTCCCCGGCCCGGAGGGTGTCATAAAAGAGGGCGGGATCCATCTCCCGGTTATCGGGATAGTTGCTGTATGTTTCACCCTGGAGTGTAAAGGTGAGGGGGAGAACCGTCACACCGGCCTGCTGTACCATTTCCTGGCTCAAATCAGCAGACGAATCTGTAAAAAGCACAAAATCGGACATTGAGATACCTCCTGACAGGTTTGGTTCATTTTTTCTTACGGCCTTCTTCGGGCTGGAGAATCTCCAGCAGCCGGGCACAGGCCAGTTGATTGGCATAGCTCCGCAGGGCCAGATCCAGGGCCATCTTGGCCAGATCCTCCCGCTCACTTTCCGGGTCGATGGTCTCCGCCGTCTCCTTCAGCGCCCGATCCAGAGCGCCGCAGAAATAGCGATACAATGTCTCCGGATCCTGAGTACGCTGCTCCCCTGCGGCAATCAGCGCCCCCACATCCCGCACAGACAGGACATTCTTCAGGGCACACACTGCGGTCAGGTAGCCCAGGTGGATGGGGCCGTACCGTTTTCCGGCAGCCCGGGGCACCAGACCGTCTTTGATGTAGTTGTTCACCATGGCGGAGGTCAGGGTATTTCCCTCTCCGAAATGGATCAGCTGCCGGGGCATATAGGATATGATCTGATCCATATACAGGGCGATATCCGGCATCTGGTTCCACTCCGCCGGCCGCTCTGTCTCCATGCGGCGTTTCAGCTCCAAAATTTCTTCCATGTTTGTCTCCTCAGCACTTACTCACGATCCAGCCACCGACGAAGCCGCTCCATGGCCTGGCGATGATTGACCGAGCGCATGCGGGGGAAGGCCCGCATCAGACGTCTCTGGCCCAGGATACGGCGGTTCATGGCCTCGTCCAGCCGGTCACGCAGTTCGTCCAGCTCCCGTTCCATTTGCTCCCTGCCCTGATCCCGGTACTGGTCCAGGCGTTCCTTCATTCCATCCAGCGTATCCCGCAGATCTTCCAGCCCATTCTGAAGCTCCTCCCGGCCCTTGGCCAGGTTTTCTCCAAAATCACTGCCCCGCTGGGCGGCGTCCAGCACCCGGTCGGCCAACTGCTCGCCCAGCTGGTTGGACATGGTCCGGATTCTGGCCGCCAGTTCATCCACCTGGCTCAGCTGCCGGTTCATCTTGGTGATGGTGGACACCGTGGCCGTCAAATCCACGCACATCCCCACGCACAACATCACAAGAATGACCAGTCCAACCTCATGTGGAATCAATCGGATCAGAAATACCACCGTGGGGTGAAGGATCTCCACCACAAATAGGCAGGCCAGACCCCAGGCGATGGAAAAGCGCAGACAGATATATCCTCCCAGGTTGAAGGGCTGGTCAGAGTAATCCCACCAACGCTGGTGAAACAGCTTTTCCAACACGAATCCGGTCAGCCACTCCAGGGCGGAGGTCAGCGCCACGCTGCCCAGAAACAAAAGCAGCAGATTGCTTCTCAGGGGCTCCAGCCCCGCCAGCACAATGACCACGCCAAATCCGTAGACGGGGCACCACGGGCCGTTGAGAAAGCCGCGGTTGACAAAGCGCCCGCTTACCAGCGCCGCATAGCTCACCTCCGTACACCAGCCCAGAAAGGCATATACGAAGAAAATCCATACTATCCAGTACGTGGTATCCCACCTCCATTTGCATAGTTAGTCATGGTAAGTATACCTCTTTTCCTTCGAAAAGTCCAGCGCACCTTTTCTCAGACACTTTCACAGCCTTCGCACAATTTGCCGCCGCTGAAAAAATTTTTCCTCCGGACGCAATAAACCCGCTCCCCCACGCATTATACAGTTGAACAGCAAAAAATCCCCCGTCGACAGGCTGTCGTCCAACGGAAAAACAACCAACTTGAAGGAGGACTTCCATATGAAAAAGAACATGAAATCCCTGATTGCAGGCGGCGTGGTGCTTATCACTCTGACCGGAATGCTGGCCCTCCCCTCTCTGGCCACTGTGGGGCAGAAGCTCCTTCGGGCCGACTATCACGACATGAAGGTAACCCTGAATGGTAAGACCCTCAAGCTCACCGACAGTGACGGTGACCCCGTAGAGCCCTTCACCATTGACGGAACCACTTACCTGCCTCTGGCCTGCATCAGCCAGGCTCTTGGCGTGGATGTGGCCTGGGACGGCCCCAACAACACGGTGATGCTCACCACGGAGGACAAAACCGCCGCATCCGGCACCAATCCGTCCGCCGATGACATCGGAGTGGAGAAGGCCAAGTCCGCCGCTTTGAAGCACACCGGTCTGTCCGCCGATGAGGTGACCTTTATCAAGGCCAAGCTGGACTACGATGACGGTGTCCGGGTCTACGACGTGGAATTCTGGTCCGGCAGCAAGGAGTATGACTACGAGATCGATGCCGCCACCGGCGCTGTCCGCAGCTACGACTTTGACGTGGAGGGCTACACCGCCCAGTCTTCCAACGACATTGGAGTGGAGAAGGCCAAGTCTGCCGCTTTGAAGCACGCCGGTCTGTCCGCCAACGAGGTGACCTTTATCAAGGCCAAACTGGACTACGACGACGGTGTCCGGGTCTACGATGTGGAGTTCTGGTCCGGCAGCAAGGAGTACGACTACGAGATCGACGCGGCCACCGGGTCTGTCCGCAGCTGTGACTGGGACATTGAGGACTATACCCCTGTCTCCTCCGGCAGCGACACCCTTTCTAAGGCCCAGATCAAGGCCATCGTGGAAAAGAAGGCCGGTACCACCGGCACCTATCGGGACTTCCACCTGGACCGGGACGACGGTCGTCTGGTCTATGAGGGTGAGCTCCGCAGCAACGGAATGGAGTATGAGTTTGAAATCGACGCCGTCACCGGCGCCATTCTGGACTGGGACGCGGATTGGGACTGAATATCCCCCTAATCGGAACGGGGCCGCCCGGGAGCGATTTGCTCCCGGGCGGCCCTGAATCTGTTTTATAATGGACAACGGCGATAGGTGCGGGTGATCTCCCGCAGGGTGCGGGCCACGTAGGGGTTCAGCGCTTCCTCCCGCACTCGCCAGGACCAGTTATGGGGACCCATGGTGCCCGGCGTATTCATCCGGGCGTCGCTCCCCAGTCCCAGCACATCCTGGAGAGGCGCGATGGCCAGACGGCTGGCGGTGGCCCAAGCCCCGGTGATCACACCCCAGCCCAGTCCCTCCTCCTCCCGCAGGCGGAGATACCTGCGGGCATAGCCCGCCTCGTCGGCGGAGGCTTCCTGCAGGAACTGAACAAATGTAGGCGTATCGTGGGTACCCGTATAAACCACGGAGGAAGGCCCGCAGTTGTGGGGCAGGTAGGTGCTCTCCCCCATAGGATCAAAGGCGAAGATCATGACCTTCATCCCGGGGATCCCACAGGTACGGACAAACTCCAGCGCCTGGGCGTCCAGGTCCCCCAGATCCTCCGCAATCAGTTCCAGCTTGGGGACGGTCTGCCGGATGGTATGGATCAGCTCCATCCCCGGTCCCTTCTCCCAGTGTCCCTCCCTGGCGCTGTCCGCTCCCGCAGGGATGGACCAATAGGTATGGAAGGCCCGGAAGTGATCAATTCGCACGGCGTCATACATCCGGGCGCACCAGATCATCCGCTCCTGCCAGAAGGCAAACACCTGAGCAGGGTGCCCCGCCCAGTCGTAAAGGGGATTTCCCCAGTATTGTCCCTCGCTGGAGAAGGCGTCTGGAGGAACACCTGCCACAGCGGAGGGGCGCCCTGCCTTATCCATCTGGAACAGCTCCCGGCGGAAATAAACCTCTGCGCTGTCCGCGGACAGATAGATGGGCACATCCCCGATGATCCGCACACCCCGCTGGTTGGCATACTCCTTCAGGTGGAACCACTGGCGGTAAAACACGTCCTGCACGAAGGTGTGAAAGGCCACCCGCTCCGGGTCCGGACTGGCGTCCAGGGGCCACTGGTCCCACCCCGTGCCGTACTTGTCATGCATGGCCGCAAATACGGCGTAATCCGTCACCCAAGGCAGATCCGGCTGAGCCATCGGCTGGCTGTCCGGCGCAATGGAGCGGCGGAATGCCAGTTCCAATACCTGCAATCTGGTGCGGCGCAGATGGTCGTAATCCACCCGGTCCAAGGCTTCCGATCGGACCGCCTCCACCTCCTGGACCGTGAGCAGGCCCTCCGCCTGCAGCTCCTCCAGGTCGATGAGGTCTGGACTGCCCGCAAAGGCGGAGGAAGACATATAGGGGGAGTTGCCCTCCCCAGGCGGCACCAGAGGCAGAACCTGCCAGTAGGACTGCCCCGCTTCCGCCAGAAAATCCACAAAGCGGCGTGCCGGCCCACCCATGGACCCGATGCCGTAAGGGCCGGGCAGAGAGGACAGAGCCAGCAGGATGCCGCTGGAACGTCTGAATTCCATATCGGACTCGCTCCTTTCAAAGGGTTCCTGTCCGGCAGCGGAGTCCTTCTTGCCGCCGGAATTCTCCCTCAGTATAGCAATATCAGCCAGAATATTCAAGCATTTTCCATTCTATTTTAGCTAATATGATGGTTTCTTGCCGTTTATTCAGCTTCGTTCCTCCAACGCTGCCCGGTCCAGAATCCGGACGCCGCCCCGGAACAGCTCCACCAGTCCGGCGTCCGACAGCTTTTTCAGGGTGCGGGTCACCGCCTCCCGGGCGCTGCCGATGGCCTGGGCCATCTGCTCCTGGGTCAGGCGCAGAGTCTCCTCCCCCCGCCGGTCCGCCTCCTGGAGCAGATAGACAGCCACCCGCTGCTCCAGGGTGAGGAAGAGCATCCGCTCCACCGCTGAGATGGCATCGGAGAATCGCTCCGCCGCCGTTTTATAGACGAAATTCTCCACGTACAGGTTTTCCTGCATCAACTGGGACAGCACCTGCACCGGGATCACCAGCACCTCCGTCTCCTCCTGGGCCATCATCTCCACATCGAAGGTGATGGCGGACAGCATACAGGAGGCGGACAGCACGCAGACCTCCCCCGCCGTCATCCGGGCGATGGTGGCCTCCCGTCCCTCCTGGGACAGGAGATAAATCCGTATGGCGCCCCGCTGGATCAGCAGTGCGCCCAGGCAGTCCCTGCCCGGGGATCGGACAATCTGTCCGGAGCAGTACTCCATCCGCCGGACGCTTTGCTCCAGCATCTGCCGCTGGCGGTCCTCCAGCCGTCCCCAGAAGGGCAGCTGCTGTAAGGGGTAACGATCCATACCTGTCTCCTCTGCTTCCGTGATATTCCGGGGCCAGACCCCCGCCTCCTTATCATATCGGTTTTTTCTTCCCCAGGCAAGGTGTTTTGTGATATAATCACAGACGCCTCCCGCCGCGTGAGGCATACTGTATCCATCCAATCACCCCTTTCCCACTGGAGGCTTTCATGACCTATTTGATCACCTTTCTGGAGGGCATCATCACCTTCCTCTCCCCCTGCCTACTCCCCATGCTCCCGGTTTATCTGTCTTACTTCGCCGGGGACAGCGCCCGGCACTCCGGCCGGACCTCGGTACGAAACGCCCTGGGCTTTGTTCTGGGCTTCACCCTGACCTTCACGGCCCTGGGCGCCTTTGCCGGTACCCTGGGCGGGCTGCTGGCCCAGTGGCAGACCGCCGTCAACCTGGTCACCGGCCTGGTTGTCATCCTTATGGGGCTGCAGTTTCTGGATGTCATACATATCCCCCTGTTCCGGGGGATCAGCGGCGGCACCCGGAAGAACGGGGGCTTCGCCTCCGCTGTGGTGCTGGGTCTGGTCTTTTCCATAGGCTGGACGCCCTGCGTAGGCGCCTTTTTGGGGTCAGCGCTGATGCTGGCTTCCCACCAGGGTTCCACTCTGCAGGGAATTCTTCTGCTGCTGTGCTACTCCATCGGCCTTGGGGTGCCTTTTGTGGTCAGCGCCCTGTTGATTCACTCCCTCACCGATGCCTTTCAATGGGTCAAGGCCCACTACACCCTGATTAACCGGATCTCCGGTGGGCTTCTCATCGCCATGGGCGTACTGATGGCCACCGGGCTGCTGTCCAAGCTGCTCTCCTGAGCGCATTCCACACTCACACAAGGAGGATTTTTATGACACAACGGAAACGACTGCTGCTGCTCATCGCCGGCTTTGTCCTGCTGCTGGTGGCCGCCGCCATGGGATACACCGCCCTGTCCCAGCGGGGCAACCTGTCTCCCACCGGCGACGGCTCCGGCTCCCAGGAGGAAAGCACCCCCATCCCCGCTCCGGACTTCCAGATGGAAACCGGGGATGGAACCGCCGTCACCCTGTTGGAGACGCTGGATGGCCGGCCCGCAGTAATCAATTTCTGGGCCTCCACCTGCGGCCCCTGCAAAACGGAGATGCCCGACTTCCAGACCGCCTTCACCTCCTACGGCGAGGACGTTCAATTTCTCATGGTCAATGTGGGCGACGCCATGTCCGGCGAGACCCGGGAGAAGGCGGAAGCCTATTTGGAGGAGGAGGGTTATACCTTCCCGGTGTATTACGACGTGGAATACTCCGGCGTCACCGCCTACGGCCTGCGGGGCTTCCCCTCCACCTTCTTTTTGGACGAGGATGGGAACGTGACGGCCTACGCCGGCGGGATGCTGACCCAGTCTATGCTGGCAGATGGGCTGGCCATGATCTACCCTGATGCGGCGGAAGAATCTCAGGAGGAATAACCGCCCAATCGGCGCCAGCTTTTTCCTCCAAATTGTCTCTTTTTGCCCGGGAATTCCCCTTGCGTCCAGGCGAAAAAGGCAGTATAATATTTGTGTTGCGTTACGAGTCGGATAAGGCAAATCCGCAGGCCGGTTGCGAATCCCGACTCACGGAGGTAACTGCTATGGTAAAAGCGATCGTCGGCGCCAACTGGGGCGACGAGGGTAAGGGTAAAATCACCGATATGCTGGCGGAGTCCTCGGATGTGGTCATCCGTTTCCAGGGCGGCGCCAACGCCGGCCATACCATCATCAATGACTACGGCCGGTTTGCCCTGCACATTCTCCCCTCCGGCACCTTCTATCCCCATGTCACCAACATCATCGGCAACGGCGTTGCCCTTGACATCCGCAAGCTGGTGGACGAGCTGAAATCCATCACCGACCAGGGTGTTCCCGCCCCCAACCTGATTATCTCCGAGCGGGCCCAGCTGCTCATGCCTTATCATGTGCTTCAGGACGCCTACGAGGAGGAGCGGCTGGCAGGGAAGGCCTTCGGCTCCACCAAAAGCGGTATTGCCCCCTTCTATTCCGACAAATACGCCAAGATCGGCATTCAGGTGTGCGACCTGTTTGACGAGCAGCGGCTGATGGAGCGGCTCACCGCCGCCGTCACCCTGAAAAACGTCCTGTTTGAGCATCTGTACCACAAGCCTGCTCTGAACGTGCAGGAGCTGTTTGACCAGCTCATGGCCCTGCGGGAGGAGATCCGTCCCTATGTGGGCGACGCCGTAGGCTTTGTCCACCAGGCCCTGAAGGAGGGGAAGACCGTCCTGATGGAGGGTCAGCTGGGCTCCATGAAGGATCCCGACCTGGGCATCTTCCCCATGACCACCTCCTCCCACACTCTGGCCGGTTTCGGCTGTGTGGGCGCTGCCGTTCCTCCCACCGCTGTGGAGGACGTGATCTGCGTCACCAAGGCCTATTCCTCCTCTGTGGGCTCCCACACCGAGCCTTTTGTCAGCGAGCTGCTGGGTGAGGAGGGCGACGAGCTGCGCCGCCGGGGCGGCGACAAGGGCGAATTCGGCGCCACCACCGGCCGTCCCCGCCGGGTAGGCTGGTTCGACGCCGTCGCCACCAAGTACGGCTGCATGGTTCAGGGCGCCACCCAGGTGGCCCTCACCTGTCTGGACGTGCTCGGGTACCTGGACGAGATCAAGGTATGCACCGGCTACGAGATTGACGGTGAAGTGACCGACCGCTTCCCCACCACCCCCCGTCTGAGGCGGGCCAAGCCCGTGTTCACCACCCTCCCCGGCTGGAAGTGCTACATCCGGGGCTGCAAGGACTATGACGCTCTGCCCCAGCAGGCCAAGGACTATGTGGATTTCCTGGAGGCCCAGATCGGCGCCCCCATCACCATGGTGTCCTCCGGCCCCAAGCGGGAGGAGATGACCTACCGCACCCCCAAGCTGTAACAAGGGCTCAGCCGTCTGGCATACAGACGGCAGCCGCCGCGATTGCGCCGGATGCCGAAACCTCGGCATCCGGCGCACGTGCCCATGATGGGCGCTACACAGAAGGAGACGCTATGAAACGCATGATCCCCGCTTTCCTGTCCCTGGCCCTGACCGCCGCTCTGGTCGTCCCCGCCTCCGCCCTGGAGACCGACGACCTGCGCCAGCTGCTCCGGGAGCATTACATCGACCCAGTTCCAGAGGCTGTGCTCGCCCTGGAGGACAACGAAGCCATTCTGTCGGCTTTGAACGATCCCTACACCGTCTACCTGTCCGCCGAGAACTACAACGCCTTTCTCACCTCCGTCAACGGCGACACCCTGGTGGGCATCGGCGTATCCATTCAAACCGTGTATGAGGACGGCTACACCATCCTGTCCATCCTGGACAACTCCCCCGCCCTAGAGGCCGGACTGTCGGCGGGTGACCGGCTGGTGGCCGTGGACGGGGTTCCCCTGACGGCCCAGTCGGACATTCAGTCCCTGATTACCGGCAAGGAGGGCACCCAGGTGACCGTCACTGTGATCCGGGCTGAGGACGATACCCGGATGGATTTCACCATGGAACGCCGCAAGGTTCAGCTTCCCATTGTCACCTATCAGCGGATGGACGACGCAGGCTTCATCGACTGCTCCAGCTTCGGGGAGAGCACCGCCTCCAAGGTGGAGCAGGCCATTCAGGAGCTGGATGACCAGGTAGATCTCTGGCTGATGGATCTGCGGAGCAATCCCGGGGGCGTGGCCCAGTCCGCCGCCGCCACCGCCGGCCGGTTTGCAGGTGCGTCGGAAATGGTTCACTTCCGGGACGCCCACGGCACGGTTATCACCATTGAAACGACCGCCAACCGTAAGGATTTGACGGACAAACCCCTGCTGATTCTCACCAGCGCCCACTCCGCCAGCGCCTCTGAGATGTTTTCCGCCGCCGCCCGGGATCTGGGCTTCGGCATCGTGCTGGGGGAGCGCACCTACGGGAAAGGCATCGCCCAGACCGTTTTCGATGAAAAAAACGCACCGGAGCTGTTCCAGGGCGACGCCCTGAAAATGACCACCTCCCGCTTTTTCTCCCCCGATGGTACCACCAACCATCTGATCGGGGTGTTCCCCACCCTGATGCTACCGGCCGACACCGCTTTGGAAGCAGCCAAGCTGCTGTCCGCCCAGGCCCCTGACCGAGCGGAAGGCAATCTCCGCCTCACACTAGGCGGCTTCACCCTCTATCTGGAGGGCCGCCTGGCCAAGGATCCCCAGTACCAATCTGTCTTCGCGCAGATTCTGGAGGCCCTGCCCCCCACCGCTGCCCTGGAAATAGGCCGGGGTGTGAGCGTCTGGCGCTCCATCACTCCTGCGGAGGCGGCCCAGCGCCTGGGTCTGCCTCACAGCAGCCGGTATGCCTTCCCTGATCTGGAGGACAGCGCCTACCCCCAGGAGGTGGCCACTCTGGCCGTCTATGGGCTGGTGTCCGGTATGGATGGCGGCACCTTCGACCCCAACCGCTCCATTACCCGGGCGGAGTTTGCCGTGATGATGGCTGCCGCCCTGAATCTGGCCCCGTCGGAGGAGCAGATGTTCTCCGACGTGCCGTCCTCCGCCTGGTATGCCGACGCCGTCAATGCCATGGCGGCCCGGGGCTTCCTGTCCGGCCGGGGAAACGGCACCTTTGATCCCCAGGCCCCCATCTCCTATGAAGAGATGGTCACGGTGCTTTCCGCCGTCTCCGGTTGGGCCACCATGGCGGGCTATGACCTGTCCCAGCGGGATCTGCCCGCAGCTCAATGGATGACCTATGTGCACATGAGCCCGTGGGCACAGGCGCCCGCCTGGCGTCTGGAACAGCTGGGGGTCTCTCTGGATCTGGATCAGGCCCACAACCGGGCCACCCGGGACCAGGCCGCTCACCTTCTCTATCAGCTTCTGTCCGTCTCCGGTTATTTCTGGGACGAGACTTGACTGCACAATATTTTGGAAAGGACTGTATCACACCATGACGAAAGTTGATATTATCTCCGGCTTTCTGGGCGCCGGCAAAACAACCCTGATCAAAAAGCTGCTTCAGGAGGCCTTCCAGGGGGAGCAGGTCGTTCTCATTGAAAACGAGTTCGGTGAAATCGGCATTGACGGCGGCTTCCTCAAGGAGGCGGGGATCACCATTACCGAGATGAACTCCGGCTGCATCTGCTGCTCCCTGGTGGGCGATTTCGGCGCCGCGCTGAAGCAGGTACTGGAGCAGTACCGCCCCGACCGCATTATCATCGAGCCCTCCGGCGTGGGCAAGCTGTCCGACGTGATCGCCGCCGTGGAGCGGGTTCAGGCTGAGGCCCCGGAGCTGTCCCTCCACAGCTTTGTCACTGTGGTGGACGCCACCAAGGCCAAGATCTACATGAAGAATTTCGGCGAGTTCTTCAACAACCAGGTGGAGCACGCCTCCGCCATCCTGCTTTCCCGCACCCAGAAGATGGATGAGGGTAAGCTTACCGCCGCGGTCAATCTGCTGCGCAGCCACAACCAGAAGGCCGCCATCCTCACCACCCCCTGGGATCAGCTCACCGGCGCCCAGATCGTCTCCGCCATGGAGGGCGGCAGCAGCCTGGCTCAGGAGCTGATGGAGGACATCGCCCACCACCACGACCATCACGACCATGACTGTGACTGCGGCTGTGACGAGCATGACCATGAGCACCATCACGAACACGAGCACGAACACGAGCACGAACACGGCCCTGACTGCGATTGCGGCTGCCATGACCACGATCATGAGCACCATGAGCATCACCACGAGCATGACCACGAGCATGAGCATCATCATGAACATAGCTGTGACGAAAGCGCCTGCGACGCCTGCCTGGGCTGCGATCTGGGCGCCCACCAGCATCACCACGACCATGACCACGAGCATCACGACCACCATCACCACCACGCCGACGAGGTCTTCACCTCCTGGGGCCGTGAGACCCCCAAGAAGTACAGCCGGGAGGATCTGGAGGATATTCTGTCCACGCTGGCTATGGGCCAGGAGATGGGCGTGATTCTTCGTGCCAAGGGTATGGTGCCTCAGGAGGAGGGCCAGACCTGGCTCCACTTTGACCTGGTGCCCGGCGAGTTCCAGATCCGGGAGGGCGGCGCCGACTACACCGGCCGTCTGTGCGTGATCGGCGCTCAGCTGAACGAGGCTGGGCTGGAGCGGCTGTTCCAGCTGGCGTAAAGAGGTGATTCCATGAGCGACGCACGGATCCCCCTGTACCTCATCACCGGCTTCCTGGACAGCGGCAAGACCACCCTGCTCACCGACACCCTGTCCATGGAGTATTTCAATGACGGCCAGCGCACAGTGCTGCTGTGCTGCGAGGAGGGTGAGGTGGAATACGACCAGGAGTCCCTGTCCCGGCAGAACTGCCGTCTGGTGCCCATCGAGGAGCCGGAGCAGATTACCACCGCCTTCCTCCAGGAGGTGGATCGCCGCTACCAGCCGGAGCGGGTTTTACTGGAGTACAACGGCATGTGGCCCATCCAGATCCTCCGAGACCTGAAGCTGCCCAAAAACTGGGGGCTGTATCAGGCCATTGACGTCATCGACGCCACCACCTTTGAGCTGTACCGCAGCAACATGCAGTCCATGATCGTGGATATGGTGACTGAGGCGGACATGGTGCTGTTCAACCGCTGCAAGCCGGAAATGCCCCTGCCCAGCTGGAAGCGCACCATCCGGGCAGTAAACCGGATGTGTGAGATCGTGTTTGAGGACGAAGGCGGGGACGAGCTGGAGGTGGAGGATATCCTCCCCTACTCCCTGGAGGACAGCCACATCCAGCTGGAGGACGATGACTATGGCATCTGGTACCTCCACATTCAGGAGCATCCCCAGCAGTATGTGGGCAAGACCATCACCTTCCGTGCCCTGGCCATGACCAGCCCCAAGCTGCCCAAGGGCACCTTCATCCCCGGGCGCAACGCCATGACCTGCTGCGAAGACGATATCCGCTTTTTCGGCTTCCTGTGCAAGTATGACCAGGCCCGCACCCTGAAAAAGGGCCAGTGGATTACCATGACGGCCACCATCCAGTGGGAGCACGCCGACGTCTACCGGGAGGAGGGCGTGGTGCTTTACGCCCAAAGCGTGGAGCCCGCCCAGGCCCCCGAAGATCCCCTGGTTTATTTCCGCTGAACAAACGAAAACCGGCTCCCCAGCGCACGAGTGTGCGTCGGGGAGCCGGTTTTTCATGACTCGGTGGTATACAGGGCCTGCCGTACCAGCTCAATGAACCGTTCTCCAAAGTGGGACAGATACCGGTCCTGACGATATCCCACCACCAGACGGCTGATGGTGGAGGGGTCGTTCAACGGAAACAGATCCAGCTTTTCCGTGGACTGATGGGAGGCGGCGATGCCGATGGTTTTCAGAAACAGGGCCGGGCAGATGGTGATGCCGATGCCCGCCTCCGCCATGGCCAGGGTGGTGATGGTGTTCTCTGTCTCCAGTACCAGCTTGGGTTTGAAGAAGTACCGGCTGAAAAACTGATCCACAATGCTGCGGGTACGGTTCCCCCGCTTGATCAGGACGAAGGGCATATTTTGGAAGGCATCAATGTCCGCCCCGTTGGCGTACTCCTGCCGCATTTCCTCTGCCCGCTCTCCAAACAGCTGGTCGGTAAAGCTCTTGGGCACGGCCAGCATCAGCTGCTCCTCCGTCAACGGAACCACCTCGACCCCCTCCAGCATGATGGGCTGGAAGCAGACGATCAAATCCACCCGTCCGTGGGCCAGCTCGTCCTCCAAATGGGTGGAGTTGCCTTCATAGAGAGAAAATTCAACCATGGGAAATTCCGCCTGGAACCGGGGCAGCACCTCCGGCAGCAGCGCCAGCCCGCAGGTATGGGAGATCCCCACCCTCAGCACCCCCATGTAATGGCGGTTGATGTCGCCCACCTTGGCCAGATACTGGCTGTGGAGGTCCAGAATCTGGGTGGCCGTCTGAACCAACAGGTCGCCGGCATAGGTCAGCGACAGCTTGGGAGAACGGGTAAACAGCTTCACGTCCAGCTCCCGTTCCATGTTGCTGATGTGGTTGCTCAAGGACTGCTGGGAGATATACAGCCGCTCCGCCGCCCGGGTGATATTCAGCTCCTCCGCTACAAGCAGGAAATATTTCAAATGCAGAAAATTCATGGAAGCCCTCTCTCTATAATGAAATTCCTCTGTCATTTTTCGTTGGGTTACATCTATTATAGCACAGCCAAATGGTTGTGGCAACCATCAGCAAAAATCTGCTTTCCCCCAGGTGGTTTTTGTGGTTTAATAGTAAATAGCAGGAGGCCGTGGTGTACTTTTCACAGGAACAGCGAAAAAACCGGCCTCAATTTCTTCTCCTCCTCCAAAGGCGGGTCTCTTCCGCCCCAGGAGTTGGAATCGCCGCGTGGAAGCGGCAGAACGGGAATTGAAACAAATGGAGAAAGGATGATTTCATCATGAAGTGCTTGATTATTGACGTGGTCCACAGCGCAATCGGCGAGGAGCTGGGTAAGTACATGCAGGTGGACACCAAGCTGCTGCCCACCCAGGACGAGCTGGCTCAGCTGATCCCCGACTACGATGTTCTCATCATGCGCGTTGACCCCGCCATCAACAAGACGATTCTGGACGCTGCCAAGAATCTGAAGGTCATCGGCGTCTGCTCCGTGGGTCTGAACCACATCGATCTGGAGACCGCCAAGGCCAAGGGCATCCAGGTCATCAACGCTCCCGGCCTCAACGGCAACGCCGTGGCCGAGCTGACCATCTCCAAGATGCTGGATCTGTCCCGCCACACCATCCCCGCCAACTATGATGTGAAGGTCAACAAGAACTGGGACAAGTATAAGTTCGTGGGCCGTGAGCTGAGAGGCAAGACCCTGGGTATCCTGGGCTTTGGCCGCATCGGCCAGCGCGTGGGCGAGCTGGGCCGCGCCTTCCTGATGAACGTGGTCGCTTACGATCCCTACCTGCCCGCCAATGTGTTTGAGGAGCAGAAGGCCACCAGCATGAGCATTGAAGAGGTGCTGAAGGTCTCCGACTTCGTCACCATCCATATGCCTCTGACCCCCGAGACCAAGGATCTGTTCAACGCCAAGTCCATCGCCGGAATGAAGGACGACGCTGTGGTGCTGAACATGGCCCGTGGCGGCATTGTCAACGAGCATGACATGTATGAGGCCCTGAAGGCCGGCAAGATCGGTGGCTACGCCTCCGACGTGATGGAGAACGAGCTGGCTGCGGGCGGCCTGACCGAGGGTGCTGGCTTCGACTCCCCCCTGTTTGAGTGTGACAACTTCGTGGTCACTCCCCACCTGGGCGCTCAGACCGTGGACGCCTCCCGTGATATCGGCGCTCACATCATCGCCAAGGTGAAAGAGGCCCTGGACCTGAAGTAATCCCATCTCCGCAACCCGTTCCCTACGTTTTATGAGGTCAGGGTCCCTTTGGGGCCCTGACCTCGCCTTTTCTCTCAATGCACCGCAAGGAGGTACCGCCATGATCCGAATGGAATGTGATTACAGCGAAGGAGCACACCCCTGGATTTTACAGCGCCTGCTGGATACCAACCTGGAGCAGTCCCCCGGCTACGGCACAGACGGCTACTGTGACCGGGCCCGGGAGCTGATCCGTTCCGCCTGCCATGCCCCCCAGGCCGCGGTGGAATTTCTGGTGGGCGGAACCCAGGCCAATGCCACTGTGATTGCCGCTTCGCTTCGCCCCTATCAGGGCGCAGTGTGCGCCGATACCGGCCACATCCATGTCCACGAAACCGGTGCGGTGGAGGCCGCCGGCCACAAAATTCTTCCCCTTCCCAGTCTGGACGGCAAGCTCCTCCCCCAGGATCTGGAGCAGCTGTGCGCCGCCCACTTTGCCGACCCATCCCGGGAGCACATGGTTCAGCCGGGCATGGTCTATCTATCCCACCCTACAGAGTGCGGCACCCTTTATACCAGACAGGAGCTGGAGGAGATCCGCAAGGTCTGTGACCGGTGGTCTCTCCCCCTGTTCATCGACGGGGCCCGCTGCGGCTATGGGCTGGCGGCGGAAGGCGCCGATGTGGATCTGCCTGATCTGGCCCGCCTGGCCCATGTCTTTACCATCGGCGGCACCAAGGTGGGCGCCCTGTTCGGAGAGGCGGTGGTCATGCCGGATCCCGGCCTTCTCCCTGACTTCCGCTATATGATCAAGCGCCACGGCGGCATGCTGGCCAAGGGGCGTCTGCTGGGCATCCAGTTTGAAACACTCTTCGAGGATGACCTATACCGTCAGCTGGGCCGCCACGCGGTGGAGCTGGCCGGGCAGATCCGGGCCGCCCTCCAGCGTCAAGGGATTCCCCAGCGTTTCCCCACCACCGCCAACCAGATTTTCGCTGTGTTTACGCCGGAGCAGCGGGCACGGCTGGAGGAATCCTTCCTCTTTAGTTTCTGGGAGGGACTGCCCGACGGCCGGGTGGTACTGCGGATCTGTACCAGCTGGGCCACCTCCGCCGGAGATGTGGACGCCCTTTGTGCTGCCCTGGCAGAGCTGTAACCTTATCTCTCGAATGGGCCGATTCTCCCCAAAACGAAAGGCCGCTCCAAATAGCATCACGCCCGTAAGACAGCATTCATTTATGATGGAACGAGAACGTCCGGACGTTTCTCTTCTCTCACCAAGAATGCGGTTGAATGATTGACAAGCATTATGATGTTATGGAACAAAGGCAAGAACAATCCATTTGGATGGATCGGAGGATGCATGATGAAATGTCCACTTTGTCATCAGGAAATGATGGCGGGGGATGTTGTTTGTAAGACCGGAGCTGGTCCTACTCTGTATCCCCGAAAAGCAGAGGAATCGGAACGAAAACATTTCGGGAAAATGTTTTGGGGCAGTAGAGATTCCATAAAGGCACATGATCTGGACGAAGGTTGGTATTGCCCCAATTGTAAAAAGGTTATGATTATTTGGAATCAAACTCGCTAAGACAATTTTCGGCTTATTGGAGCGTAGTGCCAGAGCAAAAAATTCCTTTCGTTCCGAAAGGGTACACTTCGATACGCTCCTGTCGGGAGCACTGTGCATCCCGGGTCAGCTTGTGCTTTACCGGCAAAATTGAAGATCAAATGAAAAGAATCCTCCGTATGGTTCAGCACATACGGAGGATTCTGCTGTTTTACGGATGCCCGTCTACAGGGCGGCCCTTTATGATTTGTTATCGCTTCCGCAGCAGCTCTTCCACCTGAGCCAGCTGCTCCACCGTGTTGACGCCCAGCATTTCATCGGGGGAGCAGGTGTCGCACAGGCCCACACGGCCTCCCGCCGCCTTGATCAGGGCGGGGACATCGGTGAGATACAGTTCTCCCTGGGCGTTATCGTCCCGGAGCTGCCCCAGGCTGGCCAGCAGGCTGGGGGTATGGAACAGGTAGGTGCCGGTATTGACCTCCCGGATCTTCTTCTCCTCCGGCGTGCAGTCCTTGTCCTCCACAATGGCCCGGAAGGAGCCGTCCGGCTCACGCAGCACCCGGCCATAGTTGCCTCCCTCCGGCAGGATGGCGGACAGCATGGTGCAGGCGTTGCCCTCACGGAGATGGACGTCCACCAGGGAACGGAAGGTCTCCTGGCGCATGAGAGGGGCGTCCCCGCAGCAGATGAGCACGTGGCCGTCAAAGCCCTCCAGCAGGTGGGTGGCGCACTGGACGGCGTGACCCGTGCCGTGCTGCTCCTCCTGCAGGGCGTAGGGGTATTGAGGATAGGCCTGGAGCACCTTCTCCTTCTTCCAGCCCACCACCAGGATAATATCCTCCGTGGGCAGGAAATCCAACGCCTTGAGCACATAGTGGATCAGCGGTTTTCCGTCGGCCAGCCGCATCACCTTAGGCAGGTCGATCCCCTCGGTCTGCAGGCGGGTGCCCTTCCCCGCGGCCAAAATAAGGGCCTTGATTTCGCTCATGGGTTATTCTCCTTTCTCTGTCAGGCACTCCCGGCACCACAGCTGGGGAAGCATTTGATAAAAGTTTCCCTGCTCCCGCCACAGCACCAGCAGCCTTCCCTTGGCCACCGAAATCTGGGCCGGCTCCTCCGCAAACTCGTTGCTCACCCCAAGGGGGAAGTCCGCCGTCATGGTGTGGTCGGTCAGCTCGTATTTCAGGTTTTTCAGGGTGACTCCCTCGGCCTTGCCGCTGGAACAGAACACGGACAGGAATCCGCTCAGTCCCTGAGGGAAGGTCATGGTCTCGCAGCACAGCGCCGTGGCTACCGTTCCCTCTCCAGCCAGCACGCCCCTGGCACCCTGGGTGGTCAGCCAGGTCAGCGCCTGTAGGTTTGCCAGGGTATGCTCCAGCCTGCCGCCCACGCCGCCAAGCAGCACAAAGCGGCGATAGCCTCGGTTCAGCCCCTCCCGCAGGGCGTAAACCATATCCGTGTCATCTTTGGCGCTGGGTAGCTGCACCACATTGGGATGATTGGGCCGACGGCCCAGGGAATCAAAATCTCCTACCACCAGTCCGGGCCGGACGCCATAGGCCTCCAGCGCCTCATATCCCTTATCGGCGGCAATCACAAGATCCTCCACCCCAGGCTGCGGGCAGAGAGACCAGGACAGGGGCATGGCCCCCACTACATAACAAATCGGCTGATACATCAGCGCATCCCTCCTTCAATCATGTGCCCGGTGCTGCAGGTTCGGTCTGCCCGGATTCCGCCGCCCCGGCACAGATAGAGATACGGTTTTATTATACCGCCTGTCTCCTCCACCCGCAAGTCCAATCCGCCATACAACCCTATTTTCTTTCTCAACCAAAAAATGCCGGGGCCGTGAGGCCCCGGCATTTTTCATCCATTTGAATTTCCTGTCAATAGGAAATCCGCTGGTAAATGTCGATGTATTCCTGGGCGGAATGATCCCAGCTGAAGTCAGCGGTCATGGCCTCTCTCTGGAGTCCGCGCCACGCCTGCTTGTCGTTGTAGTACAGGTCCACCGCCTCACGGATCACCCAGAGCATGTCATAGGCGTTGATGTCCGCGAAGGTAAAGCCCCGGCCCGTCCCTTCAAAGCGGTTATAGGGCAGCACGGTGTCCTTCAGACCTCCGGTCTCCCGGACGATGGGCAGGGTGCCGAAACGCATGGCGATCATCTGGCTCAGGCCGCAGGGTTCGCTGACGGAGGGCATAAGGAACAGATCGGCGCCGGCGTAGATCTGATTGGACAGAGGTGCGGAGTAGGTGATCTGGGCGGAGAAGCGGCCGGGATACTGCCACTGGGCGTTGCGGAAAGCCTCCTCAAACTGCCAGTCGCCGGTGCCCAGCACCACCATCTGCACATTCATTTCCATGATCTGATTGAGCACGTCGGTGATCAGGGAGAAGCCCTTATGCCCCACCAAACGGGAGACGCAGGCGATGATGGGCACATCAGGATTTTCCTCCAGCCCCACAGCCTGCTGCAGCATCCGCTTACAGGCAGCCTTGCCCTTCTCCACCGTCTTGGCCGTGAAGTTGGCGGCCAGATCGGTGCGCTTGGCCGGATCATAGAGGTCCATATCGATGCCGTTGAGAATTCCCTGGAGTTTGTCGCTCTGCTGGTTGATGACACCGTCCAGCCCATGGGCATAGAAGGGACTGCGGAGCTCCTGGGCGTAGGTGGGGGATACAGTGGTGACAAAGTTGGATGCCATAATGGCACCCTTCATCAGGTTCACGTCCTTATGATAGGCCAGCATACCCTCGTTGAAGTAGTTCCGGCCCAGGCCAATCACGTCCTCCAGCACCTGGTCGCCGTAGCGGCCCTGATACTCGATGTTGTGGATGGTGAACACCGTCTTGGTACCCGCCAGCTGGGGGATGCGGTACTTATCCTCCAGAAGGTAAACAGGCACCAGAGCGGTCTGCCAGTCGTTGCAGTGGATGACATCAGGGGCCCAGTCAAGCTGACCGGGGGTTTCGATGATGGCCCGGGAGAAGAAGGCAAATCGCTCACAGTCATCAAAGTGGCCGTACATCTGCCAGCGCTTGAAGTAATATTCATTGTCCACAAACCAGTAGGTGACGCCGTTATACTCCAGCTGGAACACGCCGCAGTAAACCTGGCGCCAGGACAGGGTGACATTGAAATACTTCAGGAAGGTCATCTGGCTGCGCCATTCGCCGCTTATCCCCTCGTACAGGGGCAGGATGACCCGCACCTCATGGCCGGCCTTCACCAGAGCATTGGGCAGAGAACCGGCCACGTCAGCCAGTCCGCCAGTCTTGATAAAGGGCGCAACCTCCGAGGCCGCAAACAAAATTTTCATATACATTCCCCTTTCTGAAGAAAACCAGCCAAAGGTCGCCGCCGAGAAGGGAGTTTCTCCCTTCCCGGCGGGACGGCACAGGCCGATGAATTATACCGTGGCTCCCTTGGTAATCGCCAAAGGATAGGTCAGGTGACCCATCAGCATACGGTTTTGGTTGACGGTAACGTCCTTGTCCGTAATCACATAGGCCAGGGAGGCGCCGCTCTTGATCACGGTGCCCTGCATCAGCACGCTGTTGGCAACCTTGGCGCCCTTCTCCACCACAACACCCCGGGAGATGATGCAGTTTTCCACCTCGCCCTCGATCATGCAGCCATCGGCCACCAGGGAGTAAGTGGACCGGGCGTCCGGGCCGTAATAGGTGGAAGGGTTGGACTGGTCCTTGGTGCGGATGGGCCGCTGGGGATTGAACAGGTCGTCCCGCACCTTGGGATCCAGCAGATCCATGGAGCGCTCAAAGTAGCCGCTGACCGACTGGAAGCGGGCCACATACCCGTTGTGGATATAGGACATGAGCTTCAGAGTCTTCAGGCGGGGCTGGAGCACACCGCGGCTGAAGTGATAGATGTCATGGGCGGAGCAGTAGTTCACCAGCTCCATCAGCAGCTTCTTGGACAGGATATAGACCTCCAGGCTTTCCAACGCCTGGCTGGCCATGACCGGATGGACGGACAGATCGGTGACCCGGCCGGTCTCGTCCACCTCCACATACTCGGAGAACCGGGGGGCACCCTTCAGAGTAGGCGTGCACACCATGGTCACGTCAGCGCCGGTCTCCAGATGCTGCTGCAGTACCTGGGCCACCGGCAGGTTCACCGCCGTGTCACCCCAGGCCAGAATCACATACTCCTGACGGATGTTGCGGAGGTAGTCGGACACACCGTGCAGCGCGTCCATATCGCCGCGGTAGTCGCCGCCCCGCTCCGCATAGCCGAAGGGAGGCAGGATCCGCAGGCCGCCGTGCTTACGGCTGAGATCCCAGTCCTTACCGGAGCCCACATGGTCCAGCAGGGACTGATAGCTTTGATGCACGATAATGCCCACGTCGGTAATTCCGGCGTTGACGTAGTTGGACAGCATGAAGTCCATCAGGCGATACCGCCCGCCGAAGGGCAGAGAGCAGGTATTGCGGTGGCGGGTCAGCTCCCCCAGATTGGCGTCGGAACGACAGGCCAGCAGAATTCCGTGCAGATCATTCATGCCTGCTCACCCCCCTTTACATCCTCTCGAATCATTGCCTTGGGCTTTACCTGGGCATTCTCTCCCACGGTCACGCCGCTGGCCACCACCGCGATGCCCCAGTCGGGATCCTCGGAAGGAGGCGCGCCCACCTTGGCTCCCGCCTCAATCACAGCGCCCTCCGCCACGATGGAGTAGGACACCTGGGCTCCCTTCTTCACCACCGCGCCGGGCATCAGGATGGAGTAGTGCACACCGGCCCCTTCCTCCACCGTCACAGAGTGGAACAGGACGGAATTTTCCACCGTGCCGTCCACCTGGCAGCCGCCGGTGACCAGGGAGTGAGAGATACAGGCATTCACGCCGGTCACATGGGGCGGACGGATGGGCGTCCGGGCATAAATGGGCCAGCTGGTGTCGTAGGGATTGATGCCATTCTCGTTGCCGGGGGCCAGCATGTCCATGTTGGCGTCCCACGGGGAGTCGATGGTGCCCACGTCCTTCCAGTAGCCCTGGAAGCGGTAGGTCATCAGCGTCTCTCCGGCATCCAGCATCTTGGGGATGATATTCTTACCGAAGTCATTGGAGGAGTTGGGGTCAGCCTCGTCGTCAATGAGGTACTGGCGCAGCTTGGACCAGGTGAACACATAGATACCCATGGAGGCCAGAGTGCTCTTGGGATGCTTGGGCTTCTCCTCAAACTCATACACCCTGCCGTTTTCGTCGGCATTCATAATGCCGAAGCGGGTCGCCTCCTCCAGGGTGACCTCCAGCACGGAAATAGTGCAGGCAGCGTTGGTCTTTTTGTGCTGCTCCACCATGTCGGCATAGTTCATCTTGTAAATATGGTCGCCGGACAGGATCACCACGTACTCGGGGTCGTACATATCCAGGAAGCCGATGTTCTGGTAGATGGCGTTAGCGGTACCCTTGTACCAGGTTCCCTGGTCTCCCTCACGCATGTAGGGGGGCAGAATATGTACACCGCCGTCCCAGCGGTCCAAATCCCAGGGCTGGCCGGAACCGATATAGCTGTTCAGCTCCAGGGGACGGTACTGGGTCAGCACGCCCACCGTATCAATACCGGAATTGACACAGTTGGACAGGGGGAAATCAATGATTCGGTACTTCCCGCCGAACGGGACGGCGGGCTTGGCCACGTGGCTGGTAAGCGCATAGAGCCGACTGCCCTGTCCGCCAGCCAGCAGCATGGCAACAACTTCTTTCTTCATTTCTCCTTCACCTCAAGATGGATATTGATAATCCGCCTGCGCGGGGGGTGACAATCAGTTCTGGGGCGTCTTTTTCGTCCGGGCCGCCTTGGGCGTCCGGGACGTCGCCTTCTTTGCCTCACCAGTCTTCTTGGTCTCGCTGGTTTTCTTTGCCTCACCGGCCTTCCTGGTCTCGCCGGTCTTCTTCCGGGCAGGAGCCTTCTCCTTCGCCGTCTTGGGCGAGGATTCCGCCTTTTTCCGGACGGGAGCGCGGCGGGTGCAGCGATAAATCATCACCGACATGGGGGGCAGGTCAATGACCATAGACTGCTCCTGGGAGTGGAAGGGCACCGTCTCCGTTTTCAGGGGGAGGGTATCGCCCAGTCCCTGTCCACCGAACTCGGCAGCGTCGGTGTTGAACACCGGCGACCAGGTACCCGGGAAGGGAACGCCAACCCGGTAGCCCTTGCGATGGTTGGGGGAGAAGTTGCACACCACCACCAGCGGCTTTCCTTCCCGGTTCCACCGGAGGAAGGCCACGGTATTGGCGGTATGGTCGTCGGCGCACAGCCACTGGAATCCCTGCCAGGAATCGTCCTGCTCCCACAGGGCGGACTCGTTGAGGTACAGGGCGTTGGCCGCCTTGAAGAAGGCATGGAGCTGGCGGTGGGGCTCATACTGGAGCAGGTGCCAGTCCAGGGAATACTCAAAGTGCCATTCGTTCCACTGGCCCAGCTCAGCCCCCATGAAGGACAGCTTCTTGCCCGGATGGGTGAGCATATAGCTGTAGAAGGCCCGGACACCGGCGAACTTCTCCGCGTTGCTCCCCGGCATCTTGCCCAGGAAGGAGCCCTTCATGTGCACCACCTCGTCGTGGGACAGAGGCAGGATGTAATTCTCCGAGAAGGCGTACATCAGGGAGAAGGTGATGTCATGGTGGTTGAACTGGCGGAAATAGGGATCCAGCTTGATGTAATGGCAGATGTCGTTCATCCAGCCCATATTCCACTTGAAGTTGAAGCCCAGTCCGCCCTGATCCACAGGGTGTGTCACCTTGGGCCAGGCGGTAGACTCCTCCGCAATCATCAATACATCGGGGTGGGCGGCAAAGATGGTGGTATTCAGCTTCTGGAAAAACTCAATGGCCTCCAGATTCTCCTTGCCGCCGTGGATGTTGGGCATCCACTGGCCGTCCTGCCGGCCATAGTCCAGGTAGAGCATGGAGGACACCGCATCCACCCGCAGGCCATCGGCATGGTACTCCTCCAGCCAGAACATGGCGTTGGAGAAGAGGAAGGAGCGCACCTCGTTGCGGCCCAGGTCGAACACCTGGGTGCCCCAGTCGGGATGCTCGCCCTTCCGGGGATCGGCGTATTCATAGGTGGGGCCGCCGTCGAAATGGTACAGGCCGAAGGCGTCCCGTGGGAAGTGGGCAGGTACCCAGTCCAAAATCACGCCGATGCCGGCCTGGTGGAGCTGGTCGATGAGGTATTTCAGGTCGTCAGGGGTGCCGAAGCGGCTGGTGGCGGCGAAATACCCCGTCACCTGATAGCCCCAGGAGTCGTCCAGAGGATGCTCCATCACGGGGAGCAGCTCCACATGGGTAAAGCCCATTTCCTTCACATATGGTACCAGGTAGCCGGCGGTGTCCCGATAGGACAGGAACTCCCCCTCGCCGGTGCGCCGCCAGGAGCCCAGATGGCACTCATAAATATTCATGGGGCGGCGGTAAGGCGGGTTGGCGGCCCGGTACGCCATCCAGCTGTCATCCCCCCAGGGATAGGGCTGCAGGTCGTACAGCTTGGACGCATTCCCCGGTCGGGTCTCCGCGTGGAAGGCGTAGGGGTCCGCCTTGGCTACCACGGTTCCGTCGGCGCCATGGATGGCATACTTGTATGTATCAAACCGCTTCAGGCCGGGTACAAAGCACTCCCAAATGCCCCCCTCCAGGGCCTCCATGGGCGTGGCTTCCTCGTCCCAGCCGTTAAAATCACCGAACACGCATATTTTCTTTGCATTGGGGGCCCAGACACGAAATACATAGCCGGGCTGGCCATCCGATTGGGCGGGATGCGCGCCGAAGCACTTCCAGGCATGGCAGCTGCGCCCCTCGGAAAAGGCCTCTAATTCCAGGAAAAGGTCATAATCTGACAAATTTGTAGTGTATTTCGTCAATGAGACCACCTCATTTCAACTTTTTCGTACAGAAGGTTTGCATCGAAAGCAACAAGTATCGCAAAATACATCTGCCCTTATTTATAAAAATTATACAACACAGCATATTTCCAGTCAAGTGAAAACACCGTTAAATGAAATTTCCTGCCCTGGAAAATCCCGGGGCGGGAACTCCCGCCCCGGGACTGTGTTTCTACCCTGCCATCAGCAGCTGCCGCAGCAGCCGGGTGAAGACTCCGGGCACGGTCAGGCGTTCCACGCTCTGGGCAGAGACGATGGGCACCGTCTGCACAGGGGCGCCGTCCAGGAAGATTTCCAGCTGCCCCACGGTCTGTCCCTGCTCCACAGGCGCCTCCAGGGTTTCAGGCAGCGTCAGGCGTGTGGTCACCTGGCTCTCCTGGCCCTTCCGAATGAGCAGCTTGGGCTGCTGGGACATCTGAGGCTGGATCTGCTCCTGCTCCCCCAGGGCCACAGGTATGGGGGCCAGAGGGGTCTCGGGGTAAATGGGCTTGAGGGTATAGGACGCAAAGCCGTAGTCCAGCAGCGCCTGGGCATCCTTCTGCCGGTCGGCGGAGGAGGGGCATTTCATAACCACGGCAATCAGCTCCATCCCGTCCCGCTCCGCCGTGGCGGACATGCAGTACTGGGCCGAGTCTGTGGAGCCGGTTTTCAGGCCCGTCGCTCCCTGGTAGAAGCGGATCAGACGATTGGTGTTGGTCAGTCCGAAGGCCCCGTCCCGGATGGAGTCCATCCAAATGGTGGTGTAGGCTCGGATGCCGGGATGATTCCGGATCAGCTCCCGGGACATGAGGGCAATATCATAGGCAGTGGTCATATGGCCCTGCTGGGGCAGGCCGGTACAGTTGAGGAAGGTGGTATCCTCCATTCCCAGTTCCTTTGCCCGCTGGTTCATCCGCTCCACGAAGGCCGATTCGCTGCCCGCCAGGTACTCCGCCATGGCCACCGACGCATCATTTCCCGAGACCACGGTGATGCACTTGATCAGCTCCCCCACCGTCATCTGCTCTCCCTGCTTCAAATAGACCTGGGAGCCGCCCATCCCGGCGGCGTTGGCCGACACGGTCACCACATCCTCCTGGGAGATTTGTCCACTGTCGATGGCTTCCATAATCAGCAGCAGGGTCATAATCTTGGTTACGCTGGCCGGTTCCAGCTTCTCATGGGGCTGCTGCTGATACAGCAGCGTCCCCGTCTCCTTCTCCATTAGAACCGCCGACTGGGCGGACAGATCCAGTGTGGGCTGGCTCAACTCACCGGCGGCGGCGGACGGCAGAATCAGCCCGGCTGTCAGTGCCAGGGTACAGAGTAGTTTCTTCATTCCAGTGCCTCCCTTTATTTACTCCCTGTGTCCAAAGGATGTGAGAAGAGGCGGACAGATATTCCCTGGCAGACCCGGTAATTTTTGACCGTTTCCAGTATAACCGCGGGTTTCGAAAAAAAAGAGCGAATGACGGCGGAACCAACAGCAGTCCGCTTACCATGCAACGCCCCGCAGGAGGGCCTTTTCAGCAGAAAAAGTCCGCTGGGGATTTCCTTCCCCGGCGGACTTTGGCTGATTATTTGGGAATGACTACATTTTTCAGGGGCTGCCCCGCCTGATAGCGGTTCAGATTCTCCAGCGCCTGGCCCACACAATTGCGCCGGGTCAGCTCCAGCCGCATTCCTCCCGCCACATGGGGGGTGAGGATCAGATTGGGCACATCCCACAGAGGGCTGTCGGCAGGCAAAGGCTCTGGATCAGTCACGTCCAGCGCCGCGCCCCACAGCTTGCCCCCCATCATCAGCTGCACCAGCGCCTCCTGATCCAGGGCCGTGCCCCGGCCGCCGTTGAGCAGAACGGCGTCGTCCTTCATGGCCTCCAGCCGGGCCCGGGACATGATCCCCCTGGTTTGCTCCGAGTGGGGCAAGGTCAGCGCCACCACGTCTGCCTGGGGAATCAGCTCATCCAGCTGATCCAGGGTACACACCCGGTCAAATCCGGGAATGGGCCCGGACACGCTGCGCTTCACTCCCACGGTGGTCTCAGCGCCCAGGGCCTTGCACAGCCGTGCAAAGTCCGCCCCCACGTTTCCGGCCCCCACCACCAGGACAAACGCGCCCAGCATGGTTTTCATTTTGGGAAAATCCTTCCACACGTGAGCCTTCTGCTGGTCCCGGCAGGCGGGCAGCTGGCGGTACAGCGCCAGCAGGCTGGCCAGCATATGCTCCGCCACCGAGCGGCTGTTGCTGCCGGAGGAGCAGGTGAGCATGGCTCCGGCTGGGATGCGGTTGGGCTGGGTATATTCATCCGTACCGGCCCACATGGATTGAAACCACTTCAGATTGACCGCCTTGGGCAGATCCTCCGGCTTGGGGGATCCGAAGATCACCGTGGCCTGGGCCAGCTGCTCCTCCGTCACCGTCTTGCGCCCGGCGTACAGATGGATCGCCTGGGGAGCCGCCGCCTCAAAGGCAGCCCGTTCCTCCTCCTTCAGCGGGAGCATGTTCAAAATCACTTCCGGCATAGAGACGCCTCCTTCATATGCAATATACCGTATCATTATAATCCGGAACAGCCAGCCGGCGCAAGGGCGGTTTTCCTTTACGAGACCGTCCGCTTATGATATAATGAGCGTTCTGGAAGGCTCGCCTTTCGAACAGGATTTCTCATATCACTGGAAGGGAAAGGAGGCGGCGGATATGACTGTGACCCTGGATACCCCTCTCACCCAGTTTCCCGGCATCGGAGAGGCCCGGGGCAAAAAGCTGGAAAAACTGGGGCTGACCCGATGCGGCCAGCTGCTGACCTATTATCCCCGGTACTATGAGGACCGCCGCACCATCCACTCCATCCGCTCCGCCCCTCTAGGCCAAAAGGTATGTGTCTCCGCTATGGCAGCGGAGCAGCCTCACCTTTCCCGGATTCGGAAGGGGTTGGACCTGGTCAAGCTGCGTGCGGTGGACCACGCCGGTTCCCTGTCCGTCACCTTTTTCAATCAGAGCTATGTCCAGCGGGCCATTCGCGCCGGGGAGGAATACATCTTCTACGGCACAGTGGAGGAGCAGGGCGGCCGCCGCTCCATGGTCAATCCGGTATTTGAGCGGGTGGGCAAGCAAAGCCTGACCGGCTGCATCGTGCCCGTCTACCCCCTCACCGCCGGGATCAGCAACCCCCTGCTGGCCTCCCTCACTCGTCTGGCCCTGAGCTGCGCCGGATGCATGCCGGAAACGCTCCCCCGCTCCGTGCGGATGGATCACCAGCTGGCTCAGGTGGAATTTTCCTACCGGAATATCCACTTTCCCCAATCCTTTGACGATCTGGAGCTGGCCCGCCGCCGCCTGATCTTTGAGGAGCTGTTCTATCTCTCCGCCGGATTGGCTATGCTGAAAACCCGCCGTGGCTCCGGAGCCGGGCACAAGATCCCCCTCCGCCCCACAGAGGATTTTCTTTCCCGCCTGTCCTTCTCCCCCACCCAGGCCCAGCTTCGGGTGATGGAGGAGATCGGCCGGGATCTGTCCTCAGGCACCCCTATGAACCGTCTGGTCCAGGGGGACGTGGGCTCCGGCAAGACGGTGGTGGCGGCATACGCCGCTTGGCTCACCGCCGGAGCCGGGTACCAGGCCGCTATGATGGCCCCCACCGAGGTGCTGGCGGAGCAGCATTACCGCTCCCTGGCCCCCCTTCTGGAGCCTGCCGGCATCCGGGTGGCTCTTCTCACCGGCTCTCTTACCCCATCTGCCAAACGTGCCGTGCAGCAGTCCGTGGCAGATGGTTCGGTGGATTTTGTCATCGGCACCCAAGCCCTGATCGCAAAAAAAGTGGCTTTCGCCCGCCTGACCCTGATGATTACCGACGAACAGCACCGCTTCGGTGTGGCCCAGCGGGCCGCCCTGGCCGCCAAATCCGACGCTCCCGGCGCCCCATCCCCCCACGTACTGGTCATGTCCGCCACCCCTATCCCCCGCACCCTGGCCCTGATTATCTACGGCGACCTGGACGTATCGGTCATCGACCAGCTTCCCCCCGGCAGGACGCCGGTGGAGACCTATGTGGTGGGAGAGGACAAGCGTCAGCGGATGTACGGCTTTGTCCGCACCCTGGTCAGCCAGGGGCGGCAGGCCTATATCATCTGCCCCGCCGTGGAGGACGATCCCCAGCGGGAAGGCGAATCGGACTTGAAGTCCGTCACCGCCTATGCCCAGATTTTGTCCCAGGAGGTCTTTCCCGATCTCCGGCTGGGCGTGCTCCACGGAAAAATGCGTCCCAAGGAAAAGGAGGCGGTCATGGCCGGCTTTGCTGACGGAGAGATCCAGGTACTGGTGGCCACCACGGTGGTGGAGGTGGGGGTG
>CALXDY010000035.1 GCA_944387225.1 uncultured Oscillospiraceae bacterium | reverse complement strand
CTGAAAAAACTGGCCAAGTGGTTGTGGAAGGAGAAGCTTTCTCCATTCACGCTTGTACTTCTTTGGCCTCTATATGCCAGAAACCCGGCTTATGCTTCATGCATAAACCGGGTTTCTCGACAGGCTGCGGCGCGCCGCGTATTTCGCGGCGCGCCCTTTGACGTTCCCCCTGGGGGAAGATTATTTTTTTCTGAACTTTTCTCAAATTCTCTTGACCTTCCACCAGCCGGAAGGTATACACTGAGGATGAAACGGGGGACGTAGCATGAAGATCAACGAAGTAGAGGCCCAGGTGGGCATTACCAAAAAGAACATCCGCTTCTACGAGGAGCAGGGTCTTATCGCCCCCCGGCGCAACAGTGAAAACGGCTACCGGGAGTATGGCCCCCGGGAGGTGGAGCAGCTGCGGCAGGTCAAGCTGATGCGGAAGCTGGGCGTTCCCCTGGAGGAGATCCGCAATATGCAGTCGGGCGCTCACACGGTGGGCGATGGGATGCGCCGCCACCTGGTCACCCTGGAACGAGAGCAGAAGAACCTGGAGCAGGCCATCCGGCTGTGCCGCTCCCTCAGTGACCGGGAGGAGCGTCTGGAACATCTGGACGCTGCCGTCCTGCTGGAGCAGATGGATCGCCTGGAACGGGAGGGCGCCACCTTCTTTAATATGCAGCTGGGGGACACCAAGCGGCTGCGCTATATCGCCCCTGCGGTGGTCACCGTGTTGACCGTAGTACTGATGGCCGGGCTTATGGCTCTGATGCTGTGGGGCTATGCCACCGACGTGGAGGAGGCTCCGCCCCTTCCTCTGATGGTCCTTCTGGTGGCCCTTCCCGGCGTGGTCATTCTAGGCATCCTTCTGGCCCTGATCCAACGAATCCGGGAAATTGAGAAAGGAGAGGTGGACGATGCAAAACAGTACTAGGCCCCACCGCCGGGCGGGCGCCATCACGGCGGCTCTGGTCACCGCTCTGGTGGTCATCCTGTTTTTTGGTTCCCTCCTCTGGGTCATGGCGGAGGAAGAGCCCATCCCCGCTGTCACAGGAATGATGGTCGTTTACGCTCTGCTGGCCGTGGCCATTGTGGCGGGCGTGCTCGGCGCCATGGTCCAGCGGCTGCGGGAAATCAAGGGAGGTGAGGAAGAGGATGCCAGAAAGTATTGAAGCGCGGAAGGCTCGGCGAAAGCGGGAGGCTATACGGGGCGTGGCCCTGTTTGCCCTGTTCCAGGCAGCCTGTGTGGTCGCCTTTCTCTCCCTGTGCCTGATCCCGGAGCTGCCCCGATGGCTGTTCTGGCTGCTGGCGGTGCTGGCCCTGCTCAGCGCAATCCCGATCCCCGTTTCCCTGGTGGTATTGAGACAACGATTCAAAGAAATTGAAGGAGGAGAATTAGATGCTGCTGCTCAATATTGATTACATCCCCGGAAAGCAATTTGAGGCCCTTGGCCTGGTAAAGGGCACGGTGGTGCAGTCCAAGAACTTCGGCAAGGACTTCATGGCCGGAATGAAGACCCTGGTAGGGGGCGAGATCACCGGCTATACCGAGATGCTCAACGAGGCCCGGCAAATTGCCGTCAAGCGCATGGTGGATGAGGCGGAATCCCTGGGGGCCGACGCCGTTGTTAACATCCGCTACGGCTCCTCCTCTGTGATGCAGGGGGCCGCCGAGGTCATCGCCTACGGCACCGCCGTCCGCTATGTCTAATAAAATAGAAAAAGGCCCGCCTGGAAGTCTGCAGACTTCCGGGCGGGCCTTTTTCGGCTTGGGCGCTTACTTCAGCTGGAAGGAAGCGCACTCGGTGCCCTTACAGCTGGTAGGGACGGAGTCGCAGCAGCCCACTCTGATCTGACTCAGAGAGCAGCTGTTGTTCTGGGCCGTGTGGTGGGCACAGTTGCTCACCGTACACTGAATGCTGCAATGACAATTCTTCTGATCCATAACAAAATACCCTCCTTTTGTTGGATGGTAGTAGTATGGACCCAATCTCCCGTGGTTATTCCTTGCCCTGGGAGGAACTTTCATCCAAAACCTGGGGAATCAGGCTCCGGGCAAACCGTCCCTTGCCCCGGTTTTTCACGTAAAAATATCCCACGATGGAGAACACCACCGCGCCGATAAAGTTGACCCACAGATCCTTCATGGTGTCCAGGATGCCAATATCCAAATATCCGCCCAGACCCAGGGCGATCTGCTCCTCCTCCGTCACCACGATCACATCGGTGATCCCGTGGATGGCCACCGGAATCTGGGTACCGGTGGGATCCAGCATCACCGAGGCGATGGAGTGAACCACCGTGTCCTTCTGCATGTCCAGCAGGAACAGCTGATCCATGGCGCACTCAAAAAACTCCCACAGCACCCCCACCGTCATGGAGAAACAGAAGGCGACGATGGCCATGTAGACCGGGGTGAGAGACAGGGACACACGCTTGTGCCGGTTGCACAGATCCACCAGGGAAAAGCCGATGGCGGCGCAGAGGAACCCGTTCAGCGTGTGAAGCATGGTGTCCCAGTATGGAAAGGTTGTGTAATAGGAGCGGATCTCCCCCAAAATCTCTGCGGCGAAGATAAACAGGAGAATGATGATCTCCAGGGCGTTGGGCAGGTCGATCTCCAGCCGCTTTTCCAGCATGGTGGGCAGGAGGAACAGGCCCAGGGTCAGCACGCAGAGAAACACATTTTCAAAGTTCCGGTTGAAAAACTGGGCCACCAGCACCACCAGCACCAGAAAGCGCAGCACGATATACACCGTGGCCACAGTGGGCTTGGCCCGCAGGGTCTCGTGGGCTTGAATCAGGAAATTCTTGCCCTTCTCTCTTTTTTTCATGAAGCCTCCTCATGATTTGTCTCAGACAGGGGCCTGGGGCGTGGGTTGAGCATAGACTGTCTGGGAGGTGATTTCCTTGGACTTACGCCAAAACCAAATCACAGTGCGGGAGCTGCTGCAAAACCCCAAGTCCCGCCAGGTGTTCCAGCGCCGGTTCGGAAAATGGCTGAACCACCCTCTGGTGGGCCGGGCCCAGTCCCTGACGCTGGCCCAGCTGGCCCAAATGGCCGGGGCCTACCTGCCCCAGCGGGTCATTCAGGACACCATCGACGAGCTGCGGAAGCTGTAACGGTACTCAGCGCCCCGCCAACGGCGGGGCGCACTTTTTTCTCACACGTCCCGGGTGTAGAAGGGTTCCACGCCGTCCACCGCGGTCTGAGCAAAGGGAGTGCCGTAGGGAATCATATCCACCGGCAGCTTGGCGGGCTTGCTCCGGGCCGCCTGGGCAATCTGCTGGAAGATCTCGTTCTGATCCCCGGAGTGATCCACCACGATCACATAGCTCTGCACCCCGTCGGGACGAACCATCTGCCGCACCCACAGCCGGGCCACTTCCTCCATGGACTCCACCGCCTGGCACACCGCCTCCAGGGTCTCTTCCGGGGTGATGACGGGATCGCCGATCATCACCTGGGTGTCCTGCTCCATCTTCTGCTCGGAGAAAGCCTTGGCCAGCTCTGCCTTCTTAGCTGCCAGACGGGCCACCGTTCCCCGGTCCAGGGTCAGGCTCAGCCCCATGGGGTTGACCACCATGCCCAAGGCCTTGCTCTCCTTTTCCAGCATGGCGGCATAGTTGTCGAAGCGCAGCACCACCGACTGGCCCTGCTTGTCCCCCACAAACTTTTTCAGCTCCTCCAGGTCGGTAAAGGCCGGAAGGAATGCCTGTCCGTCCTTGTTGGTCACCAGCTGGAACTGAATGGCCGCCTTTTTCTTCCCGTCTCCCTGTTCCACAGGGGTAAGCACCACCGGGGCGAGGAAGTTTGCCCTGGTAGCCACCAGTTCAAGCACACGCCCCTGGTTAAAGGGGGTTTTCTCCTGGTGCAGAGCTTTCAGCGCCTCCACCAGTTGGGGATTGGTAACGGGATTTTTCATATCAGCCATGGTCATGGACCTCCTAATGCATTGTTTCAGCAATCGCGGGGCGAGGGGCTTGCCCTGCCCGCAGTTGTGGTCTATACTCAAAAGCACAGTACCACTCCTATTTATCATACCAGAAAACAACAGAGGAACACAAGATGCAGTACAGAAAAATTATTTCCGGTGCCTTTCTGTCCCGTCCAAATCGGTTTATCGCCCACGTTCAGCTTTCCGGCGGCCCAGTGGTGGTCTGCCATGTGAAAAACACGGGCCGCTGCGCCGAGCTGCTGGTGCCTGGGGCCACGGTCTATCTGGAGCAGGCGGACAACCCCAACCGAAAAACAGCCTATGACCTGATCGCTGTAGAGAAGGGGGACCGGCTCATCAACATGGACGCCCAGGCGCCAAACCAGGTCTTTGCCCAGTGGGCCCAGGCGGGGCATTTTGTCCCTCACCTCACCCTGCTGCGGCCGGAGACGGTTTACGGCTCCTCCCGCTTCGACTTCTACTGGGAGAACGGGGACGGCCGCCGGGGGTTTGTGGAGGTGAAGGGCGTCACACTGGAGGAGGAAGGTGTGGTTCGCTTCCCCGACGCCCCTACCATCCGCGGGGTCAAGCACCTGGAGGAGCTGGTATCCGCCCGGCAGGCAGGGTACGAAGCCGCCGTCTGCTTCGTCATCCAGATGTCCCATGTGGACTATTTTACCCCCAATGACCGCACCCATCCCGCCTTCGGCGACGCCCTGCGTCGGGCGGCCCAGGCCGGGGTGGACATCCTGGCCCTGGACTGCCGGGTAACCCTGGACAGCCTGGAGATCGGCGGGCCGGTGCCCATCCGGCTATAGCAAATACAGAACACGGCCGGAGTCCAAAGGACTCCGGCCGTGTTATTGTTTACTGCTGGGGCTGTCCGCCGTGGAACTGGGGACAGGTGCACTTTTTGAACTTCAGGCCCGAGCCGCAGGGGCAGGGGTCGTTGCGGCCAATCTTCACAATCCGGCGCTGGGGCTGCTTCTTCACGGAGCCGTCGCTGCCGCCGGACTCGCCGGTGATTCTGGCACCCCGCTCCCGCTTGACCTCCTCGTTCTTCCGCAGACGCACCATAAACAGCCGGCGGAGGGTCTCCTCCTGGATGGCGGCGATCATCTGCTCGAACATCTCGTAGCCTCCCTTCTTGTAGCCTACCACGGGGTCGGCCTGGGCGTAGGAACGCAGGCCGATGCCCTGCTTCAGGTCGTTCATGGACTCGATCTGATCCATCCAGTATTCGTCCACCACCCGGAGCATCAGCACACGCTCCAGCTCACGCATAACGGGGGACGTAAACTCGGCCTCACGCTGGGCATACACCGCCTTGGCCCGCTCCAGCACCAGATCCACCAGCTGCTCCTGGCTGTAGCCCTTCAGCTCCTCGTCGGTGAGGTTCAGCTCCTCCGGAGTCAGGAACATGGAGCGGAAGGGGGCCACAGCCACCCGGAAGGACTCGGCGTCCATGTGCTTCTGCTCGCCCATGTGGCCCTGGATGGCGCCCGTAATCATGTTGACCATCATGTTCTGGATGGCATCCTGGAGATCCTCGCCGTCCAGCACCTTCCGCCGCTCCTCGTAGACCACCTTACGCTGGGTGTTCATCACGTCGTCGTACTGCAGCACGTTCTTACGGGTCTGGAAGTTCCGGGACTCCACCTGCTTCTGGGCGTTTTCAATGGCGTTGGTGAGCATCTTCTGCTCGATGGGAGTATCCTCGTCCACGCCCAGCTTCTCCATCATGCCCATCACCCGCTCAGAGCCGAACAGGCGCATGATGTCGTCCTCCAGGGACAGGTAGAACCGGCTCTCGCCCGGGTCGCCCTGACGGCCGGCACGGCCGCGGAGTTGGTTGTCGATACGGCGGGACTCGTGGCGCTCGGTACCCAGAATGAACAGACCGCCCAGCTGACGAACCTTCTCCGCCTCTTCCTTGATCTCATCCTTATACTTGGCCTCCGCCTGGGCAAACTGCTTCCGGGCATCCAGAATCTCCTGGTTGTCCGTCTCGGCGTAGCCGGTGGCCTCGGCAATCAGCTCATCGCTCATGCCGCTGCGGCGCAGGTCGGCCTTGGCCAGATACTCGGCGTTACCGCCCAGCATAATGTCGGTGCCGCGGCCGGCCATGTTGGTGGCCACCGTCACAGCCCCCAGCTTACCGGCCTGGGCCACGATCTCGGCTTCCTTCTCGTGGTTCTTGGCGTTAAGCACGTTGTGCTTGATGCCCCGGCGGCGGAGCATGTCGGACAGCTGCTCCGACTTTTCGATGGACACGGTACCCACCAGCACCGGCTGCTGCTTCTTGTAGCACTCCTCAATCTGGTTGACCACAGCCCGCAGCTTGCCGGCCTCCGTCTTATACACCACGTCCTGGTGATCGATCCGCTGCACAGGGCGGTTGGTGGGGATCTCCACGATGTCCAGCTCGTAGATGGTGCCAAATTCCTCTTCCTCTGTCATGGCGGTACCGGTCATACCGGACAGCTTGTCGTACAGGCGGAAGTAGTTCTGGAAGGTCACGGTGGCCAGGGTCTTGGACTCGTTGGCGACGGTCACACCCTCCTTGGCCTCAATGGCCTGGTGCAGGCCCTCGTTGTACCGGTGGCCGAACATCAGACGGCCGGTAAACTCGTCCACAATGATGACCTCGCCGTCCTTGACCACGTAGTCAATGTCCCGCTTCATCACGCCGTGGGCCTTGATGGCCTGGTTGATGTGGTGGGACAGGGTGGTGTTCTCCGGGTCGGCCAGGTTCTCCACCTGGAAGGCCTGCTCAGCCTTGGCGATGCCCCGGGCGGTGAGGGTGGCGGTGCGGGCCTTCTCGTCCACAATGTAGTCGGCGTCAATATTGACATCCTCCTCCTCCTTCGCATCCACCTTGGCGATCCGCTGGCAGGTGAGCCGCCGGACAAACTGATCCACCACCGTGTAAAGCTGGGTGGACTTCTCTCCCTGGCCGGAGATGATCAGGGGGGTACGGGCCTCGTCGATGAGGATGGAGTCCACCTCGTCCACAATGGCAAAGGCGTGGCCCCGCTGCACCAGCTCCTGGGAGTAGATGGCCATGTTGTCCCGGAGGTAATCGAAACCGAACTCGTTGTTGGTGCCGTAGGTGATATCGGCGGCATAGGCGGCCTTCTTGGCTGCGCCCATCACCCCGTGGATCACCAGGCCCACGGTCAGACCCATGAACCGGTACACCTTGCCCATCCACTCGGAGTCACGCTTGGCCAGGTAGTCGTTGACGGTGATGACGTGGACGCCCCGTCCCGTCAGGGCGTTCAGATAGGCGGGCAGAGTCGCCACCAGGGTTTTACCCTCGCCGGTACGCATCTCGGCGATGCGGCCCTGATGGAGGATGATACCGCCGATGAGCTGCACCCGGTAGGGGCGCATCCCCAGCACACGCCAGCAGGCCTCCCGGCAGGCGGCAAAGGCCTCGGGCAGAATATCGTCCAGGGTTTCGCCCTGCTCCAGCCGTCCCTTCAGCTCCGGGGTCTTGGCCTGGAGCTGGGCATCGGTCAGGCCCTTGTACTCCTCCTCCAGCGCCTCTATCTTTTCCACCAGGGGCATGATGGCCTTGACCTCACGCTGCGAGCTGGTGCCGAATAGTTTTTTAAATACGTTCATAGCTACACCTCAATCGCTGCCGTCTGCACGGCTGCTCTCAATATGTGTCCGCGCACATTATGTTTCAGTATACCACATTTAGTACGGATAAAAAAGAGGGAATTGTAAACTTTCCCCGGCATTGTCTCCTAATTTCCGCCCTGGGACGGGGGTAGAATCCGTCATAGACGTATAAATGTTTTTCAAGGGTTGACAGATAGGCCGCTGTGTGTTATGGTAGCCTCACAACTGAATCGGACATAGGAAGCGCGCAGGAAAAAGCGGGAGACCGCTTACCGAAGGAGTGACACTCTCAGGTGCCCGGTGTGGCCGGGTGAGGACTGTGCGTGGATGTAACTCTGGAGAAGCTCGATCACGAGTGCCGAAGGTGCAACGCGGAGAAACCTCCGCCAATCTCTCAGGCAAAAGGACAGAGGGGACGGCCGGCTGGCCGGGACACGAATGTGCCCGGGCAGGCTTCGTCGTTTCCCTGACGCGCACACCGTGGAGCTGAGCCCTCCACGGTTCATTTTTTGTCCAAAAAGGAGAGAAACGACATGCTAGAATCCCTGGAAGCCACACTTTACCCCATTGTTTCCACCATCAACGTCTATCTGTCCAGCTACATCCTGGTGTTCCTGCTCATCGGCGTGGGCCTGTGGTACACCATTAACACCCGCTTTGTCCAGATCCGCTGCTTCGGCGAGGGCATGAGAAAGGTGTTCGGCAACCTGTCCCTCCACGGCGGCCGCCAGGAGCAGGGCATGAGCTCTTTCCAGGCCCTGGCCACCGCCATTGCCGCTCAGGTGGGCACCGGCAACATCGTGGGTGCCTCCGGCGCCATCCTCACCGGCGGCCCCGGCGCGATCTTCTGGATGTGGATCATCGCCTTCTTCGGCATGGCCACCATCTACGCTGAGGCCACCCTGGCCATCAAGACCCGTATCACCGATGAAAACGGCGATTACCACGGCGGTCCCGTCTATTACATCACCACCGCCTTTAAGGGCGGCTTCGGCAAATTCCTGGCTGGCTTCTTCGCCGTGGCCATCATCCTGGCCCTGGGCTTCATGGGCTGTATGGTACAGTCCAACTCCATCGGCTCCACCTTCCAGACCGCCTTCGGCGTCCCTTCCTGGATCGTAGGCATCGTTCTGGTGGTTATCTGCGGCATCATCTTCCTGGGCGGTGTGCAGCGCCTGGCTTCTGTCACTGAGAAGCTCGTTCCCATCATGGCTGTGATCTTCCTGGTGGGCGGTTTGGCTGTTCTTGTCGCCCGCATCCAGTACCTTCCCGCCACCTTCGGCATGATTTTCCACTACGCCTTTGAGCCCCAGGCCATCATCGGCGGCGGCTTCGGCCACGCCATCAAGACCGCCATCAGCCAGGGTGCCAAGCGCGGCCTGTTCTCCAACGAGGCCGGCATGGGCTCCACCCCCCACGCTCACGCTCAGGCCAACGTCACCGATCCCCACGATCAGGGCGTGGTCGCTATGATCGGCGTGTTTATGGACACCTTCGTGGTGCTGACCCTCAACGCACTGGTCGTCATCTCTACCCTGTATACCAGCGACGGCATCCTGTATACCGGCGTCATTCCCGAGGGGATCAGCAACACCAACCTGGCTCAGACCGCCTTCGGCACCGTCTTTGGCGCCGATCTGGGCGCCATGTTCGTGGCGGTGTGCCTGTTCTTCTTCGCCTTCTCCACGGTGCTGGGCTGGAACCTTTTCGGCAAGATCAACGTCATCTACCTCTTCGGCAAAAAAGCCGCTCCTGTCTACTCCGTGATCGCCCTGGTCTTTATCTTCCTGGGCACTTTGATGTCCAACACCCTGGTATGGGAG
>CALXDY010000034.1 GCA_944387225.1 uncultured Oscillospiraceae bacterium | reverse complement strand
GATCAAGAATTCCAACGCTCTGGGCGCGGCCTACAACCGCTCCATGGGCTTCTGATGAGAAGAGCCCCCGCGGCGCCTCCGGCACACCGCGGGGGCTCTTTCCTCTGCCCCCTTTTCTTCCGTTCCCGCCCATTCCCTCCCCGGCGGTTGACAAACTGGCCGGATGCTGGTATGATATCCATAATCTGCGGGAAAGGAGAACCGGAATGGCCCGTACCATGATGATGGAAATGATGGCGATGCACATGTGCAGCATGTGCCTGTCTTGTCGTGCCCATCGTCGTGTTCAGTCCTCCCGCTAAAGGGCCCAGAGCGGCCGTTTATCAGGGCATACAGGGGATCGCTGGACAGGCGGTCCCCTTTTTTCACGTCCCGCTCAATCTTACAAAAGGAGACGATCCACCATGACCAAGCGTATTGAAACCATCTGCGTCCAAGGGGGCTACACCCCCGGCAACGGCGAACCCCGTCAGATTCCCATCGTCCAGTCCACCACCTTCAAGTACGCCACCAGCGAGGACATGGGCAAGCTCTTCGACCTGGAGGCCAGCGGCTACTTCTACACCCGCCTGCAAAACCCCACCAACGACTATGTGGCCGCCAAAATCGCCCAGCTGGAGGGCGGCACCGCCGCCATGCTCACCTCCTCCGGTCAGGCCGCCAACTTCTACGCCGTGTTCAACATTGCCACCTGCGGGGACCATGTGGTAGCCTCCAGCAGCATCTACGGCGGCACCTTCAACCTCTTTTCCGTCACCATGAAGAAGATGGGCGTGGACTTCACCTTTGTCTCCCCTGACGCCTCCGACGAGGAGCTGGACGCCGCCTTCCGTCCCAACACCAAGGCCATGTTCGGCGAGACCATCGCCAACCCCGCCCTCACGGTGCTGGATATCGAGCGTTTCGCCGCCGCAGCTCACCGCCACGGGGTGCCTCTTATTGTTGATAATACCTTCGCCACCCCGGTGAACTGCCGGCCCATCGAATGGGGCGCCGACATCGTCACTCACTCCACCACCAAGTACATGGATGGCCACGGCGCCGCCGTGGGCGGCGCCATCGTAGACAGCGGCAATTTTGACTGGATGGCCCACGCCGACAAGTTCCCCGGCCTGTGCACCCCTGACGACAGCTACCACGGCATCACCTACGCCGAGAAGTTCGGCAAGGAAGGGGCCTTCATCACCAAGTGCACCGCCCAGCTCATGCGGGACTTCGGTTCTATTCAGTCTCCCCAGCATGCCTTCTACCTGAATCTCGGTCTGGAGAGCCTTCACGTCCGCATGGCCCGGCACTGTGAGAACGGCCAGGCGGTGGCGGAATTTTTGGCGAAACACCCCAAGGTGGAATCGGTGAACTACTGCGGTCTGCCCGGAGATCCCTATTACGCGGTGGCCAAGAAGTACCTGCCCAACGGCTCCTGCGGTGTGGTGTCCTTCACCATGAAGGGGGGCCGGGAGGCTGCGGGCCAGTTTCTGCGCCACCTGAAGCTGGCCGCCATCGAGACCCATGTGGCCGACGCCCGCACCTGCTGCCTCAATCCCGCCTCCTCCACCCACCGGCAGATGACCGACGAACAGCTGGAGGCTGCCGGGGTCCCCGCCGGTCTGGTCCGCATCTCCTGCGGCCTGGAGAGCAAAGAGGACCTGATCGAAGACATCGCCCAGGCCCTGGAACAGGCCTGACTTTTTCCAATAAAAGGAGGGCTTTTTCATGCCCATCAAAATTCCCAACGAGCTGCCGGCCTATCAGACCCTGACGGAGGAGAACATCTTTGTGATGAAGGAGACCCGGGCTACCACCCAGGAGATCCGGCCCCTTCAAATCCTTCTTCTCAACCTGATGCCCACCAAAATCGCCACAGAGACCCAGCTGAGCCGTCTCCTCTCCAACACCCCCCTTCAGGTGGAGCTGGAGCTGATGACCGTGTCTGGTCATATCCCCAAGAACACCCCCCAGGAACACATGCTGGCCTTTTACAAGCACTTCGACGCCTACAAGGACCGGAACTTCGACGGCCTCGTCATCACCGGCGCGCCGGTGGAGCACCTGCCCTTTGTGGAGGTGGAGTACTGGGAGGAGCTGTGTGAGATCATGGAGTGGAGCAAGAGCCATGTCCACTCCACCTTTCACATCTGCTGGGGGGCCCAGGCGGGACTGTATTACCACTACGGTATTCAGAAGATCCCCCTGGAGAAGAAGCTCTTCGGCGTGTTCCCCCACATTGTGGAGCGCAAGAGCAACATGCTTTTCCGGGGCAGCGACGATGTGTTCATGGTCCCCCACTCCCGGCACACCACGGTGCTGCGGGAGGATGTGGAAAAGGTGCCGGGGCTGAAGATTCTGGCCACTTCCCCGGAGGCGGGGATCTACGCCCTGTCCACGGAAAATGGTCGTCAGATCTTCATCACCGGCCACAGTGAGTACGATGCCCGTACACTGGAGCAGGAGTACCTCCGGGATAAAAACCTGGGTCTGCCCATCGAGGTGCCCAAGAACTATTACCCCAACGACGACGATACCCAGCCTCCCCGGGTGACCTGGCGGTCCTGCGCCAACCTGCTCTACAGCAACTGGCTGAATTATTTCGTCTCGCAGACAACGCCCTACGATCTGTCTCAGCTCCCCCCCGATCACCGGTATAACGCGCAGAAGCAGGAATCTGCCGCTTGAGGAGGAGGGGCAGGATCGTGTCCGGTTTGCTTACCGGCTCCGCCGTTTGCGTTAAGGATGGCGGCGCATCTCCTGCGCAAGACTGCGGAGGCAATTTCTTCCCCAGCATGCTATAAATAAAAAGCCGCGGCAGGCCGAAAAATCGGTCTGCCGCAGCTTTTTGGCACCCCTGACCAGACTCTAACTGGTGGCCTACCGCTTAGGAGTACGGCGTACCATTTCGTAAAATGTTCATATCATATCTTCCCGTGTTGTTTCTTCGCAAATTGTGCTGCCTGGAGGCAGGTCAATTTGCACAAATTCCCCTGAAATATGCTGCCTTACAA
>CALXDY010000033.1 GCA_944387225.1 uncultured Oscillospiraceae bacterium | reverse complement strand
CCCACGATTTCCTCCAGCAGATCCTCCACTGTTACCACACCGGCCAGCTCCCCATATTCGTCAATGACCACGGCCATATGGATTTTACCCCGCTGCATATCCTTCCACAGGTCGTCAGCGGGCAGGCTTTCCGGCACCAGATAGGCCGGGCGCATCCGCTGGCGGATGGGGCGGCTTTCTCCGGCGGCCCGATCCAGCAGGAAATCACGGGCGTTAAGAACACCCAGAATGTCGTTTTCATCTTCCCCATAGACAGGGAACCGGGACAGGCCGGTGTCCCGGATGGCCTGGAGCACCGTCTCATCCTCTGCATCTACCGGCAGGCACACCACATCTGCCGCCCGGGTCATCACATCCCCCGCCCTGCGCTGGGAGAAGTCAAATACGTTGTGCAGCAGCTCCTTCTCGTCGGCGTCGATGGCTCCGTTTTCGTTGCCCAGATCGATCATCATCCGGATCTCATCCTCCGTGACCTGTTCTTCCTCCACGTCCACCTTCATCCCCAGCAGACGGAGCACGCCGTTGGTGGACAGGGACAGCAGCGCCACCACCGGCCGGGCCAGCACCGACAAGGCGGACACCACCCGGCAGGAAAAGCGGGCCATCTCCATAGGCTTCTGCATGGCGATACGCTTGGGCACCAGCTCGCCGAAAATCAAGGTGAAGTAGGACAGGATCACGGTAATCAGGATCACCGACAAAGTCTCCACCACAGATACAGGCAGCAGAGTCAGCCCCAGATCCACGCAGATCCAGTGGACCAGGTACTGGGAAAAGCTCTCCGCGGCAAAGGCAGAGCCCAAAAAGCCCGCCAGAGTGATGCCGATTTGGATGGTGGACAAAAAGCCCGCCGGCTCCTCCACCATCTTCAGCAGCCTGGCAGCCAGCCGATCCCCTTCCTCCTCCAGTTTCCGCAGTTTATTGGCGTTCAGCCCCAGCACCGCGATTTCCGTGGCGGCAAAAAAAGCGTTGATCAGAATCAGCACAACCTGGATCATGAGCTGAAACAGTATGGTTTGCACAGTTCGTTCCTCCTAATGATTTCAGTATGGTGTTTGGGCAGCTGTCTCATCCCCTGGATGGGCAAAATAGGCGCAAAAAAGCATGGCCTGCATCCCCATCTCCACAGGGGCACAGACTATGCCGTCTCCATTTTCATGCAATTGTGGGCTTCGGTGGCCTGGTCACCGTCGGAATCCATGTACGTTCTCACTCCCCTTGATGTTCTTCGGAGGGATCCTCCGTGTCAAGAGGATAACGAAATCCGGCCCTCCCGTCAAGGGAAAGGGCCGGATTTTAACGTCTTATTCACGCCGCTCGGGCAGATCTTTACACCTTACCGCAGCACCGCGTCACAGAAGCCGCAGCAATCCACCCCGCCGATTTTCCGCACAAGGGGGGGCAGGTAGCGCTCCGTCTGGGTGATACACCGGGGATTGGTGCACACCGGTTTGGTGCCGATCTCCACCGGAGGCAGATGGTCGTCCCGATCCTGGAGAGCCAGGTGCTCCAGCAGCGCCATCCGGGCAAACATGCCGTACCGGGCCTGGGCGAAATACACCGCCCGGGGATCGTCGTCCACATCCACGGCAATCTCGTCCACCCGGGGCAGCGGATGCATCACCAGCATATCCTTCTTGGCCCGCTCCAGCTTCCGCCGGGTGAGGATGTAAACGCCCTTGTTCCGCTCATATTCCAGAGGATCCACAAACCGCTCCTTCTGGATCCGGGTCATATACAGCACATCCAGCTGAGGGATCACCGCTTCCAGGCCGGTAACCTCGGTAAACCACATCTGATGCTCCCGCATAAAGGCCCGGATATACTCCGGAACCGCCAGCTCCCGGGGGGAGATCAGGAAAAACTTGATGTCCCGGAACTTGGCCATGGCCTTGATCAGGGAGTGGACCGTCCGGCCGTTTTTCAGATCGCCGCACAGTCCCAGGCACAGCCCGTCCACCCCGCCCCGCAGGCGGGTGATGGTGGTCAGGTCGGCCATGGTCTGGGTGGGGTGCATGTGGCCGCCGTCGCCGGCGTTGACCACGGGCACCGCAGAGTAAAGGGAGGCAGCCTTGGCCGAACCCTCCCAGGGCGTCCGCATCACCACCACGTCGGCGTAGTTGGACACCATCTTCACCGTGTCCTTCATGGTCTCGCCCTTGGCCACGGAGGAGGAGTTGGGATCGGCAAAGCCGAACACCGAGCCGCCCAGCCGCATCATAGCGGTCTGGAAGGAGAAATTGGTCCGGGTGGAGGGCTCATAAAACAGATTACATGAGATCTTTCCCTCACACACATGGATGTATTTCTCCGGCGCGTCCATAATCTGGCTGGCCCTCTGGTAGAGCTGCTCCCACTGCTCCCGGGTCATATCACTAAAGTCAATCAGATGCCGCATGCCCCTCTTCCTTTCCTCCCGGTTTCAAAATCCAACGTATTCTACCACAATTCCCGTTTCTCCGCAACCGTTGCCGGATCCATCCCTACATTTTCAGCAGGATGCCCACTACGGCGGCAGCCAGTATAAACAGAATCGGGTGTAATTTTTTCAGCGGCGTCCATTTCATGGCTGCGAAAACCACCGCAGCCAACACCACTGCCGTCCAGTTGACGGCAGGAAAGCTGTCCGGGCTAAGCTGATCAGCCACAAAGAACACCGACCAGGCCACGGACAGCCCCGCCGAGGCGATCAGTGCGGTGGAGGCGGGGCGAAGGCCGGAAAAGATCCGCTCCACCGCCCGGCTGGAGCGGAATTTCTGCAGCACTCTGGCAATAATCAAAATAGTAATGATGGACGGGGCCACCAGACCCAGGGTGGCCACCACAGCCCCCGGCACGCCCTGGATGTGATAGCCCACATAGGTGGCCATGTTCACCCCCATGGGGCCGGGCGTAGACTCAGATACGGCAATCATGGTGGTCAGCTGCTCGTTGGTAAACCAGCCTGTGACCTCCCCCATATGCTGGAGGAAGGGGATGGTGGCCAGTCCGCCGCCTACGGCGAACAGCCCCACCTTGAAAAACTGATAAAACAGCTGGAGGTAGATCATTCCGGTTCCCCTCCTTTGGCACGGTTCCGTCCGGGCAGGTCACCCAGGAAAAAGCCCAGCACTCCCGCGGCCACAATGAGGATCACAGGGGACACTCCTGCCAAAGCCGCCAGGGCAAGCACAGCCAGGAAGATCCCCCAGCCCAGCCAGTTTTTTACGGTGCTCTTGCCCAGCTTCACCACGCTGACAGCGATCAGGGCCACCACGCAGGCGTTGACGCCGCTCATGGCATGCTGCACCGCGGGGATATGTTCAAAATTTCCCAGGAAGGCGGCAATCAGAGTGATAATCACCAGGCAAGGAAATACCAGCCCCAAGGTAGCCACAATGCCTCCCGGAATCCCAGCCTGACTGCTGCCCACAAAGGTCGCGGTGTTGACGGCGATAATGCCGGGGGTGCACTGTCCGATGGCGAAGTAGTCGCTCAGCTCCTCCTCGGTGGCCCACTTCTTTTTCTCCACGATTTCACGCTGGAGAATGGGCAGCATGGCGTATCCTCCCCCGAAGGTGCACACCCCCACCCGGGCAAAGGTCAAAAACAGGTCGCAGTACAAATTCATCGTTTATTTCAATTCCTCCAGTTCCGCCATCCAAAGGGCAGCCACAGCGTCGGAGGGCATTCTCCAGTCCCCTCTGGGGGACAGGGTAACAGAACCCACCTTAGGTCCGTCAGGCAGACAGGACCGCTTGAACTGCTGGGTGAAGAAGCGGCGGTAGAAGTTGTTCAGCCACTTAAGGATCACGTCCCGGCTGTACCGGTCGCCCAGGGCATATTCTGCCAGACGGAACACCTTGGCCGGGGAGAAGCCCCACCGGATGGCGTAATAAAGGAAGAAATCGTGCAATTCGTATGGCCCCACCAGATCCTCCGTTTTCTGGCTGATCTTGCCCTCAATGGCGGGCAGCAGCTCCGGTGACACAGGGGTGTCCAGAATATCCTCCAGCACGTGGGACAGGCGGGGATCCTCCTGCCCCTTGTCGTCGGAGATAAAGGAGACCAGATGGCGCACCAGGGTCTTGGGAATACCGGCATTCACCGCGTACATAGACATATGATCGCCGTTATAGGTAGCCCAGCCCAGTGCCAGCTCGCTGAGATCGCCGGTGCCGATGACCATGCCGCCAGTCTGGTTGGCAATATCCATCAGCACCTGGGTGCGCTCCCGGGCCTGACCGTTTTCAAAGGTCACGGAGTGATCCTCCATGGACTGGCCGATGTCCTTGAAGTGCACCTTCACCGCCTCGCCGATGTCGATGCGCTTCAGGGTGGCCCCCAGACGCTGGGCCAGCTCCATGGCGTTGTCCCGGGTACGGTCGGTGGTGCCGAAGCAGGGCATGGTGACGGCGATAATGTCCGAAGCGGGACGGTCCAGCATCTTCATGGCCAGGGCAGTAATCAGGATGGCCAGAGTGGAGTCCAGCCCGCCGGACAGGCCCACCACCGCCGTTCTGGCGCGGGTATGGGCCAGGCGCTTTTTCAGCCCCAGGGCGGCAATACACAAAATTTCGTTGCAGCGGCTCTTCCGGTCGTCGGCGTCCTCAGGGACAAAGGGGTTGGGAGAGACATACCGGGTCAGCTTGGTCTTGCCCATGGTCAGGGAGAACTCCCGCCGAACCACGGGGTGCTGGGCCTCCTCCCGCTGGAAGGTGGTTAGCCGCTGCCGCTCGAAGGCCAGCCTGCCCACATCAACCTCGCTGATGGTCAGACCGGTGGCAAAACGGTTCTCCGCCAGGAGGACGCCGTTTTCCGCAATCAGGTTATGACCGGAGAACACCACGTCGGTGGTGGACTCCCCTTCCCCAGCGTTGGCATACAGATAGCCGCACAGCAGCCGGGCGGACTGCCCCGCCACCAGCTGACGGCGGTAGGAAGCCTTGCCCACCACCTCGTTGGAGGCGGACAGATTCAAAATCATGGTGGCGCCCAGCCGGGCCAGATGGGCCGACGGGGGATCCGCCGTCCACAGGTCCTCGCACAGCTCCACCCCGATCACCAGCTCCGGCAGCTCCCGGCAGTGGAACAGGCTGTGGGAGGACATTCGCACCTGCTGCCCACACAGGGTCACGGTGCAGTCCACCCCCTGTCCGGAGGTGAACCAACGGCTCTCGTAAAACTCCCCATAGCTGGGCAGGGAGATCTTGGGCACCAGGCCCAGAATGACGCCTCTCTGAATCACGGCGGCGCAGTTATACAGCTTGTTGTCCAGCCCGCACCGCACCGGCAGCCCTACCGCGGTAAGCACCTCCAGGCCCCGGGTGGCCTCCAGCACAGTGGCAAGGCCCTCCTCCGCTCCCCGGAGCAGCGTGGTCTGCCCAAACAGGTCCCCGCAGGTATAGCCGGTCAGGCACAGCTCCGGCAGAGCCAGCACCTTCACGCCCTGCTGCTCCGCCTTTCGCATGAGGGTAAATACCTCCTCCGCGTTGCGGCGGCAGTCGGCCACGCCGATGTCCGGCGTTCCCACCGCTACTTTTACAAATCCGTCCCGCATAAAGCGAATTCCTCCTCGTTCAGCAATCTGTCTTTGCCTCTATGATACCCCAATGGTATGGTAATTGCAAGACAGCAGGAAAAGAGGAGCGCCGGCGGCGCTCCTCTCTGTCTTACTCCTCGTAGTCCTCGTACTCTGCCGAGCAGGCCTTCCGCTGGATCCGGTTCTTGGCACAGTCGCCAAGCTCGGCCAGCTTATCCCAATAGGCGACGATGGCGCACACCGCGGCAGCGGCAGTCAGGGACAGGGCCACGATTTTCAGTACTAAACGGGCGATTTTCATATGGCTTCCTCCTATCCGTTTTCGGTTGTACCTAGTTTACACGATTTTGTGAAGAATTACAAGAAGCAACGGGACAATCCCCAAGGTTTCCGGCAATCTTTTTCATACGTTGAAGCGGAAGAGGATGATATCCCCGTCCTGCACCACATATTCCTTGCCCTCGGAGCGGACCAGGCCCTTCTCCCTGGCGGCGGCGGTGGAGCCGCAGGCCATCAGGTCGTCATAGGCCACCACCTCAGCCCGGATAAAGCCCCGCTCAAAATCGGAGTGGATCTTACCGGCGGCCTGAGGCGCCTTGGTGCCTTTGGTAATGGTCCAGGCACGGCACTCATCCTCGCCGCTGGTCAGGTAGGAGATCAGGCCCAGCAGGGTGTAGCTGGCCTTCACCAGCCGATCCAGGCCGGACTCCTTCACGCCCAGTTCCTCCAGGAACATGGCCTTCTCCTCCGGATCCAGCTCGGCGATCTCCGCCTCCAGCTTGGCGCACACAGGAATCACCTGGGCACCCTCGGCGGCGGCCCGCTCCTCCACCAGCTTGTAGTAAGGCACGCTGCCGCAATCGGAGAAGCCTTCCTCGTCCAGGTTGGCCGCGTAGATCACCGGTTTGAGGGACAGCAGCTCACTGGTGGCGATCAGGGCGGCGTCATCCTCATCCACCTGGGACAGGTAGCTGCGGGCGGACTTTCCGTCGTTGAGCCAACCCTTCAGCCCGGTGAACACCTCCACCTCATGGAGGAACTTCTTGTCTCCCTTGGCTGCCTTCTGGGCCTTGTCGATGCGGCGATCCACCATCTCCGCATCGGCCAGGATCAGCTCCAAGTCAATGGTGTCGATGTCCCGGATGGGGTCGGTGGAGCCCTCCACATGGATCACATTCTCGTCGTCGAAGCACCGCACCACATGGACGATGGCGTCGGTCTGGCGGATGTTGGCCAAAAACTTATTGCCCAGGCCCTCACCCTTGGAGGCGCCCTTCACCAGTCCGGCGATGTCCACAAACTCAATCACCGCGGGGGTAGTCTTCTTGGGGTGGTACATCTCACTGAGCTTGTCCAGCCGCTCATCCGGGACGGCCACCATACCCACGTTGGGATCGATGGTACAGAAAGGATAGTTGGCGCTCTCCGCGCCGGCGTTGGTAATGGCGTTAAACAGGGTGGACTTTCCTACATTTGGAAGTCCTACGATGCCCAGCTTCATAAAAATCTGCATCTCCTTTGTCATAACAAGGGGGTTTCATACAAAACCGCATTATTTATGGTATTGTAGCACAGCCCCGCCCATTTCACAAGCCCAACCTGTCCGCCCGGGGAAGTTTCT
>CALXDY010000032.1 GCA_944387225.1 uncultured Oscillospiraceae bacterium | reverse complement strand
CCGAAGGAGAAGTTGCCCAGCATCTCAAAATAGGTGCCGTGGCGGGCGGTCTTGCCGATGTTCTCGATGTCGCCGGTGCGGATGCACTTCTGGCAGGTGCAGACCCGGTGGCGGGGGGGCTCCTGCTCCCCGGTGAACCAGGGCTTCATGGGCGCCATGCCGCTGTTGATCAGCAGCAGGGAAGCGTCGTTCTGGGGGATCAGGGAGAAGCTGGGCAGGCGCAGATGGCCCTTGGTCTCGAAAAAGGCCAGGAACATCTCGCGCAGCTCATTCAGGCCGTAAGGCTTGGGATCAAACATGTTGATTACCTCCAAATATATGATTGCAGTTTATCCGATCTTGATTTCCAGTCCCATCAGCTCCATGGACTGGTCGTAGGCGATGCGGTACAGCACGTCCTTTTTCTCATGCTGGCAGTAGAACACGGCGGTGCCGTATTCCTCACCGGTAGAGTCCAGCGTCTGGCCGGTAGCCATGGCTTCCGATTCCTTCTCGTAAGCCCCGGCCTCCTCCAGCACCGTCTCCATGTACCGCTGTACGTCCTCCTGGCTGCTGGTCTGCTGGGCGTCGTCCCGCATCCGGTCGTACACGGCGCCGTAGTCCCCGTCATTCAGCAGAGCCACGACCTCCCGGCCCTGGGTCAGGACAATCTCTTCCTCCATGCCCTCAGGCAGGGGATTCCCGCTGGTTTTGCAGCCGCACAGGGTAAGAGCGCACAGCACCCCCGCCAGCACAACAGCCGCAGTTCGTTTCATGGGTTCCCTCCTTCCCGGTGGCAACAGAAAACCGCCCCTGACCCAGATCCAACGGATCTGACTCAGGGGCGGATTATTCCACGGTACCACCCTGATTGCCGGGGACGAATGCACATCCCGGGCGTCTCCACGTCCCATATCGGGGGACTGCCGTCCTGCTCGTCGCAGGCCGCTCCGGAGTGGCACGCGCCGGTTTCCACCGAGGGCTTTCACTGTCCCCTCTCGCTCCGGGTGGTCTGCGGCGCTTGGCTCCATCCATGCGTTGCCTCAATAGCAGACCTATTTTATCACAATTTGTCCCCTTGTCAAGGGCGGATTTCCCCCACCGCCTGGACAATTCTCCGGCGGAGCATGGGACCCACGGCGATGGCAGCGGCCATTTTCAGCAGATCAAGAGGGATGAAGGGGAACACGCAGGTGGCCAGGGCAGGCATGACCCCCATGCCGCTGAGCACACAGAACCAGGCGGTGCCCAGGGCATAGCACACGATCGTGCCCAAAATCATGCCCAGCAGATGGACGATCCGGCTGCGGCTGTGGTCGATGGCAAGCCCGGCGATGATAGCCATGGGGAGGAAGCCGATGATGTACCCGCCGGTCATGCCCAGCAGCTTGCCCAGCCCTCCCGTAAACCCGGAGAACACCGGCGCGCCTGCCACGCCCACCAGCATATACACCACATAGCTCAGGCTGCCCAGCCGCCAGCCCAGAATATACAAAATGAAGTAGATGGCCAGGTTGGTCAGGGAGATGGGCACCTCTCCGATGGGGATGGACATGGGCGCCAGGACGCAGATCACCGCCGCCATCAGGGCGGTCATCACCATCTGCCGGGTGGAAAAACGGGCTGTTGGTCTGGATGTGCTTTGGGGCTGCTTGGATGCCTCCATGGGGATTCCTCCTGTTCGTAAACCGAATCTTGAACTGAGTATACAATACACACGGAGGATTGTCAACAGAAATATTAGAACGGTTTACGAAAAGGAGATGAAAAAGAAAATCAAACAAATTTTCGAAAAGTACTTTACAAGTCGGAAAATATATAGTACACTTGTATTAGGGAACAACAGTACGAGTTGTTGGGAAAACACATCGCATGACACAAGCCGCCATAGGGCGGTTTTTTTGCGGCAGGGGTGGGGCCGGCGATGAGAGATTGGATCTGAGAAGGGTGCCTGTATGGGCGCTCTTCTTTTTTTCGGGGAGGAGGGGATCTGGTGACGGAGGAGGAGACCTGGGCGGAGCTGCCGGAGGAGGAGGCGGAGCTGCTGAACGCCAGCGGGCTGACCCACCGGCAGCAGCTGTTTTGCCTGTATTACGCCCGCAGCTTCAACGCCTCCAAGGCCTACCGCATGGCCTACGACTGCGGGAAAAAGACGGCGGGCAGCGGCGGCTGCCGCCTGCTGGCCAACCCCAGGGTGGGGGAGACGGTGGAGAAGCTGAAACGGCTGCGGATGGGGCGCACCTTGCTGACCATGCCCGATGTGGTGCGGCGGTACATGGACATCGCCTTTGCCGACATCACCGACTTTCTCACCTTCGGCCCGGAGGAAGTGCCGGACAGGGGGAAGGACGCCGACCCGGAGCATCCCTACAAGGTGGTGGACGCCGTCCACCTCAAGCCCTGGGATCAGGTGGATGGACAGCTGATTGCGGAGGTGGCTCAGTCCTCTTCCGGGGTGCGGCTGAAGCTGTTTGATCCCATGAAGGCCCTCCAGTGGCTGGCGGACTATCTCCGGGAGGAGGAGGCCGCCAGGGGGGAGGATGGAGCGGTGGACGACCCCATCACAAGATCCTTGAAGGAGGCGATGGCCGGTGGCGTTTTCCCCAAAACAGATGGAGATTCTCCGCTTTCCCTATGAGGACTATGACGCCCTGATCTGCGACGGGGCGGTGCGGGCGGGCAAGACCTCGGTGATGGCGCTGTCCTTCCTGCTGTGGGCCATGGGAGCCTACAGCGGCCAGTCCTTTGCCCTGTGCGGCCGGTCCGTGGGGGCGGTGGAGCGGAATATTCTGGCCCCCTTGATGGAGATCCGGTATCTGAAACAGTATTTTCACCTGGCCTATAACCGCTCAGAGCATTTGCTGCGGGTGAGCCGGGGGAGGCGGGAGAACCGGTTTTATCTCTTCGGGGGCAAGGACGAGTCCTCCGCCGCCCTGATCCAGGGCATCACCCTGGCGGGGGTGCTGCTGGACGAGGTGGCCCTGATGCCCCGCTCCTTTGTGGAGCAGGCCCTGGCCCGGTGCTCGGTGGAGGGGAGCAAGCTGTGGTTCAACTGCAACCCGGAGCATCCCAACCACTGGTTCCGCCGGGAGTGGATTTTGAAAGCGGAGGAGAAGCGGGCCAAGCACCTCCATTTCTTGCTGGAGGACAATCCTTCTCTGGATCAGGCCACCCGGGAGAAGTACCACCGGCTTTACACCGGGGTGTTTTATCAACGGTTCATTCTGGGCCAATGGGTGGTGTCCCAGGGCAGGATTTACGACATGTTCGACCCGCAGATCCACCTATATGACCCCCAGCAGCGGCCCCCCGCTCTGCACAACGCCGGGCGGCGGACGGTGGCGGTGGATTACGGCACGGTCAATCCCACGGTGTTTCTGGACATCTACGACTGGCAGGATCAGGTGTATGTGGATGGGGAGTACCGCTGGGACAGCCGGAAGGAGGGGCGGCAGAAGACGGATGAGGATTACGCCGACGACATGATGGCCTTCCTGGGCCGGCGGCCCTGCACCGTCCTGGTGGATCCCTCCGCCGCCAGCTTTATCCAGGCCCTCAGCCGCCGGGGGGTATACGTCCTGCCTGCCCAGAATCAGGTGCTGGACGGCATACGCCGCACAGGGGTGCTGCTGCGCCAGGGGCGGCTGCACATCTGCCGGGACTGCCGGGGCCTGACGGATGAGCTGAGCACCTATCAATGGGATCAGCGGGCGGAGGAGGACCGGCCGGTGAAGGAGAACGACCACGGCCCCGACGCCCTGCGCTACTTTGTCAATTCTCTGGCTGAATGGAGGTTTGCCTGATGGATGAAAAACGAATGGCGGTGTCCGACGCCTTTTCCAACCCCCTGTACCGCCTGGGTTATGGATCCCAGTCGCCCACCGAAGCCACCCAGTACCCCATGACCCGCATGACCGGCAATTACGGGCTGCTCAACGCCCTGTATCGGGAGAACTGGGTGGTGCAGAATGTGGTGGGTCTGATGGTGGATGATATGCTCCGCCACTGGTACCGGCTCCGGGGCGCTACGGAGGAGGAGCGGAAGGCCCTGGCCCGGGCAGAGCGAGCCGTATGCCTTCGGTCCAAGCTGGCGGAGGGCCTGCGCTGGGGCCGCCTGTACGGCGGAGCGGTGGGCCTGATTCTCATTCAGGGGCAGGAGGGGATGCTGGATCAGCCCCTGGATCCCGACGCCATCCTCCCCGGCTCCTTCGCCGGGCTGCACATTCTGGATCGGTGGAGCGGGGTCAGCCCCGATCCCCGCCTGGTCACCGACCTGTCCGACCCGGAGTTTCAGCTGCCCATGTATTACCACATCCAGACGCCCCAGGGGGAGACGGCGGCCAAGGTGCATCATTCCCGGGTCATCCGGTTCACTGGACGGGAGCTGCCTCAGCTGGAGCGGATGGCGGAGCAGTACTGGGGGGAGTCGGAGGTGGAGGCGCTCTACAAGGATGTGGTGGCCCACGACAACGTGTCTGCCAACATGACCGCCCTTACCTTCCAGGCCAATGTGTCCACCATGGAGGTGCAGAATCTGGAGCAGCTGTTTGCCCTGGGCTCCGCCGAGCAGCAGCGCCGCTTCTGGTCGGTGATGCAGGCCCAAAGCGTGCTGCGCTCCAACTTCGGGGTGCAGCTGGTGAACAAGGGGGATCAGATCCAGACCAGCCAGTATTCCTTTGATGGGCTGAAGGATGTATATGAGGCCATGTGTCTCAACCTGTGCGGCGCGTCCCATTACCCCATGACCCGCCTGTTCGGCCGATCTCCGGCGGGGATGAACGCCACGGGGGAGAGCGATCTGCGGAATTACTATGACTATGTGGATACCCTTCGGGAGTCCAAGCTCCGGCCCGCCCTGGAAAAGCTGCTGCCTGTGCTGACCATGTCCGCCCTGGGTCGGATGCCCCAGGAGATGGAGGTGGAGTTCCCGCCCCTGTGGGCGCCCAGCGCCCGGGAGGAGGCGCAGATCCGCCGGGATGACGCCCAGTCTGTCATCCAGGCCTATCAGGCCGGCCTTCTGGAAAGGGAAGAAGCCCGCTCCTACTTTCTTAGAAGAAAGTAGGCAAAGAATTTTGTGCGAAACTGTCGTTTCGCCCTCGCCGCCTGGGGTCTTGAAACGAATTCCCCACCCCAGCACGAAAGACAGGCTTCTTGCGGCGTTCTCCGCCAGGTCTGCACAATCCGGCGCTGCTTGCGCTTCTTCTCTTTGATGGCAGAAATATTCATCAAGGAAGCAGCCCGGCGGATATTTGCTGTAGAAGGGCAAGCCAAAGGCTACGAAAAAGGGAGCGCCTGGGAGGCGCGGGCGGGAGGAGAGCCGGACAACACAGCTGAGCCGCCCCGCCGGGGGGATTTGCGTCAGGGCCCTTGGATAAGCCCCGGCACTGGCCCGTTCAACCACCCATGGGGGACCGGGGGGAGAGCGGGGATATGGACCTTGGACGGGCTGGCACAGCACGGACAAGTCCATCTGCTCCCCGCGGACCCCCGGCACGTTTTTGGTTCCTTTTGTCGTGCAACAAAAGGAACCCGCCCGCAGGCGGACCTACTTTCTTAGAAGAAAGTAGGCAAAGAATTTTGTGCGAAACTGTCGTTTCGCCCTCGCCGCCCAGAGAGAAGAGAAAATCCAACAGACAGCACGAAAGACACAAAAGTCGATTCAGAAAGGATGAAGTCCGTGGCTCAGGCATATTTCGGCACCAGGCTCAGCCCCCACATGTCCCAGACCCCGGAGGGCTACCTCATCTGCCACGATGTACCCATCAACCGCACCGGCAGCCAGACCTACCTGGCCCACGAGCTGGAGCTGTCCGGCGATCCCAACCGGCCGGTGACGGTCAGCCGCCACGAGGAGGATGTGTTCCACCCCGCGGCCCTGGCTTCCTTCGAGGGGAAGGACGTTACCTGGCTCCATCCCGATGCCTTCCTCACCCCGGAAAATCAGGCCCGCTACTCCAAGGGCCATGTGTCCAACGTCCGCAGGGTGGGGGAGGCCACCGTGGCCGACCTGGTGATTAAAGACCCTGCTCTCATGGAGGAGATTCGCTCCGGCCGTCTGCGCCAGATCTCCTGCGGCTACCACTGCGTCTACCAGCCGGAGGGAGACGGCTTCCGGCAGACCCATATCCGAGGCAATCACGTGGCCATCGTCCCCAAAGGGCGGGCGGGGGCCGCGGTTGCAATACAAGACGCCGCCCCTGTGGCGGAGAAAGGCAGGAACCCTATGACCGACATCTGGAAAAACATCTTCACCGCCTTTGGCAGGCTGGCCCGGGAGGCCGATCCCCAGGAACTGGAGGAGTTTGCCCAAAGCGCCGCCGACGTGCTGGAGCAGCTGCCCCAGCCGGAGGAGGAACCCTCCCGGCTGATCCAGGAGGACAAGCCCGGCCTGGATCCCCAGGCCAAGGAGGCGGTGCTGGCTCTGCTGCGCCAGGTGCGTCCCGCCGTGGCCTCCATCCAGGATCGGGACGACCGCAACCGGGTGGCCAGAGCCATCCTGGACGCCCTGGGCGGGGAGGAGACTCTGGAGCCCGTGCTCCAGGCCGCCCGGGACAGCGCCGCCCAGCGGGCAGCCGCCGCTCAGGACACCCCCTATGACCTGGCCTGCCGGGAGGCCCAGCAGGCCTACAACAGCCGCAATCCCCACATGAAGGAGGTTTAAATGATGATGCTCAATCCTCAGACCATCGGGGCCGCCATGCCCCACGGCTTTGCTGGTTCCTATGCCCGCCAGCCCGATATGCTGGTGGTCACCGCCCCCCTGGCGGGGGACAAGGCCGTCCCCTTCGGCGCCGCCATGAAGCGGGAGGGCGCTGCCGTCCTTCCCTTCGGCGCCGATGACACCGCCGCCCAGTTTGCCGGCGTGGCCGCCCGCACCTTCAAGGCCGGCGGTTCCCTCCAGACCCAGGGGGCGGGGGAGTACCTGCCCGGAGAGGCGGTGGCCCTGTTCCAGCGGGGCTCCGTCCAGGTGCGCTGCCAGATGGGCGACCCCGTCCCCGGCGGCGCCGTTTACATCCGCACCAAGGAGAGCGAGAGCTACCCCGACGCCCAGGTGGGCGGTTTTGAGGCAGAGGCCGACGAGGGCAATTCCGTGACCCTCACCGCCGCCCAGTGGGGCGGCGGCAAGGACGCTGACGGCGTGGCCGAGCTGGTGCTGCTCACCAGACAGAATGTTTGATAGGGAGGAATGGACATGACCAACTTCACCAATGTGGGCACCGTCAACGGCGGTACCGTCCGCTTCCACGGCTCCGCCCCCGCAGCCATCCCCGCCATGGACGCCGCCGGCATCGCCAGCGGCGGCGCCTTCCTGGTCTCCGAGCTGGAAAAGCGGGATCCCCTGATGAGAAAGCCCCTCTCCAGCGTCACTTACCCCAGAGATATCCCTGTGGAGACCGGCGGCGGCTGGGTGGACTATGTTTCCGCTATGTCCGTGGCATACGGACTGACCGGCGGCTCCGGCTCCGCCCCCGTCCAGGCCGGAGGCGCCAACGGCCTGCCCGTCATTCAGGCCAACGTGGACAAGGGCATGTACAAGGCCCATGTCTTTGCCGTGGCCCTGCGGGTGATGTTCCAGGATCTCCAGCGAGCCAACTTTGTGGGCCGTTCTCTGGATCAGCTGCTCACCGACGGCGTCCGCCTGGCCTACGACAAGCACAACGATCAGAACGTTTACGTGGGCCTGGAGGAGTACGGTTCCACCGGCCTGGTGAACAATCCCAACGTCACCGCCGCCGCCGTGGCCGACGGCGCCAAGGGTACCGGCAACTGGTCCGACAAGACCCCCGCCGAAATCCTGGCCGACATCAACGCCGCCATCACCGCCACCTGGGCCCAGGCCGACTATGACCTGTCCGCTCTGCCCAACCACATCCTCCTGCCCTATGAGGAGTACACCCATATCCTCAACACCCCTGTCACCGAGCTGGCGGGCAAGTCCATCTACGACTACGTGATGGAGAACAACCTCAGCACCAAAAACGGCGGCAGCCTGTTCATCGGCGCCACCCACTGGTGCAAGGGCGCGGGCAGCGGCGGCACCGACCGGATGGTGGTTTATGTCAACCACCCCCGGTTCGTGAAGCTGGATGAGCTGGTGCCCATGAGCCGTATGATGTCCGCCCCCAACGTGGAGCAGGTATGCTATGACACCGCCTACATGGCGAACGTGTCCGAGGCGCAGATCCTCTACCCCCAGACCATCACCTACTGGGACGGTATCGGCGGCGATCTGTGAGAGGAGGGGGCCTATGTTTGCCATGTTCAAGCAGGCTGTTTTGCTTTACAGCCCTGACCGGACCAAGACCTTCCATGCGCCCAACGGCTATGTGGGCCCGGTGCCCGACTGGGCGGCCCAGACCAAGCAGGGGCGCCGCCTGATCGCCCAGGGCGACATGGTGCTTTCCAACGCCGGGAGCGATCAGGAGCTTTCCGCCCCCAAAAAGCGGGCGGTGAGCCGGAAGAAGGAGGGGGCCTGATGGCCCCCGCCTTCCAGGGGGTGATGGCCCGGGCGGCCAACCTGGGACAGGAGACGGGGACCTACACTCTGGAGCTGTTTCAGGAGGACTATCCCCAGTTTTTCACCCCCCAGGGGGAGGAGCTGCCCCCGCGGCCCCTGTTGCCCCGGCACATGCTGGAGACCTTTATCGCCCAGGCCAATGCCTGCATCCAGCCCGACAAATGGCGGGAGAGCTGGCGGATGGGGGTAGCTCTGTACGTGGCCCACTGGGCCACTCTGTACCTCCGGGGCTATGTCCCCGGCTGTGAGGACGGGCAGCAGGCCGCCGCTCTGGGCACCCCAACAGGAGCGGTGAAGTCCGTCACCCTGGGAGACGCCGCCATCACCTACGACACCCAGCCCCTGACCCAGGGCACCCAGCAGTGGGGCGATCTCAACGCCACCACCTACGGCCAGCTGCTGGCCAGCCGGGCCCGTCTGGTGGGGGCCGGGGGCAGCTACGTCATATAAGGGGGTGGAGGGATGAACCGGTGGTACACCGACCGGATGACGGTCTACCGGGTGGAGGAACAACGGGATGGATCGCTGATTCGCCAGAAACGGCGGGAGGTGTATTGTGATATCCCTTGTCGCCTTTACCGCAGCTACCGCAGCGACCACAAGGCCCTGAGCCTGTCCGACACCGCCGCTGTGACCGAGCAGGATTCCATGCTTATGCTGGGGCTGGACACGGAGATCCGGGCGGGGGACGAGCTGCGCATCACCCGGGGCGGCGGCTTGGGGCGAAAGGGCCCGGTGATCCGGGCCTTCGCCTCCCCGCCCAACCGGTACGACCTTCCGCTGGGCGGCGTGGCGGCGGGCCTGGCGCACCAGGAGATCCGCCTGCTGTCCCGGGAGATTGTGGAATAGGGGGGACGTATGGAATTTGATCTGAACCGGCTGACGGCCCAGATTGCCCAATATCTGGCCCCCAGGCTGGAGGGCTTTCACTTTTACGAAGATCCCGCCCAGCAGGGGGTCAAAACCCCCTGTCTGTTCATCCAGGGGGAGGAGGGAGAGCCTGACCTCTGTCCCGGAGGCGGGCAGTGCCGCCAGGTGACGGTCAAGCTCACCTACCGGGACAGAGTCAATCCCACCGACTGGATGGAGCGGGCCCGGCAGGTGGCAGAGATTCTGGACGACGCCCTGTCCGTGGTGGAATACCGGGATGGGGAGGGAGAACCCGCCCTGCTGCGGAGCACCTCCCGCCGGTGGGAGACGGCAGATCATCAGCTGGTCTACCGTCTGACCTTTCATCTGCGGCTGCGCCGCCGGGAGGACAGTCCCCTCATGGGCCGGATTACCTGGCAGAGCACATGGAAAATGAATGAAGGAGAGTGATTTGAATGGCGGCAGGAGGAACCTGGAGCACCCAGAACAAGGTGCGCCCCGGCGTCTACATCCGCTTTCGTTCCAAGGAGGCCGTGCGCCTTACCGTGGGCCAGCGGGGTACCGTGGCCCTGTGCGTCCCCCTGACCTGGGGCCCTGTGAACCAGGTGCAGGAGCTGGACAGCACTATGAACCTGATTCCCTTTACTGGCTTTGATATTTCTGACAAGGAGAACGTTCTTTTCCAGCAGCTGCTGAAGGGCACCAACCGCACCGCGGCCCCTACCCGGATGCTGCTCTACCGCCCGGAGGGGAAGGGAGCCGCCAAGGCCTCCGCCGAAACTGGGACCCTGACGGCCACCGCCAAATACCCCGGCAGCCGGGGCAACGGGCTGACCCTGGTGGTGGCGGCCCAGGAGGACGAGGAGGACCTGTTTACCGTCTCCCTGATCCTGGACGGCTCCGTGGTGTGGCAGCAGGCCGCCGCCCGTGTGGAGGATCTGGCGGACAACGACTGGGCCGACTTTTCCGGCAGCGGCGCCCTTACCGCCGGGGTGGGGACGCCCTTCACCGGCGGCAAGGACGGCACGGTGGAGGGGACGGACTACACCGCTTTTTTACAGGCTCTGGCCCCCTACCGCTTCGACGTGCTGCTGTACGGCGGGGACGACGGGACGGTACAGCAGGCTATGGCCGCCTTCGTCAAGGATCTGGCGGACAACCATGGCCGGTACAGCCAGCTGGTGGTGGCCGACGCCGAAACGGCCTTTGACAGCCCCTACGTGGTCAATCTGACCTCCGGCGTCACCCTCAGCGACGGCACGGTGCTCACCCCCGGTCAGACCGCCTGGTGGCTGGCCGGCGCTCTGGCCGGGGCCGCCTTCAACCAGTCCCTCACCGCTGCCTCCTACCCCGACGCTGTCTCCGTTGCCCCTCTGCTTACCGACAGCCAGATGGAGCAGGGGCTGTCCCGGGGGGAATTCCTGCTCAACGCCGACCAGGGCACCGTCCGGGTGGAGCAGGACATCAATACCCTGACGACTATTTCCCAGGAAATGGGAGTTTCCGGACGGAAAAACCGGGTGGTGCGCCTTTGGGCCGCCATGGCAAACGACATCTACGACCAGTTTGTCCGGAATTTTCTGGGTGTGGTGCACAACAACGACCAGGGGCGCAGCCGGCTGAAGGCCGCCATTCTGGGCTACCTCCTTCAGCTTCAGGCCGCCGACGGCATCCAGAACCTGGATCCCGACGACGTGGAGGTGCTGCCTGGCTCGGAGGCTGATTCTGTGACCGTAAACCTGGCAATCCAGAGCGTGGACAGCGTGGAAAAGATCTACGTGACCATGGAGCTGGCGTAAGGAGGGAAAGACATGACGTTTTTACTGGAACGAGACACCCTCAGCGGCAAGCTGGGCACCGCCACCGTCACGGTGGACGGCAAGGTACACGAGCTGTTCCGGGCCAGGGAGATCAAGGTGGTGGCCGACATTCAGACCAAGGAGATGAAGGCCCTGGGCACCACCCGCATCCAGCCCAAGAACATCGGTGTGCGCCAGACGGGCAGCGGCGTGCTGTATTTCGGCTCTGACCTGCTGACCCAGATGGCTCTGGACTACATGGAGACGGGGAAGGTGACCTACTTCGACCTCCAGGTGACCAACAGCGACCCTACCGCCACAGTGGGGGAGCAGACCATGGTCTATTATGGCTGCAAGCTCAGCGGAGAGGTGCTGCTGTCCATTCTGGATGTGGACAACGACATGCTGGAGCAGCCCTTCACCTTCAGCTACACCTCCGCCAAGAAGCTGGCCTCCTTCTCCGCCGAATCCGATTATGGCGTGTAAGGGGGTGGGGACTGGTGAGCAAGCTGACTGCGTTTTTGAATCCTGTGTCCGTCAATGACGAACAGGATGTGGTGGTTTCCCGCCGGTTCCGGGGGGAGGACGGCCAGCCCGTCCCCTTCCGGGTACGGGCGGTGAGCCAGAGCGAAAACGACCGGATCACCCGCCTGTGCCGCCGCAGCGCCAAGGTGGGGGGCGCGGCCCAGGAGTATCTGGACACGGTGGACTACCACCGCCGCCTGGTGCTGGCCGGGACGGTGGAGCCCGACTTCTCCAGCCGGGAGCTGTGCCAGGCCTACGGCACCATGGATCCCCTGGAGGTACCGGGAAAAATGTTGTACTCCGGGGAATATCGAAAGCTGGTCAACGCGATTTTGGAGGTCTCCGGCTTTACCGGCGGCGATGTGGAGGCCGAAGCAAAAAACTGATGGAGGAGGCCGACCCGGAGGTGCTGACCGCCTATTACTGCTTTGTCAATCTGGGTTGGCCTCCTTCCCGATATGAGGCCCTGCCCCTGCGGGAGCGGGCCCTGATCCGGGCCTTTGTCCGCCGGGATCTGGAGAGCCGAGCCGCCCCGCAAGGGCGGTGAGAAAGGGGGAGGAAGAGCCATGGAAGCGTGGAATCTGCCTGTTATGCTGTACCGCCTGGCCCTGGAGTCCGCCCTTTGGAGGCCGGTGCCCGGCCTGGGGGAGGACGCAGCCGGGCTGGAGTGGCTGCCCCCGGCCCAGGCTTTGCTGCCCCAGGGCAATACGGCGGGGCTGCTGCCCACCGGCGGGGGAGAGCCTGCTGCCCTGGAAGAGATGCCGGTATCCGGAGCCGTTCTGCCTCCGGGGATGAAAAAACGACTGCCGGAGGCGGCTGCCCTGCCCTTTGCGGTCACGGCGGGACAGGGGGCTTTGCCCCAACCGGAAGAGGACAATGCCCAGGTTATGCTCTCCTGGCCGGAGCCCGGGAGGGCGGAGCCGTGGAGGCTGCCTGGAGAGCCGGAGGGAGGCTCTGTCATGGACGCCGCTGAGCGGACGGCCGCGGCGGCTCTGGGGAGCGGGGGCCTGTCCCCTGTCTCCGGTATTCTTCCGGACCTGTGGGGGCAGGAAGCGGCATCCTGGATCCCGGCCTCTTTCCAGGCCGGGGAGTTGGGAACCGCTGCCCCCTCCCAGCAGCTTTTGGGGGAACGGCCCTTTGAGACGGGGCCTTCCTCCTCCTCCGGGGAGATCCTGCTCCGGCTGCTGCGGGAGGGGGCCAGACCCCAGAACCAGCCGGTGCGGGTGACCACCCAGGCTCCGGTGATCCAGGTCACGGGGCAGAACACGGGCAACACCGCCGCCGACCGCATGCGGCTGACCCAGGCCATCCGGGACGTGCTGCTGGAGCAGATCAACGGCTCCGCCGCCCGGCCGGGAGCCAGAGTCTGGTAGGCCCCTTTGGGTCTGCCGACGGCGGGCATCAGGGATGGGGGAGGAATATGGAGACATACGGAATTTATTTCACCTGGAACGGGCAGGTGCTGGCCCTGCCGGTGCTGCC
>CALXDY010000031.1 GCA_944387225.1 uncultured Oscillospiraceae bacterium | reverse complement strand
GCCGAAAGGGCTTGTTGTCTGTGCAGTGCAGGCGGCAAGCCCTTTAGCTTTGCCTTGATACGGCGGTTGTTGTAGTAGTCCAGATAGTCCAACAGTTCCCGCTTGAAGTGTTCCATAGATTCAAATTCTTGCAGATACAGCAATTCGCTTTTGAGCAAGCCAAAGAAATTTTCCACGACAGCGTTGTCCAGGCAGTTGCCTTTGCGGCTCATGCTCTGCCGAATACCTTTCTCACGAAGCACATGAAGGGGTATCTGTTCATTATCATCAGTGCGGTAATCTTCGGCTGTATGCCGCTGGGAGCCAAGGTGATCTATGCTGATGGGGTCAACTCCATAACCTTGGTTTTCCTGAGAAATTTTCTGGCCCTTCCCGTTCTGGCGGTTTTGGCAAAGAAGACCGGAGGGACTCTGGCCATCAGCAGGGATGCACTGAAGGAAATCAGCTTGATCGCTCTTTTCGGATGCTGCATTACCCCCATCCTGCTGTTTACTTCCTATAACTACATCTCCTCGGGCACAGCCACGGTATTCCACTTCATTTATCCCGCGGCCACCGTGTTGGGAAGCGCACTTTTCCTCCGGGAAAAGGTGGGGCGCGGCCCACTGGTGTGCATACTGATCTGCACGGGGGGAATTGCGCTGTTTTATGATCCCGGAGAGCCCATCAATCTGTTTGGCAGCGCTGTGGCCCTCCTATCCGGTATCACCTACGCCGCATACATTATCCTGTTGGCCAGATGCCGGCATAAGGAAATTGCCGGGTTCAAGTTCAGCTTTTATGTGGCCTCGGTTTCCTCTGTGGTCCTGTTCCTTGTCTGCGTGTGTTCGGGACAGCTCAGACTTCCCACAAGGCTCAGCATTTGGGTGATCTCCTTTGTTTTCTCCTTTGCCCTCAGTGTGGGAGCCGTGGTGCTGTTCCAGATGGGCACGTTTTTCATCGGCGGCCAGCGGGTGGCAATCCTCAGCACTTGTGAGCCGATTACCAGTCTGGTGGTGGGATATTTCGCGTTTCATGAGGCGGTTGGGGTGCGCACGCTGGTGGGATCCTTCTTTGTTGTGCTGGCGGCTATCCTGATTGCGGTATTTGACAGCAAGGGAGAGAAAAAGGCGGCGGTCCAATAAGAGCGGGACCCGGCGGATGGATACCGGTGCTGTGGTGATTGACATAGATCGGAGAAAATGGATACCGCGTCCATAAATCTCTTTCGTTTTGAAAAAAACTGTGGTATAATAGCCGCATTGCGGCTATTATACCTCTTTTTTGGCCTTTTTGGTCCGGAAAACGATAGGATGAGCTGCCGCAAGCAGGGCTTCCATATTGCGGCAGCCGAGATACATATGAGAAAGGATTCTCCCCCGCAGACCCCTGCGGGGGAGAATCAGATATAACGGAGGCGGAAGCATGAAGGGAAGAACGCACGTGACGGCCCCGGCCTTTATAGAAAAGGTGAAGGGGGCGGCATGGTACCCTGTCTGGCGTGTGCTGTGGCTCACGGCGGCGGGGCTCTTTTTGGGGCTGCTGGCCCTGCCCATTGGGGCGGACAGCCTTTCCGAGGTATCGGGGCTGGAACTGCTGGAGGGCTGTCTGAGCAGTCCCACTCTTCTGGCGCTGAACCTGCTGCCGGTGGTGCTGCTGCTGTGGGCGGCGTATTGCCTCACAGGACGGGGGTGGGCGGCTTACATCATAGCGGCCATTCCTACGTTAGCCATTCCGCTGGTAAGCTATTTCAAGATTCAGCTTCGGGGAGACCCTTTTGTGGCGGAGGATTTAAAGCTGGTGTTTGAGGCCGGCAATATGGCCGGGAAATATTCCCTGGAGGTTACTCCGCTGATTTGTCTGGATCTGGCTTTGGCCCTGGTGGGTCTGGCCGTGGTGTGTGTGGTTCTGCCCAGGAAAAAAGGGGGGGTGCGTGAACGGCTGTTTGGGCTGCTGTCCGCCCTGGCGCTGCTGTGGGTAGCTATGCCGGCCCTGTACCTGGACGAGGAGTTGTATGAAAATACCAATCCGGACGGGGAGTGGTTCAACCCGTGGTCGGACAGCCATGCCTATATCAGCCACGGGGCTGTCTATTCCTTTCTGTTCAGTATGAGCGATATTCTGCCCCAGTCCATGCCGGGGCCGGCAGCGGGAGGCGAAGGGCAGCGGACGCCGGAGGAGATTTTAAGCGCTTATCCGGAGGCGGATATTCCCCAGAATGAGAAGGTCAATGTGGTAGGCATCATGCTGGAGGCCTTCTGCGACCTGACCGACTTCCCTGCTCTGGCGGAGCAGCCTGGTGTGCAGCAGGTCTACGACAGCTGGCACCGGCTGGAGGAGCAATCCGTCTCAGGCAATTTGCTGACCAACATCTTTGCCGGGGGCACGGTGGACAGTGAGTGGGCCTTTCTCACCGGCTACAGCCAGCATTCCGACTTCGTCCAGCCCACCGACTCCTATGTCTGGTATTTTGACCGGCAGGGATATAACACCCGGGGAGGCCACCCGGGCTTCGGGTGGTTCTATGACCGGGAGAATGTGAACCGGTATCTGGGCTTCCAGGAATACTGGTTCACGGAAAACCACTATGGCCAGCTGGTGGATCCTGTGGCCGCCCAGTGGCACTCCGACGATATCCTGGTGGGAGAGATTTATCAGGATCTGGTGGATCAGATTGGTCAGGGAGCCGGGCCGGTGTTCTCCTTCTCCGTCTCCTACCAGAATCACGGACCCTATGAGTATGACCACATGAGCTACGAGGCCATCATTGACCCGGCGGAGAGCGGCCTTCCGGCGGAAAGCTGCTATGTGTTCAGCAATTACCTCCATGGGGTGAATGAGACCATTCAGGCTATGGTAGGCCTGTCCCAGCGGCTGGAGGAGCTGGAGGAGCCCACAGTGCTGGTACTGTTCGGCGACCACAAGCCCTGGGGCGGAAACGGAAACTCCGGCTATCTGGGCATCAACGCCAACTTCAATACCTCCACCCTGGAGGGCTTCTATCAATACTACTCCACCCCCTATCTGATCTGGGCAAACTCTGCCGCCAAGGAGGTACTGGACAATGCCTTTGTGGGGGACGGCGGGGACTTCTCCCCTTGCTTCCTCATGACGGAGGTATTTAACCAGTGCGGCTGGACGGGCCCCTCCTTCCTCCAGCTGTCCCGGGACATGCGGGAGGTCACGCCGCTGCTCCATTCTATGGGCATCTACATGGATGAGGAAGGAAACCTGACCGACACCCTGGACGAGGCGGATTCCGCCTTCCTGGCCGATTTCCTGCTGGCCCAGGCCTATCGGGAAGAAAACCTGATCCCACAGGGAGAATAAAAAACGCCCTGGAGCTGTAAAAGGCTCCAGGGCGTTTTATTGGAAGGGGTTACCGCGCCAGCAGCTTCTTCATCCCTGCCTCCAGACCGTCCACGGTAAGGGGGAACATGGGAAAGATAGCGGCGATGGTGTCGTAGGTCTGGGTCCAGTACTGGCCCCAGCTGGGCCGCTGACTGGGATTGACCCAGATCACGTTGGGGTACTTGTTTCGGAACCGGCGCAGCCAGTCCAGGCCGCATTTCGGGGTGTCCGGATCCCTTTGCCGGTCCCGGCCGTAGTAGTAGCCGCCCATCAGCTCATGGGGAGCCATCTGGGCATCTCCCACGAAGATGACCTTGTACTCCGAGGACAGATTGGACAGCAGCCAGTCCGTGGGCAGGGCGTCGGCAGACATCAGATTTGGGGTGCGGTATACGTGGTTGTAGGGGCAGTTGTGGAAGTAATACACCTTCAAATCCTTGAAGTGGCCTACCTTGCTCACCGCCTGGAACAAGGCGGAGCACATCTGGGCGTAGTAATCCATGGAACCGCCGGAATCCATCAGCAGCAGCACCTTCACCGTGTTCTGCCGGGGCTTTTTGTACCGTACGGTGAGCATTCCGCCGTTGTCCGCGGTGTCCTGAATGGTGTTGTCCACGTCGAACTCTGTAGCGGGCAGATCTACCAGGCCGGAGAACTGGCGCAGATGGCGCAAAGCCACCTGGAACTGGCGGGTGTCCAGGGTGTTGTCTCCCCGGAAATCCCGGAACCGGCGCTCCCCGGCCACCCGGAAGGCCCGGCGGTGCATCCCCTGCCCCCCTACCCGGATACCCTTGGGGGAAAGGCCGGAGTTGCCGAACACGGACATGCCGTGGGTGCCCACCCAGTAATTGCCGCCGTTGTGCTCCTCCGTCTGCTCCTTCATCCGCTCCTGGAGCATCTGCTCGATCTCCTCTTCTGACAGCATCTCGTTGATGCGGGCCTGCTCCTCGTCCCAGTTGGCGTAGTCGGTGAGCACGTCGGGGCGGTCCAGCCAGTCCAGCAGTTCCTGGGATACCTCCTGTTCAAAGGGGACGTCGCGGAAGTACTGGAGGAAGGTACGGTCGAAGCAGTCAAAGTCTGCCTCACTTTTCACCAACAGGCAGCGGCACAGGTAGTAAAAGCCGGTGAAGCTGGAGCTGTGCAGCCCTTTCTCCAGGGCCTCCATCAGGGACATCCACTCAGTAAGGGAGACCTTCAGTCCGTTCCGCCGGAGCAAATACAGAAAGTCTTCAAACATGGTCTCACCGCCACATCCGCCTGACCGTGTCCATGTCCTCGTTCTTTTTCACCAGCACGCCCAGATAGGGGATCTCCTTCACCACCCGCTTGGGGTCCACCCCTCCGTGCTGAAGGGCCCGGATCCAGTCGATGATCTCGCTGGTGGAGGGCTTTTTCTTGATGGAGGGGAGCTGGCGGATGCGGTAGAAGGCCTCCAGCACCTGGGTGAGCAGCGCCTCGTCCAGATCAGGGAAGTGGACCCGGACGATCTCAGCCAGCAGCTCCTTGTCGGGAAACTCGATGTAGTGGAACACACACCGGCGGAGGAAGGCATCGGGCAGCTCCTTCTCTGCGTTGGAGGTGATGATAACCACCGGACGGTGCTTGGCGATGACGGTCTTTCCCGTCTCGGGGATGTGGAACTCCATCCGATCCAGCTCCCACAGCAGGTCGTTGGGGAATTCCAGGTCGGCCTTGTCAATCTCGTCAATGAGGAGGATGACCTGCTTCTCGGCGGTAAAAGCCTGGCCCAGCTTGCCCAGCTTGACGTACTTTTCAATGTTGTCCACCCCGGCGGTGCCGAACTGGCTGTCGTACAGCCGCTGCACCACGTCGTAGACATACAGGCCGTCCTGGGCCTTGGTGGTGGACTTGATGTTCCAGATGATCAGCTCCATGTCCAGGGCCTGAGCGATGGCCTCCGCCAGCATGGTTTTTCCGGTGCCCGGCTCGCCTTTGATGAGCAGGGGCTTCTGCAGCACCATGGCAATATTCACCGCCCGCATCAGTTCAGGGTCGGCTACATAATTCTGACGTCCGTGAAATTCGTTCATGTTTCGATTCCTTCCCGGCTGCAAGGGAACGCAGCCCTGTGTAGATGTTCAGCCCTTGACGGACAGACCCAGCACCCGCTGACCCAGCGCCTCCCGCAGCAGAATGTGGGGGGCGTTTTCGTCCAGCAGGGTAACGCGGCCCACGCCCAGCGCCACGCATTCCCGGGCGGACTGGAGGGCGGTGTGGATGGGGGCGGGCAGCCCATGCTCAGCCAGCAGCTCGTCCGCCTTCTTCCCGTCCATATGGAGCAGCTCCACCTGCCGGTTCTCTCCCAAAGCCAGGGAGGGTTCCTGGTTGGTGAACAATACCAGCCGGCTGGCGGACATGGCCTGGGCGATGGCCTGGGCCTCCTCCCATCCGCCGGTGAGGACGGGGATGAAACCGCCGTCCAGAAGGGTGTCCAGTACCTTGGGCTGGACGGTGTAGCCGGAGCTGGCCTTTTTCAGCAGGCCGCCGTCCCCGGCGGACAGGCATACGCCCATTCCGGAAAGGGAGGCGGGAATGGGGCCGGCCTGGGGGGATACCAGCACCAGACGCATGCCGGTGCGGGACAGGGCGGCAGCGTCCTGGGCAACCTCTTCCCAGTTCTGGGGGCAGCACACCAGCCAGGTCTCCCCCTGACGCTCCTCCAGACCGGGGAGGAGGGACAGGGCGGCCCGGGCGGAACTGACGGCGGTCAGACCCCGGCGCAGGTCGTATTCCTGCAGGAAGGCCTGGACGTACTCCACATCGGTGGGGGTGTCAATATAGGCTCTCCCCCGCTTCTGCCGGGTTTCCTGGCCCTTTCCCGTCACCAGCAGGACAGTGGGGCCGTCGCTGTCCAGAATCGCCTGGCGGATGGCCTCGCCGCGGTTGGGGATGATGACCGGATGGCGGCCCTCCTCTTCCACATGGGCGGCTACCTCCCGGCAGATCTCCAGGGTGTCCTCTTCCCCGCTGTCCTCCTCCGTGAGGTAGACCCGGTCGCACCAGCGGCCCGCCATCTGCCCCAAATCCCGCCGCCGGTCAATGGCCTTCTGTCCCGGGCAGCCGAAAACGATGGCCATGGCATGGCCGGGGTATTCCGCCCGCACAGAGCGGAACAGGGCTTCGAAGGACAGACGGTTGTGGGCGTAGTCCACGATGGCGGACAGGCTGCCGTCGGCGTTGACGTAGGTTTCCATCCGCCCGGGTACTCTGGCCCGGACCAGGCCGGTATATACCGCGGACTGAGGGATGTGGAAGGCCTCGCACACGGCGATGGCACCCAGGGCGTTCTCCACGTTGAACAGCCCGGGCATGGTCAGACGCAGCTCCCGCTCCCAGCTGGGGGTGCGCACCTGGAACAGAATCTGTCCTCCCTCCTTCCGCACCTGGCTGGCATAGACCTGGGCGGAGGGATCTTTTTGGGAGAAGGTAATGATGGGGGCGCCGGCTTCCTGGGCCGCGGCCAGAATCCGCTGGGCATGGTCACAGTCCAGGTTTACACAATTGACGTTCGCCTGGTGGAAAATTTTCAGCTTGGAGGCGAAGTAGTCCTCAAAATCCGGGTGCTCAATGGGGGAAATGTGGTCGTATCCGATATTGAGGAAACAGGCCGCCGCCAGACGGGTACATAAAGAACGGTGATATTTCAGGGCTTGGCTGGACACCTCTATGGTCACATACTCCAGCCCGGCGTCGGCGGCGTTGGCAAAGTGCCGCTGAAGATCCAGCGGCTCCGGGGTGGTAAGATGGGACTCGAACCGCTCCACCCCGTCATAGGTGTCAATGGAGGACACCACACCGGTCTCCCCCTTTCCCTGCTGAGCCTGAAACACATCCAGGATGGATTTCAGGTAATAGGCGGAGGAGGACTTGCCCTTGGT
>CALXDY010000030.1 GCA_944387225.1 uncultured Oscillospiraceae bacterium | reverse complement strand
TAGAACAATTAGATAGAAAAATCCCGGAAAACCGAGGTTTTCCGGGATAATTTGAAACATTTTAGCGCTTGGAGAACTGAGGAGCACGCCGCGCGGCTTTCAGGCCGTACTTCTTGCGCTCCTTCATACGAGGATCGCGGGTCAGGAAACCGGCAGCCTTCAGGGCGGGACGGTACTCCTCGTTGACCAGCAGCAGAGCACGGGCGATGCCGTGGCGGATGGCGCCGGCCTGGCCGGTCACACCGCCGCCGGTGACGGTGGCGACAATGTCAACCTTGCCCAGAGTATCGGTGGCAGCCAGGGGCTGACGCACGATGAGCTTCAGGGTCTCCAGGCCGAAGTAGTCGTCGATGTCACGGCCGTTGATGGTGATGGAACCGGTGCCGTTCTCAAACAGATGCACACGGGCCACGGAGGACTTCCGACGGCCGGTGCCATAGAAATAAGGCTTCTTGCTCTTGTACATGATCGTCTACCTCCTGCTTACTCGGCAGCCCAGATCTCGGGCTTCTGGGCGGCATGCTCGTGCTCACCGCCACGATAGATCTTCAGGCGGGTCAGAGAGTCCTTGGAGATGATGTTCTTGGGCAGCATACCCTTGACAGCCAGCTGCATGGCCAGCTCAGGACGCTCGTTCATCAGGGTGCGGTACTTGACTTCCTTCAGACCGCCCACCCAGCCGGAGTGGCGGCGATAGTACTTCTGATCCAGCTTCTTGCCGGTCAGAACAGCTTTCTCAGCGTTGATGCTGATGACAAAGTCACCGCAGTCAGCGTGAGGAGTGTAGTCGGGCTTGTGCTTGCCGCGCAGCAGAGTGGCAGCGGCGGCGGCAGTCTTACCCAGGGGCTTGCCGGCAGCATCGATCACGTACCACTTACGCTCGATGGTAGCCTTGTTTGCCATAAAAGTGGACATAGGTGCAACCTCCATTTTTCCTTTTTAACGATGACGCCCGAACCACGGGGACTTTTCCCGCCCCAGCTTGGGGGCTGCCCAGCCTTCCGCCGCCGACCCCACGGCGCTGTGCGCCATCCTTAAATACGTTCCTGTTCCGCTCTGTACAAGCGGAACGTTTTGTATTATAGTATTTAGGCCCCCAAGTGTCAACGGGTTTTTTTATCTTTTTTCACTGAGATTATTAAATCTCTCTCAATCTCTTTTTTACGTTTATTTTCTTTTAATTTCTCGTTTTCAATTTGCATTTTGATTTTTGTGAAAACCCTTGCCGCTCAAGGGGTTTCACAGTTTGGAGGTTATCATGAACCGTATCTTATCCCTGGTGCGCCGATGCGTGGAGGACTATGACATGATCCAGCCCAACGACCGCATCGCGGTAGGGGTTTCCGGCGGGAAGGATTCCCTGGTGCTGCTGACCGCTCTGGCCAAGCTGCGGGAATTTTACCCGGTTCCCTTCCAGGTGGAGGCCTTTACCTTGGACATGGGGCATGCGGACGGCCGGGAGGGCATGGACTTCACTCCCGTGGCCCAATTCTGCCAGGAGCTGGACGTCCCATACACTCTGCTGCCCAGCGAGATCCACCACATTATTTTCGACCTGCGGAAGGAGAAAAATCCCTGCTCCATGTGCGCCAAGATGCGCCGGGGCGCCCTGCACAATGCTATGCAGCAGCGGGGCATTCACAAAATAGCTCTGGGTCACCACTATGACGATGCGGTGGAAACCCTGTTCATGTCCCTGATCTTTGAAGGGCGCCTGTCCTGCTTCCAGCCGGTGACCTGGCTGGACCGCACCCAGATTTCCCAGATCCGCCCCCTCCTTTACTGCGGGGAAAATCTGATCCGCCATACCGCCCAGCGGTTGAATCTGCCCGTCGTCCACAACCCTTGTCCCGCCGACGGCAACACCAAGCGCCAGGAGATCAAGGAACTGATTTACCAGCTCAACGGCCGCTATCCCGGCCTGAAATCCCGGGCCTTCGGCGCCATGCAGCGGCTGCCGCTCCCCGCCTGGGGGCCTGTGGAGCACCGCCGCCGTCCGCTGCCGGAGGAACCGGAAGACCTGGAGTTTATCCCTGAGAATGAAAATTAAGGTAGTAAAGGAAACTGGTTCGTGCTATAATAACCTCGTGTCACCTGTTATACATTGAATGTTTGCCGGTTTTTTCGCCCCGTGAGGGCGTTCAACCCCCATAGCCATATCCGTGCCCGCCCGCCGCTCTTCCGCCTCATCCAGACGGCATTTGGCCCGGGCGTCGCATTTCCCGCAGCGACATTGCGGACAACACAACAGAGAAACATCACAAGGCAGGTTCTGCCTGAGAGGAGCGAATACAAATGCAGGACGATACCATGTACCAGGCCAATCCGGGCAAACAGCTGATCCGTAAGGTTGATGGTAAGGAGTACCAGCGTATCCCCGTAAAAACCCACCTGATTACCAACTGCGACCGCATGGAGGACGTGGTGGCTCAGTACGCCAAGGACAAAATGCAGCCGGGAGATATCCTGTTCATTTCGGAGAAGGCCGTGGCTTGCACCCAGAGCCGGGCCATTCCCATGGAGGACATCAAGCCTCGCCCCCTGGCCGTTAAGCTCAGCCGCTACGTCACCAAAACCCCTGCCGGCATCGGACTGGGCATCCCCGAGACCATGGAGATGGCTCTGCGGGAGTGCGGCACGCCCCGGATCCTGTTTGCCGCCTTCTGCAGTGTAATTGGAAAGCTGCTGCGGCAGAAGGGCTGGTTCTACATTGTTGCCGGCCCCAAGGCCCGGGGCATCGACGGCCCCACCGAGGGCACCATCCCTCCCTACGACCACTATGTAGTGCTTACCCCCGACGATCCCAACGGCACCGCCAAGCGCCTGTCCCAGGCTCTGGGTCATCCGGTGGCCATTGTGGACATCAACGACCTGGGCGCCAACATCCTGGGCTTCTCCCACCGGGAGCCCACCCTGGCCAAGCTGGCTGAGATCCTGCGGGACAACCCCCTGGGCCAGTCCTCTGAGAGCACGCCCATGGGCATTATTCGGGAAATCTAAAAAATCGGAGGCCTGAAGGCCTCCGATTTTTTATGGGCACACCAGCATGGGCTGAAGCTGCTGCCCCGCCAGCGCCGCCTGGGCGGCGTCGGCCACCAGGGAAAAATCAGCCACCAGAGAGGTGGGCTTTCCCACCGGATCGTCCTGGCCGAAGGGGACAAAGTAGATGTTCCGCCGGGCCATCAGGCTGCCCAGATTGGCCGCGGATCCCGCCAGGCCGTCGTTGGTGGACGGAGCGATCAGCAGCGGACGCTGGTTTCTCAGGTGGGCTTTGGCGGCCATGGTCACCGAGGTATCGGCAATTCCCCCCGCCAGCTTTCCCAGGGTATTGCCGGTACAGGGAGCGATAATCAGCAGATCCAGCATCTTTTTAGGCCCAATGGGCTCCGCTTCTACAATGGATGTAAGCACACGGTGGTCACAAATCCGCATCATCTCCCGCATCAAATCATGTGCCGCCCCGAACCGGGTATCGGTATCGGCCACCGTTTGGGAGACAATGGGGATCACGTGGGCAAAGCGCCGGGCCACCTCTTCCAGGGCCTCCATAGCCCTGGCATGGGTGCAAAAGGAGCCGCAGACGGCAAAGCCAACGGTTTTCTCCTCCATAATCGGATTCCTTCCTTTCCATTGATTCCTCCTGTGCCGACGGGCCTACGCCCGCCTGGGAGCCGCTACAGCCCCCGCTCCTCCAGCATGTGGTAAACGGTATCCCGAATGGCGGCTCCCGCTGAGGCAGGCGCGGTTTTTCCAGGCAGGGACAGGGCCCACACCACCCGCCGCCCCAGCCGCTCCGCCGCCGGATAATCCACGCCGCCAGGCTTGCTGGCCAGATCCAGAATCAGGCAGTCCTGCCGAATCAGCGTCAGCTCCCGCTCCCCCAGTACCAAGGCCGGGATGGTGTTCACCACCAGGTCGCAGCCCCAGAGCCACGCTCCCAGATCATCCAGCCGCTCCGCACCCAGGCCCATGGATTCCGCCCAGGCCATGGCCTCGTACCGGCGGGCTGCCACGGTAACCCTGGCCCCCAGAGCCTGCAGCCGGGGTGCCAGCGCCCGTCCCACCCGGCCGAAGCCCAGGATCAGGACTCTGGCTCCGTGGATGGTAATGGGCATCTCCTCCATGGCGATCTGGATGGCACCTTCCGCGGTGGGCACGGCATTTGCAACGGCCAACTCCTCCCGGCTCAGGTAGTCCTCCATGGTCAGCCCCAGCTCCGCCGCAGCCCCGGCGGTAGCATTGTCCACCCGCCCTCCCAGGATCGCCTGGGACGGGGACAGCTTTTGGAGGATATGGGTCATCTGTACCCGCTGACTGGAAAGGGGACAATGGAGCATACCGGAGGCGTCCGCCGCCGGCAAGGGGAAAATAACGCAGTCGGCCCGCCCGATTCCCTCCAGGTCCTCCCGGACACTCAAGTCCTCCGTGGCATGCACCGCCCGCTCCAGCCCATAAGCATATACCCGGTGTCCATCCTCGGCCAGTAATTCGGCCAGGCGGGCCTGGCGGAGATCCCCGCCCAGCACCCACATATTGCATTCGTGCAGCATCGGCATCCCTCCCATTTCTTCACCGGATGCTCCAGCCTATGACGCTTCACCCTATCCGGTGCAGACCCGCAATTCCAGAAATGACCTTTTTTTACCGTAAAGAATCCCGATAGGCCCTTGCGGTTTTGGCATTCCACTGGTATACTAGTCCTGATGTACATGAAATTAGGGGGCCCTGCCATGAAGAAGCAGCAAATGAAGGAACGGGAGCGTGCCCGGGATTTTGCCTCCCGGGTGATCCGGGAGAAAATCGTCTCCCTTGAGCTTGCACCCGGATCTCAGATCAGCGAAACAGAGCTGGCAGAACAGCTTGGAATTTCCCGTACCCCCATTCGTGAGGCGCTGATTGACCTGCACAAGGTTCGGATCATTGATATCATGCCCCAGAAGGGGATTGCCATCTCCCTGATCGACTACGACATGGTTGACGAGGCCCAGTTCATCCGCTTCACTCTGGAGTGCGCGGTGGTAGACGCCCTGTGCGCCACCGGCCTGACGCCCCAGCAGGAGGCCGCCTTTGTGGAGAACCTGCAGCTGCAGGAATTTTATCTGCAAAACCCCATCTCCAACCGCCTGTTTGAGCTGGACAACCATTTCCACCAGATGCTGTTCCAGTTCGCCCAGCGGGAGATGGCCTATCAGCTCACCGAGAGTATGAACGTGCATTTCGACCGTGTCCGCAGCATGAGCACCCACGCTGACGAGGGACACGACGCCAGTTTGGTGGCGGAGCACTGGGAGATTCTGGAGGGCATCCTTCAAAAGGACAGAGACCGGGCCCATGAATGCCTGGTCAAGCATCTGGCCCGGTACAAATACGACGCCCAGTATATCAAGGCCCATTACGCCGGTTACATCAAGGAGAGTACGCCCTCCTGATCGCCGGTCATTGAGCGCAAACGCAGACAGCGAGGCCGCCCGTTTCAGGGGCGTGCCTCGCTGTCTGTGCTTTATAGCCTAGCTTACCGGCTTGTTACTTCAGGTTGTTCTCGTAGGCCTGGATCATCTTCTTGACCATCTGGCCGCCCACGGAACCGGCCTCACGGCTGGACAGGTCGCCGTTGTAGCCCTGCTTCAGGTTGACGCCCACCTCAGAGGCAGCCTCCATCTTGAACTTATCCATGGCCTCGCGGGCGTTGGGAACCACCAGTTTGTTGCTGCTGTTGCTGTTAGACATAATTCATTCTCTCCTTTTGTTTGTTGTTTGTGGATGTGTTTCCGGATGAAACATCCGCAACTATTTTGTCCTGGCCCTTTGGCTCTATGCACGAAATTTTTTCCTCTCTCTCTGTTTTTTGACTGTTTTCTCACCACAGCAGATCCACCTGGGTGCCGCTGTAGTACCAGGTGAGGATATCTTCATAGCTGCTGCCCTGCTTTGCCATGGCGTTGGCTCCATATTGACTCATCCCCACGCCATGGCCGTAGCCGGTAACGGAAAAAACAAAATTTTCACCGTTCCAAGCTACGGTAAAGCAGGCCGACCGGAGGGAAAACAGGGTGCGAACCTGGCCGCCGGTGAGGGTGATCCCGCCCACCAGGATGCTGCTTACCGTGCCGCCCTGGTTGGTGACCGGCTGCCCGAACCAGCTCTCAGGTGCTCCGGACAGATCCGCCCCCGGATAGGTGTCCATAATGGCCTGCTCCACCTGTTCACGGGTCATGGTGACCTGGCTGTGGTAGTTGGGAACCTCCTCCCCCTCCGGGCTGGCCACGCTGGTCAGATAGTCCACCTGATTGCCCCACACCTCCACCGCATCCACCGTGTACCCGGGTGCGGAGGAGAAAAATACCGCCTGGATGGGTTGCCCCTGATACAGCACGCCCAGCCCGTCTGTCTCCGATATCGCCTGTTGGATTTTTTGGGTATATTCCTCCGCCTGATCCCCCCAGTTGGCCGCCGCCTCTTCTGGCGAGATATACGCCTGACAGCAGGCGGTGTCCGTGCATACATCAGCGTCCGGGTGGTCGGATGGGCCGGACAGCTGCTTCCCCACCGTGTAGGTCCGGGCGGCGCAGGCCTGCGCCTTCAGGGCCTCCAGTTCAAACTTTGCCGGCATCTCCGCGGCCACCACGGAAAACAGGTAGTCCTCCATGGTCATGGACTGCACGCTTCCATCCGGCATAGCCAGCCGCACCACCCGTCCCTTATCCCGGGCGTCGCTCTGGATATCCCACTGAATGGGCAGGGTTCCGCTGGGCAGCTCATCCGATCCCGCCCAGATAGGCTCTCCCCGTACCGTGAGCAAGGGGGTAAAAAAAATCACTCCTACCAGCATCAGCGCCAGTCCAGCCACCCGCCGGGCGCCCCAGTTCCCGCCTGTCTCTTCCCTGCCTCGTCCCATTTTTCCGCCCCCGTTCCCTTTGTTATACCATGACAGCGGAGCCGGAATGGTATAACGGCCAGCTTTTTCGGTTGCCCCGTCAGAGGCGAGAAAAAGGGCCTTCAAGCAAAATATATGAACCGCCGTGCGGCTGATGATCCCATGCCGCCGCCGGAATCGTTTCCATATGGCCGTTATACCATATGCCCCCAAAGGCCAGGCTATGCCGGAAAGAACGCGCGCCTGCCGGCATAGCCGGCAGGCGCGCGTTCCATCTGTAAGAAAAAGGAGGGACACCCTTTCCCAAACAAATCAACTTTTTCAGAAGGTTTTATTCCAGGACAACCCCGTTGACCGCCTCCACCAGGTCGATAACGGCGCTGCGCTGCACCAGGCAGAGGGGCGCTCCATCCACCACTGCCAGGCAGTCGGTGCCGTTATACCGGTAGAAGGTAATGGTAACGCTGGGATCTCCCTCCACATCGGGATAGATGGTCAGGGTAAGCTCCTCCTGCTGTGTGGGCTGCTCGTCGGTGAAGGAAGTAGCCGTCAGAGCCTCCAGGCAGCCTTCCAGGTCGCCGTCCTCCAGCGTTTCCTCCCCGTAGGAATATACGGGGCCGTCTTCCGTCTGCTCCGCAGTTATGGTGTACGTCTGCCCATCCAGGGTCACATCGATCTTGGAGATGTCATCCAGGTCGGCGGGGAGCACCTCCTGGTGCCGCAGGTCGTTCCGGGAGGCCGCAGTGAGAGAGTCATATTCATCCGCGGTAATCTGGTACAGGATCTGGGACTGGCCCACTCTGGCGTATGCGGTCACCTCGGCCAAAGCCTCCTCGTCGTCTCCAGCGGCGGCCAGTTCCTCCGGATCCCGGCTGAGCTGGAGCAGGAAGGTACTGGACTGCACCTGGTCGTCCTCATCCGTCCAGGTGTATTCCACGGACACAGTGAATTCCGGATCGTCCAGTCCGCAGGCCTGGATCTCCTCCTCCGTGGCGTTGTAGGTCACGTAATCAGTCAGGCTCAGGCCCTCCAGCTGGCTCAGATAGCCCTCCACCAGCTGAGTATCCAGGGGTAGGGTCTCTCCGTCGTCCAGCTGGGTAAAGTAGACGTCTTCGCCCCGGTAAGACGCTCCGCCCTCCGCCTGATAGGTCACCTGGTATTCATCCTCTCCAGTAAAGGCGATAGACTGAGCCTGGGCGATGGTGGGCGCGTCGTCGTTGTCGATCATGCCCTCAATGGCCACGTCAAAGGCCTCGGCAGGATCCTCATTCACCAGGTACACATTTCCATCCCCGATGGAGACATACCGCTGCTGATCCATGGTGCTGAACTCTCCCACCAGGATCTCATAGCTGTCTTCATCCGTGGTCATGGAGATGGTGCAGACGGGATCGTCCAGCCCATACTGGCCGAAGTCCTCCACATTCTCAATGATAAAGGCCGCGCCGAAGGAGGCAAAGTGCCCCAGCAACTCCTCCATCTTTTCTTCATCCACCGGGAAGGCGCTGTCCTCATCCCAGAACCAGGTTCCATCCTCCCGATGGAAGGCCAGGGACTGCTCCTCCGTCTCCCAGGCGATGGTTTGCACCGTCTGGCTGTCCAGGGACAGGATCACCGCGTCGGTGGTTTTGATTTCTTCCTTCCGCTCCTCATACTGACTGACGGCGAAGGTAATGACGCAGGCCACCACCAGTATGCCGGCCAGGATGGCAAGCCGTTTATACCGTTTCATTCTGCGACCTCCTTCTCTTCCAGACCACCGCAATACCCACGCCCAGATACAGCAGGGGGAACACACCGATCATGGTCACCTTCAGCAGGGAAGCCGTGGAGTCGCTGATGGTCAGATAGTTATAGTGCAGGGACTTGGTACGGATGGCCATGGCCTCGCTCTCTCCGATCATGGAGGCGATGGCGTTCATGGTCAGGTTAAGATTGGCTCCGGAGGAGGTTTCATTGTAGGCATCCTCCAGGAAGGTGGAAGAGGAGAACCACACGATCTGCCCCTCATTCCCGCAATCGATGGACACCGCCAGGGCAAAGGGGCCGTCCGTATCCCCTTCCTCCTTCTCAAAGGTGGCCATCTCATACCCGGCCGCCTTGCTGTAAGCGGAATCGGAGGTGGTCAGCAGCTCTGTCACCGACCCGCTTCCATCCACCACCAGACCCTGGGCCATGGGCAGGATGGGATAATAGTTTTCCTCCAGCAGGGGGTCGGTGATGTCATGGCTGTTCAGCGTGGGCATAATCGCCAGCGGCGTATAGGCGTAGTGGTTCCGGTCGCCCTCCACCACGATACCCTCGGCGGGCGTCACGCCATAATCTCCGATCAGGCTATACAGATTATCCAGGGAGGCGTCTTCCACCGGCCCGGCAATCACCAGCAGCTTTCCGCCGCCTGCGGTGTAGTCAGCCAGCATTTCCTTCTCCTCCGCGGAAATGTCGCTGGAAGGGGCATAGATCATCAGGCAGGCCGCGTCCTCAGGGATCTCATCCACGGTCAGCAGGGAGAGCTGCTCGGTGACGATGTTGTCCTTTTCCAGCTGCTCACTGAATCCGGAGGACAGCTCCGCCTCACCGTGGCCCTCCAGCAGATAGATCTTGGGCTGCTCGTCGCTGACCACGTAGTCGATGGCCGAGGTGATGGCTCCCTCACCGTCGAAGGACTCCACATAGGAGGTGTAGTTGTAGTAGTCGATTTCATACAGGTAAATGTCGTCATAGGGGATATACCGGCTCTTGTCCCCGCACTCCACCACCAGGCTGTTGTTGGCCACCGTCTCGTCGGTGTACTGCTGGGCGAAGTTGGGATACACGTCGGGATTCTTCTTCACCACCTGAATGTGGTCGGACAGGCTCTCGTACTTGCTCAGCAGCGTCTCGATCACCGCGTCCTCCTCGTCCGCCTGGACGATCCAGTAAATGGTCACGTCCTCCGTCAGGCCGTTGAGCACCACCTTGGTGTTGCTGGTCACGGAGTACAGCTGGGAGGCGCTCATATCAAACTTGGTCAAATTGACCGGCAGCACGGACACCAGAATGTTGACCACCACCGCCAGCGCCAGCACCACGGCGGTGATCATCAAGGCGTAGGAGCCCCCTTGCAGAGCCGTCCCGCCGTTTCCGCCCCCCGTTTTCCAGGGGAGGCCCTTTCCCTTCTTCATCAATTATACCTCCTCTTCTCCAGGGACTGCACAGACAGGAACAGGAAGAACGCCGCCACCGTCAGGTAGTAAACCACCCCTGTCAGGTCAAACATGCCGTTGACAAAGACATAAAACCGCTCAAACAGGGACAGCTTCTCCATCACATTGGGCAGCAGCCCCTCCAGCGCGCCGCTGTTGGTCACATAGAGGATCATCAGCGCCACGATCAGCACCAGGCAAAGGACGGAGGCCAGGGTATCGTTCCCCGTCAGGTGCCGGATCACCCAGCTGAACAGCAGGATAATCACCAGCAGGGCGGCCACCGCCCCGAAGGCGGAGGAGGACACATACTCAGACAGGCTGACGCTGTAGTAGTTGAGCAGAATCACCGCGATGCCGATGCCCGCGGCAAAGCCCTGGTTGTCCGTGAGGGAAGACAGGAACATCCCCACAGCGATCAGCGCCGCCCCCAGCAGGAAAAAGGCCACGATGGAGCCGTAGGCGGTGGGCAGGTACACCTCTCCGAACTGAGAGAAAATCAAGGGATAAATGGACACCACCAGCAGCGGGACCAAATAGACCGTCAGCAGGGCCAGGTACTTGCCTACAATCACATCCACCGTGGAGATGGGCAGGGAGTAAAGCAACTGGTCGGTTTTCTGCCGCCGCTCCTCCGCGATCACCCGCATGGTCAGCACCGGCACAATAACCACAAAAATCAAGCTGCCGAAGCTGAGCACAAATTCAAAGTTGCTCACTGCGGCCTGGATGTTATACATCATGGCGCCGATGCCCACGAAAGCCAGGAGAAAGGCCCCGAACACATAGGCGGTCAGGGAATGGAAGTAGCTTCTCAGCTCATGTTTGAATACGGCGGTCATTTCTGTCCCCCCTCAGGCGTTTTCTCGTCTTCCGTCAGCTCCAGGAAGATATCCTCCAGATTGGCCTTCTTCAGGCTCATCTCCAGCAGGTTCTCACCGCTCCGGGCAAATGCCTGGAACACCGCCCGGGAAACCGGATGGATGTCCCGCTGATCCGTTTTCAGCCGCAGCCTCACCCAGGTGTCGGTCTCCTCCTCCGCCTGGAGCTGGGTGATATGCTCCACCTGGGAGAGGATCTCCTCCGCCCGCTGTCTGCCGGTCTCCGCCACCAGGGTGATTTCCCCGGGGGAGAGCATTTGACGTTCCAGATTCTCCGGCGTGTCAAAGGCGATGAGGCGGCCCTTGGCGATAATCAGGATCTTCTCGCACATGGTCTGTACCTCGGACAGGATATGGGAGCTTAAAATCACCGTGTGGCTTTGACCCAGCTGACGGATCAGATCCCGGATCTCAATGATCTGGTGGGGATCCAGACCCACCGTGGGCTCATCCAGGATGATGACCTTGGGATTGCCCAGCAAGGCCTGGGCGATCCCAACCCGCTGCCGGTAGCCCTTGGACAGAGCGGAGATCCGCCGCCCGGCTACCTCCTGGATTCTGGTCTGCTCCATCACCTGCCGGATCTGGGCTTCCAGCTCCGCTCCCTTCAAGCCCTTGGCCTCCCCCACGAAACGCAGGTACTCCCTGGGCGTTTCGTTGAGATACAGCGGCGGCTGCTCCGGCAGGTATCCGATCCGTTTCTTGGCCTGGGCCGGCTCCTCAAAAATATCATAGCCGTCAATTCTGACATGGCCCCGGGTGGCAGAGAGACAGCCGGTTATGATGTTCATTGTGGTGGATTTTCCCGCACCGTTGGGGCCCAGAAATCCGTATACATGGCCCTCCTCGATTTCAAAGGAAAGATCCTCCACCGCCACGAAATCACCATAGTGCTTTGTCAGATGCTCTACTGTGATCATGGTTGACCTCCTTGTCGTTCCGGCCGCCTTGGAAAAGGGGGCCGGTATTTTCTGCCTCCCCATTATAACTGCCGTCGCTGAAACCACGCTGAAAGGGCAAAAAAATCAGGCCCCTCTCTGTGAGGGGCCTGATACCGGCTTATATGCAGGGCAGCTCCACCAGGAAACGGTTGATCCCTTCCCGGCTCTCCGCCCAAATTTTCCCCGGTGCCGGGTCACGATCCCCTGAGCGATGGACAGGCCCAGACCGAAGCTGCCAGTCCGGCTCCTGGCCGGATCCGCCCGGTAAAACCGCTTGAAAATATCCCGCAGCTCCTGGGGCGACATGGGGTCGCCCTGATTGGACACCGTCAAAAGACAATGTCCCCTCCCCCGCCGTCTCAGGGTTACCTCCACGCCGGTATTGGGGTAGGCGTACTTCTGGGCGTTGTCCAGCAAAATCTCCACCACCTGGCGCAGCTGGCTTTCCGCCCCCTGCACCTGGATGTCCGGCTCCAGCTGGGAGGACAGGGTCAGCCCCTGCTCAAAAAAGACTGCCTCAAAGGGGAGCAGCGCCAGGGAGATCGTTTGGCTTAGGTTCATGGGAGACATACCCAGCTCAGTGGCGCCGCTGTCCGCTCTGGCCAGCTCCAGCATCTGCTCGATCAAGCCCCGCATCTGCCGGGACATGGTGAGGATGCTGTCCAGAAACACCGCCCGCTTGTCCGCCCCGTAGGCCGGATCCTGCATCAGCTCGGCGTTGGTCATAATCACCGTCAGGGGCGTTTTCAGCTCGTGGGAGGCCGACGCCACAAATTCCCGCTGCTGCTTCCACGCCTGCTCCACCGGCTTGACCGCCCACTTGGACAGCACCACACTGGCCCACAGGAAGACAAAAAAGCTGATCCCGCCGATGATAAGGCAGGTGGTTCTCAGGCCGCTGAGGGTAGCCTGTTCGCTGGAAATATCGGAAAACACCAGACAGCGGCTGGCCGGCGTCTCCACCCGGTAATACCGCAGGTTGTACTCCTCAATCACGCCCATGGGCCTGTGGGACGTCCAGGCCGTCTGGATCAGCTCCCGCAGCATGGCCTCGTCGGATAGATCGTAATATCCCCCCGTCCTTGCCATCAGCTCTCCCCGTGGGCCCAGCTGCAGGGCAAAGAAGGGCAGACGCACATCCTCCCCCAGATCCCCGGGGGCGCTGACCTGGAAGGGCTGGGTGGCGATGCTCTCCATCATCCGCAGGTTCTCCTCCTCCAGATTGGCCCGGGTGAAGTGGAGCACCAGCCCCAGGATCACGCAGAGCATCAGGGTGACAATGGTCATGTTGATGAGGACAAACTTAAGGCGCAGCCTGCGGATCATCCTGATTCACCTCCAAATGATAGCCCAAACGGCGAATGGCCTCAATGCGGATATTGGAGCCGATTCCCGCCAGCTTCTTTCTCAAAAACCCGATGTAGACTTCCACGTGGTTTTCCACCGCCTCGGAGTCGTACCCCCATACCCGCTCCAGGATCAGCTCCTTGGACAGGTTCCGGTTCCCCCACTGGAGCAGCAGGCGCATCACATCAAACTCCTTGGCAGACAGGCGGATACTGTTGCCCCCGCACTGGAGGACGGCGGAGGCCAGGTCCAGCGTGGTGTTGCCGAAGGACATCTGATCCACCTGATCCCCCTGCCTCCGCAGCAGGGCGTTGACGCAGGCCAGCAGTTCCCGGGTGTCGAAGGGTTTGGTGAGATAATAGTCCGCCCCGGCGTTCAGCCCTGTCACCCGATCCTCCACCGCCGACCGGGCGGTGAGCATCAGCACCGGGGTGCCCACCCGGGCAGTTCGCAGCCGCCGGGCCACCTGGAACCCGTCCAGCTTGGGCAGCATCACGTCCAGGATCACCAGGTCATAGACTCCAAGCTCCCCATATTGCAGCCCGGACTCCCCGTCGTAGGCCACCTCTACCTGAAAGCCGTGGTGCTTCAGCAGCTCCCCTATGGAATCAGCCAGCAGCTTCTCGTCCTCCACCACCAAAATCCGCATATGCTCCCCTCCTCCCTTCAGCGTATCATCCGGGGCTGAAATCAAGCTGAAAATTCCCACCCGCCCCCCTTGCAGGCGGGAAAAAAATTGTGTTATCCTACTGATATAGATCTGCTGGACACAGGATATCAGGAGGGATTGCTATGCTTCGTATCGCCCTTGTGGGGGCGGGCGCCATCGCCCAAACCCACGCGGAAGCCTTTTTACGTCACGCCCACCGCTGCCGGATCGTGGCGGTGTGCAACCGGCACACACAGCGGGCCCAGGAGCTGATTGAGCTGCTCTCCCTGCCCGCCCAGGCCTTCGCCAGCCTGGAAGAGGCCGCCCAGGCGGTGGACATCGACGCGGTGGATATCTGTCTGGCCCCCGCCCAGCATGCAGATGTCACCGTCTGGGCGCTGGAGCACCAGATGGACGTGCTGGTGGAAAAGCCCATGGCCAACTCCCTGGAGGAGTGCGACCGGATGATCGACGCATCCCGGCGCACCGGACGAAAGCTGGCGGTGATTTTCCAGCTAAGGTGCACCACCCCCGTGCAGCGGGTCAAGCAGCTGTTGGACAGCGGACGGTTCGGCCCGGTGAAATATGCCCTGGTCAACAGCCTGTGGTACCGGGGCGACCGATACCACGACGTGGCCTGGCGGGGCAGCTGGGAGCTGGAGGGGGGCGGCGTGCTCACCACCCAGGCCATCCACCACCTGGATCTGCTTCTCTATCTCATGGGGATGCCCGATCAGGTCACCGCCACCATGGACAACATCGACCACGACAACACCCAGTGCGAGGATGTGGTCAGCGCCTACCTCCACTATCCGGACAAGGCCGCCCAGCTCAACGCCTCCCTGTCTGCCCACGGCGAGCAGCAGGAGCTGTATTTCCACACCCCCCAGGCCTGTCTGGCGGTGCCCTGGCACCCCATGGCCCACCAGGCCCTGGAAAACGGATATCCCATCCCCAACCCGGAGATGGAACAGGCCATTCAGGAAGCCTATGACAGCATCCCGCCCCTGGAGGAGGAAAACCACCTGGGCCAGATTGCCAACTTCCTGGACGCCCTGCTGGAGGGTGGGGAGCTGATGGTGGACGGGGAGGAAGGGCGCAAGGCCATTGAGCTGACCACCGCCATCTACAAGTCCGCCGCCCTTCACCAGCCGGTGGAGCTGCCCATCCAGCCTGACGACCCCTTCTATACCAGAGAAGGGAAGATTGCCAACCTGCCCCACTTCCACGAGAAGTACCGCTCCATCACCAGCACCTTGAAGGGACAGATCGCCCTGGCCCATTGACCCTGCTTTTACGGACAGCAAACCCCTGTTTTCCTCGGAGGAAAACAGGGGTTTGCTTTTTATCGTCCGGTGGTGGACAGAGCTTCCAGCACCTGATAGCGGTCCATCTGGAACTGCTTGGTCATAGCCAGGGCCTCCTCCATGTCCATGGCCAGCATATGCCCGTCCCGGGTGCCGATGATCCGGTTTCCGTCCATATCCAACAGGGCAATCACAGCCTCGTAGCCCATGCGGCTGGCGGTCTCCCGATCCCGGGCGGTGGGGGAGCCGCCCCGCTGAATGTGACCCAGAACGGTGACACGGGGGTCGATGCCCACCTCTTCGTGGATGCGCTTACCGATCTCAATGGCGCTGCCGGCACCCTCGGCCACCACCACCATGTAGTGGGTGGAGCCGGCCAGGCGGGCCTGACGGATCTTGTCCACCACGTCCCGCTCAAAGTCCACCTCCCGCTCGGGGATAAGCACGGCGGTGGCACCCACGGAGATGCCCACATACAGGGCCAGATAGCCGGCCCGGCGGCCCATAACCTCCACCACGGAGCAGCGTTCATGGGACTGCATGGTGTCTCTCAGCTTGTCGATGCACTCGATGGCGGTGTTGCAGGCGGTGTCAAAACCGATGGTATAGTGGGAGCAGCCGATATCGTTATCGATGGTGGCGGGGACGCCCACAACCCGCAGGTTTACACCCTGCTCCTCCGCCTGCCGGGCCAGCGCCAGAGCACCCCGGAAGGTTCCGTCGCCGCCGATGGCCACGATTCCGTCCAGCCCCAGCAGCTTGCAGGTGGCCAGGGCACGATCCCGTCCCTCAGGATGCATAAACTCCTCGCTCCGGGCGGTGTACAGCACCGTGCCGCCCCGGTCGATGGTATGGCTCACCGAGGAGGCATTCATCAGGAGGAAGTCGCTGTTAATCAGGCCGTTCCATCCCCGGCGAATGCCCACACACTCCACGTTCCGGCTCATGGCGGTACGCACCACGGCGCGCACCGCCGCGTTCATCCCCGGCGCGTCGCCGCCGCTAGTCAGTACTCCGATCCGTTTCACCTTTCCGTCCATGTTCTGCTCCTCCTTATTCTGGGCGACTCCTCCGCCCACACAGTTCAGCGGGGGGCCATATTCTTTTCCGGCGGATTTTCCGCCTGTCAATTCTGCATAGCGTATTCCTCTTCACAGCCGATCATGATGTTCAGGGTCCGTTCCTCCCCGCCCCGCATGATCTGCACCCGGGCTTCCTCACCCACCACCAGCCGTGCTCTGGCCGCCTTCAGCTGGGATATGTTGTTCACCGGCATATCCTGCAGGCTCAAAACCACGTCGCCGGGCTGGATGCCGGCAGTCCATGCGCCGCTGGCAGGATCCACACTCACCACCGTCAGACCGTTCTGATCCGTAGTCTCCAGCACCATCATGCCCAGGGAAGGCTTTCCGGCGATGAGCCAGTCGGCGATGGACTTTACATTGGACATGGGGATGGCAAAGCCAAGACCCTCCACAGATCCGTCATCGGAAATAATCTTAATGGTGGTGATTCCCACCACCTGTCCCCGGTCGTTGATCAGTGCACCGCCGGAGTTGCCGAAATTGATGGGGGCGCTGGTCTGGATCAGGGTCATGGGCACACCCTCCACATCCACCACCCGATCCAGGGCAGAGATGATCCCCTGGGTGATGGAGGCGCGGTAGCCCAGGGGGTCTCCGATGGCCACCACCATATCGCCGCACTCCAGGGCGTCGGAGTCCCCAAACCGGGCGGGGATGAGGCCCTGGCCTTCCACTTTCAGTACGGCAATATCCTCGTCCCCGTCGGCTCCCACCAGCTTTGCCCACAGGCGGGTATCGTCGTGGAACAGCACGGAGATCTCCCTGGCGCCCGCCACCACATGGGCATTGGTCAGCAGATACCCGTCCTCGGTCATCACAATGCCGGTCCCTGTGGCGAAGCCCTGGTCCCCCACCGCTTCAATGGACACAATGGAGGGGACGCACTGCTTGTAAATTTCCGTGGCCTCCAGGACTTCCCCCTCCCGGGGCAGAATGGTCACCGTCACCCCGGTACCCGTCTCCGCCCGTTCCAGCAGAGCGAAGGGATCCTCCATTTCCGTGCCGGAAATGGTTTCACTATGGGGCTCCTCCTGAGGCAGCACATACCGGGTCACGACAATCCCGATCCCAAGGCCTACGATCAGCATCAGAATGGCCAGGAAGGTAAACAGCGCCCGCCGGTTCCTCTTCCGGCCCTTGCCCCGCTTCCTGGTTCGGGGGATGGTCACATTGGGCAGCGGGGGCACAGGCCTGGTGGGCTGTTCCCATAGGCCGCCCTGCCACAAATCCCGGATTTCCATTTCCATCCCCCTTTTCCTGCCCGGTTACGCCAGGGTGAGGGTAAAGGTAAACTGCGTCACCCCATCCTCACTGGTAACCGTAATGCTTTCCTTCAAATTCCCCAGAATCGTCTTGACGATATACAGGCCCAGGCCCACGCCCTCCCGATCCTGGCTGCGGGAATAATCCGCCTTGTGGAACCGCTCAAACAGCAGCGGCAGCTCATCCGGCGGGATGGTAGCGCCCAGATTGGCAATCGACACCAGGGCTTTTCCGTCCTTTTTGGTCACCGATACGGTAATGCTGCTGCCCTGGGCGGCAAACTTGGCCGCGTTGTCCAGCAGGTTATAGCACACCTGCGTAACCGAGTCCTTCTCGCCCCAGACCATAACCGGCCCCTCCGGGAACTTGGGCTCCACATCCAGCCCTCTGCCGGTAATCCGTCCCTCCAGGCTGATCATCACCTGAGAGATCAGCTCAATAATATCAAACTGCTCCTGAGCGGTCACCGTCTCGCTGAGGGCGTTCAGCCGGGACAGATCCAGCATCCTCCGCACCAGGCGGGACAGCCGCCGCGTCTCGGAGACGATCACATTCAGGGCGTCCCGCTCCTTTTCCGGCGGAATGGTTCCATCCAAGATTCCTTCGGCAAAGCCGGAGATGGTGGTCATGGGCGTTTTCAGCTCATGGGACACGTTGGCAATAAATTCCGACCGCTGGCTCTCTACCTTGGCCAGGGAGTTGGCCATGGAGTTGAACGATTCGGCCAGTTCGCTGATTTCATCGCACCGGTCGCCATAGGAGGTAACCCGCACGTCGAATTCTCCCCGTCCGAATTTCCGGGCGGCCTCCGCCATCTCCACCAGCGGTCTGGTCTGATGGGCGGAGGTAATGGAGCTGGCAATCACCGCAATAATCAGCACCACCACCGCGGCAAAGAAGAAAATGGTGGCTGTGGCCCGCCACATATCGGACAGGCCATTGGTATCCCCGGACATAAGGACCACGCCCTGGTTTACCGCCAGATTTCCAATACGGACCGTAATCGGAATGCCGGTAAAATACCGGCTGGTTTTAAACAGACCGTTCAAATCGGAGATACCGGAAAACTCTCCCTTGTGCAGTACCTGATCGATCACGTTCTCCGGCAGCCGCTTTTCGGCCAGCCCCTCCATGGTGGAGTAGATGATATTCCCCTCGGTATCCGCCACAATCACCGATGCGTCGGACACAGCGGCAATAATCTCCACGTTGGATTGATACATCTCGTCCCCCACAGAGTTGTAGGTCCGCATATAGATGGAGGTCAGCTCGGCAATATATCCGGCGTTCCGCTCCAGCCGGTCCCGGGTTTCCGAAATGATATATCGATAGGACAGCAGCATGAAGGCGGTGGACAGCAGGGTGAAGGACAGAGCCACAATGCCCACCATCATCATCAGCTGCCGCTTATACAGGCTTTTCAAAGGGCTCTCCTCCCTCCGGTCAGCTGCCCGACGCAGGCGTCAGCTCAAACTTGTAGCCTACGCCCCACACGGTCTTTACCCGCCACTGGTCGCTGACCCCCTCCAGCTTTTCCCGCAGACGCTTGATATGCACATCCACGGTACGGGAGTCGCCGAAGTAGTCAAACCCCCACACCTCATCCAGCAGCTGGTTCCGGGTAAAGACCCGGTTGGGTGCGGAAGCCAGATGGTACAGCAGCTCCAGCTCCTTGGGGGGCGTGTCCACCCGCTTGCCATCCACCAGCAGCTCGTAGGAGTCCAGGTTGATGACCAGCTTGTCGAAGGTCAGCTTCTTCTCTCCGCTCTCCTCCTCCTGGCTGGTGCGGCGCAGCACCGCATGGATGCGGGCCAGCACCTCTTTCATCTCAAAGGGCTTGACGATATAGTCGTCGGCGCCCTTTTCCAGACCGGACACCTTATCCTCCGTCTCGCCCTTCGCGGTGAGCATAATCACGGGAGTCTGGCTTTCCTCCCGGATTTTACGCAGCACTGTCCATCCGTCCAGCACGGGGAGCATGATATCCAGCAGCACCAGATTGGGCTGGAAGGCATGGAAGTATTCCACACCCTTCCCGCCGTCAGGGGCCACCTTGGTTTCAAACCCTTCTTTCTCCAGGTAGAGATGGAGCAGCTGTGCAATATTGTTATCATCCTCTACAATGAGCACTTTTTTGGCCATAGCAGACGCACCTCCATGTTCAGAGGGGCCGCATCAGGGCCCCGATGGTCACATTATACCGGGTTTTCCCAGGGGTCGGATGAATAATTTGTAAATTAGGGAGGCTTTATTCCTCCCGCTGTCCTACATAGGAGTGATCCACCTGAATGACCGCCGTGTAGGTTGGGGACAGCGTCTCCACCCCCTGGCTCAACTTGCTCACCAGCTCCCGGTCCGTCATGGAAAAGTCGTAGGGCGCCACCACATCAAACAGCACGTTGGTGTGCAGCGGGCCGGCGGTAATGCGGAAATCGTGAACGGTCAGCCGGGGATCCACCTGTTTGGCAAGGCCGGCCACCTGATCCCGGAGGGCGGTGGTACGCTGGTCATTGACCACCGGATCCATGTGGATCACCGTCTCAATGTGATGCTTGGCCTTCAGTTCCCGCTCAATGTGGTCAATGACGTCGTGGATTTTCAGCAAGTCCCCGTCGGCAGGCACCTCCGCATGGAAGGACATCATGGCCCGTCCCGGCCCGTAATCGTGGTACACCAGGTCATGGATGCCCAGGATATCCTCGTGGGACAGGGCCAGCTTGTCAATATCCTCCGCCAGCTCCGGATCCATTGGCCGCCCAAGAAGGGGGTCCAGAGTATCCTTTGCCGCCTCGATCCCCGTTTTCAGGATGAACAGTGCCACCAGCAGACCTGCAAAGCCGTCGATGCTCACGTGGAGGAAATGCCCCACCAGGGTAGCCACGGCCACCACCGACGTGGCCGCCGAATCGGACAGGGCGTCGGAGGCGGTGGCTCCCATGGTCTGGGAGCTCAGCGCCCGGCCCAGTGTCCGGTAGAAGAAATACATCCACACCTTGACTGCCACGGATGCAGCCAGGATGCCCATGGCCAGCCAGGAAAATTCCAAACTCTCCGGATGGAGCAGCTTCTCCACGGAGGATTTGCCCAGCTCCACGCCCATCATCAAAATAGCCATGGATACCACCAGCCCGGCCAGATACTCCATCCGCCCGTGGCCGAAGGGGTGCTCCTCATCCGCCGCCTGTCCCGCCAGCCGAAATCCGATTAGGGTAATCAGGGAGGACGCCGCGTCGGACAGGTTGTTCAGTCCATCGGCGGCCATGGCAATAGAGCCGGTCATCCAGCCCGCCGCCAGCTTGCCCGCACACAGCACGCCGTTCAGCCCGATCCCCAGGGCTCCGGCCCGGGTACCGCAGCGGCGGCGGGTCTCCGGCGACGCCGGAGCTTGCCCTACCCATCGTTTCACGATCCAGGAAATCACACTATCATCCTTCTCCCAGGCAAACGTCTCTCATTTCTCCCGATCCGGAGCCTGTCAGCCCCGCTCCGGCAGATTCAGGACACGCTGGGCATTACCGCCCAAAATAGCCGTCTTTTCCTCCTCAGACAGGGGCAGCGCCCGAATCTGGGCCACACTCTCCTTCTGTCCCTTCCAGGGGCTGTCCGTACCGAAGAGGATCCGCTGGTACCCAAAGGTGCGTACCATACGAACAAACTGCTCCTCTCCCATCATAGGCAGATCCTCCGGGCCGTAGAACCCGTCATCCAGTGCGTCCACCTGGCCCAGGGCATAGGAAGTATCCAGACAAACCTTGGTATCCGCCAGCAGCTGCTCTACCTGATCCCAGTTTCTCCAGCCGCCCATATGGGCCATAATCAGCGGGATATCCCCCACCTGATCCAGGGCCCGCCTGACCATGGCCGGGGAGACCTGCTCCACACCGGGGAAGCCCACATCCAGCCCTCCGTGAGACAGCACCACCAGGCCCAGCTCCGCCGCCCGCTCCAGCACCCGCAGGGTACGGATGTCATCAAACGCCACTCCCTGGTAGACGGGATGCAGCTTGATGCCTCGGAATCCCATCTCAGCCAGTCGAGCCAGCTCCTGACGGTAGTCGGGAAAGTCCGGGTGCATGCTGCCCAGGGAGCAGATCCCAGTCTCGGCAAATCTCTCGTTGACCTGAGCCGCCCGGTCGTTGATATGAACCACCTGCCGGGGCGCGGTAGCCACCGGCAGCACCACGGAGCAATCCACCCCCGCGGCCTTCATAGAGTCCATCAGTCCCTTTGCCGTCCCGTCGGACCAGGATCTGGTATGGGATTTCTGCTCCAGCATAGGGATGGTGGTGGCCGCCAGCGCGTCCGGGAAGGTATGAGTATGCACGTCAATGATCATAACAAAGCCACCTTATTTTCTCTCCTTCCGGAGGAAGTTTTCTTTATGCGCCTGCCATTATACCGTTGACCCCAGCCGCCGTCAAGGCCGGGAAATAGAGACGGTCCCCGGCGGAGCACACTCCGTCGGGGACCGAGGCCATTTTTATAGTGGGGAGCACCCGATCAGAGCTCTACCTTGCCGGTCACATCGCCGTTGATCACATAATAAACAGCGTTGTCCTCGGGCTTCATATAGAGATCCATGGTCTTGATGGTCAGCTCCTGGCAGGCAGCCTGAACCGCAGCCACCAGATCCTCCTGGGTGAACTCCTTGCCCATATACTGGATCTTCAGGGCAACCTTGGGGGCGGGAGCCTTCCGGTTGGCCTTTGCCGCAGTCTTGGCCACAGGGGCCTCCTTCTTCTCCGCAGCCGCAGGGGCGGCGGCGGTCTTTTTCTTGACGATTGCCATTTCTCACACGCTCCTTTTTTCTGAAAGAGATCCTGATTCTTTGTATCCACGTACTATTGTATCAGGTTTTTCTTCCAGGAAAAGGGCAATAATAACCATTCTTTTCTTTTTTTATTCCATTTGCCCCGCCATTTTGTACATAAGTGAAAGAATATTCGTTCTTTATTCCTGTTTCAGGGGTAAAAGCTCCTTCCGCTTATGCAAAAACAGCGTCAGCGTGGTACAGCTGGCCAGGAAATCCGCCACCGGCTCCGCGGCGTAAATTCCCAAAACGCTGCCGGTGGCTCTGGGCAGAATAATCGCCAGGGGGATCAGCAGGATCACCTTCCGCAGCAGAGCCAGAAACAGACTGGTCTTGGCCTGGCCCAACGCCATGAAGGAGGACTGGCAGGCGCTTTGCGCACCGAAGGCCCAGATGCCGCCGAAGAACAGGGGCATCATACGGGACACCAGATCAATCAGCTCCTGATTGGGGGTGAAGATCCGGGCCCACATATGGGGCAGAAGGGCCACCGCCAGGAAGGCACCGAAGGTGACCGTCAGCGTCACCGTCAGCAGGCGCTTGAAGGTCTTTCGCACCCGGAGGTAATTCCCCGCCCCGTAGTTGTAGCTCATAATGGGCTGGGTCCCCTGGGTGATGCCCTGCACCGGCATGACAATCATCTGCATAATGGACTGCATGATGGTGATGCTGCCCACATACAGGTCGCCCATGCTGCCGCCGTAGGTCTGCATCCCCCGGTTGAGCACGATGGTCACCAGACTCTCGGTGGACTGCATAATAAACGGGGCGATGCCCAGCCCGGCAATCCGCTTAATCATCTGTGGGCGAAAACGGAGGTTTTCTTTCCGGATCCGCAGCCCGCTGCGGCGGGAGCAGAGGAAGCACAGTACCCATATGGCGCTCACGCCCTGGGACAGGATGGTGGCCAAGGCGGCGCCCCGGACCCCCATGCCCAGCAGGAAGATAAAAATGGGGTCCAGCACAATGTTCAGTGCCGCCCCGATAACCACACTGAGCATGGCCACTGTCGTTCTGCCCTGGGCGGTAATGAAGGTATTCAACCCCAGGGCAATCTGGACAAACAAGGTACCCAGCAGGTAGATACCGATGTAGTCCACCGCGTAGCCGATGGTATCCGGGGATGCGCCGAAGGCGTACAGCACCGGCTCCTTGACCAGGCTGAAGCCAATCGTCAGCGCGATGGCCGCTGTCAGCAGCATCAAAACAGAGCTGCCCAGAATCTCCTCCGCTTCCTTCCTCCGGCCTGCGCCCAGCTGGATGGAGGCCAGGGGGGCGCCGCCTTGTCCGGCAAAGGCCGCAAAGGCGGAGATCAGCGTAATGATCGGAAAGGTCACACCAACCCCCGTCAGGGCGGTATTTCCTACCACCGGAATGTGGCCGATGTAGATCCGGTCCACAATGTTATACAGCATGTTGATGATCTGAGCCGCCACCGTAGGGATGGCCAGCCGCAGCATCAGCTTGCCGATGGGGGCGTTGGCCAGCATGGCCTCCGTCTGAACGGACTGTTGCAAAATCGTCGCCTCTTTTCAACCGATCAGGGACGTTTGGGCGGATAGTGCGCCACATCCCGAATATGGACCAGCCCCACACGGCGGGCTTTCTCCCGATAGTCACCGGGATCCCCGGTGGTGTAGATCCACAGGCCACCTTTCCGGCCGGCTTCTGCCGCCAGGCCTTCCCGGCCCAGCCGTTCCCCGGCCATACGCACCATCTCCCGGGCAGGATCCAGCAGCTCCAGCCCCGGATACAGCGTCCGGATCTGATCCTCTACCAGTGGGAAATGGGTGCATCCCAGCAGGCAGGTGTCAATTTTCTCTCCCGTCACCAGGTGCATAAAATCCTGCCGCAGCTCCTCTGTCAGCTCCCGCTGCCCCTCCGGCACGCCCAGACGGGTCTCCACCAGCCGGGCCAGATTGGCGCAGCCGTAACTGACCACCTCTTTCTCCGGTGCCAGCTCCCGGATTGCCCTGGGATAGCAGCCTGTGGAGTGGGTAAAGCAGGTGGAGACCACACCAATCCGCCGCTGAGGTACCCGGGCGGCCGCCTGTGCGCCGGCCTGAACCACACTGAGCACCGGGCAGTCCATCTCCCCCTCAAACTCCGGAATCAGGCAGGAAATGGTGTTGCAGGCCACCAGCAGCAGTTTGATCTGCTGCCCCCGCATAAATTCCAGCATGTACCGGGTCATATTCAAAATGGCGCAGGCGTCGTAGTTGCCGTAGGGCGTGTTCGCACCGTCGCCGAAGTAGACCAGATCCTCTCCGGGCAGCATCTGCTGCACCGCTTTTACCACGCTGAAGCCGCCGATGCCCGAATCAATCACGCCGATGGGACGTCCATTCGTCACAAATGGTTCCACCTTTCTTCCTGGCTTTTTCTCCTCTTCCCACCCAACCGGCGGTCCATCCTCCGTTTTTACAGGTTCTCCGTGCGGCTGAGTTCGCCGGTCATCGTGTCCAGCAGATAGGCCCCCGTATCCGTGTCAATCCACCAAACAGGCAGCATGGCGGACGCACCGCCGCCTGCCGACACGGAGCTGGTGTACCCAGGCTGAATTTGATTTATCCGGCTGCAAACGTCACCCATGGCAGCCAGCCCCTGGTAGAAGGAGACGAGCGCCGTGGGCACAGAGATGGGGGTTTTTCCGGCATCCGCCGCCGGCGTCCCGTTGAGCCTCCGCCCCTGGATAATGGCCGTGCACTGTCCCCGTGCGAAGACCAGCGTCATCCGCTGATTGAACAGCGGCACACCGTTCCAGGTCTGCCCCAGGGTCACCCTGGTTTCCGTACCGTCCGTCCCGGCCTCCGCCTCCACCGACAGCAGTTCCGGCTCGTAGCCCATATCCCGGGCGAAGGACACGGCGTAGCCTTCCGGGCTTTCCTCCCCCAGAGGAAAGGCCCCGTCGGCAAACTGGCCCTGGAAGGTGCCGTCCTCATGGAACTGGATCCTGCCCCGTTGGGTCTCATACCGGTAGATCCCGCCGCCCAGGGAAACCTCTGCTGCCTCCTGCCCCAGAATCTGCTGGGCCAAAGCTGCCTCCTGGGTGCGATCCCGCACCACAGTCTGGGGCTGCAGCTCCATGTCCCCAGGGATGAGCTGTTCTTCCACGGTGATCCCCTTTTCCTGCAAAAAGGCAACCGCATTCTCCCTGGCCTGAACCTGGGCATATTGGCCCAGAAATGCCCGGTGCGCCACAAAGGCAGCCAGGCAGAGATTTGTCGCCGCCAGAATGATCAGGATAATCGTTTTCAGCTTTGACCACGACATGGGCTCATCCCTCCGACTTCAGCTCTCCAGCGGCCGCCCAGCAGGGAGACGCGGTCTGGCCACCTGTATCCAGATAAACCAGCAGGAGTTCCTCGCCTCCATGTCCCCGTGCCGCCATAGCCGCCATGGCCTGCCGCTCCGGCAGCATCACTGACGTGGAACCGGAATCCTGGTACCCCCGTACCAGCAGACGGAACCGAGCGACCGTTCCGTCCTCCACAACAAACTCAGCGGCACAGCCCTGGTTCGTCTGAACCCGGACTCCGTTTAGGGTGTAATCCAACCGCACCGTCCAGCTGCCCTGCTTTTCCTCTTCCACAGACTGCAGGCAAAGGTTCGCCTCACCCTGCAGCCCGCCCAGCAGCTGCTGGGCCAGACTGCGGCAGCTTTCCACCACCGACGCAGCGTCCCGGCCCATGCTTCCATATCTCCCGCTTCCGCCATCGGAGGCCTCATAGGTTACCGTGCCGTCAGCGGCCACCCGAAGGGTGTCCCCCTCGTTTCGGATGACCAGCGCGCCGGCCCCGTCATAGGAAGCGCTGGTCTGTTCCGGGAATTCCAGGCGTTCCAGCATGGCATCCATCGCCGCAGCAACGGAGATTGGGTTGGAAACATTGTAAATCTTGGGCACCGGAGTTTGACCCAGCACCATGGTGTATGGGTCCAACAGCTCCAGCTGCGCCAGCTCGAAGGCGAAGCGTGCCCCGTTGTCTTTGAGTCCGGACGCCGCCTCCACCAGCCGCTCCCGGCTGACCAGGGTCACCTCAGACATCCGGTACCCGTCCTCTCCTTCCCAGTAGAGCATCACGGTCTCCCCCTCCTCTGTGAGGATGAGCCGGCGCACATAGCCGGTCAGGTTGGCATTGTCCACCGAAAACCAGCTGAGCAGCACGGAAAAGGGCATCTCGGTCTGCCAGTCCAGATAAACGCCTGGGGCGGTGGCTATGGCGTTCTGCCACGTCTTTTCCCCCACGGTTTTGGGTGCTCCGGCACTGCTCAGCGACTCCAACAGCAGACTGTAGATCTGCTGGAACAGCAGCTGACTTTCCTCCCGCTGATACTGGACCCCATAGCGCTGCAGCTCGTCATCCCGCAGGGTGACTGCCATACGCATGGGGAGAATGGCCGCCGTCTCCTCGCCGCTGGTTTGCTGCCCGCCGGTTCCCTGGGTTCCTCCGGATCCGGCAGCGGTAAGGGGCTGTCTGGGCAGGATCTGAGTGGTGAGCAGGATGGCCGTCACACTGAGCAGCACAATGAGGGCCGATTTTACCCGCTCTATCCTGCGGGTCTTCTTTCTTCCTCTACCCATGGTTCGGCCCCTCGATGCGCAGCTCCAGCCGGACGGAAAGGCCAGGTCCCTCCCGATCCACCAGCTTCAGCTGGCCGTCATGCCGCAGCACAATCTCACGGGCGATGGAGAGGCCCAGGCCCGTGCCTCCCGACTGGCGGGATCGGGCCTTATCCACCCGGTAAAATCGCTCAAAAATCCGGGGGCGGTCCTCCTTGGGAATACCGATGCCGTTGTCGTCCACCTGCATCCACACCCAGTCCCCCTCCCGTCCGGCGGAGATGAGGATCTTTCCCCCGTCCGGTGTGTACTTGATGGAGTTGGACACGATATTCATCATGACCTGGACAATCCGTTCCCGGTCAGCCACAATCTCCGTGTCGTCATCCGGGACAGAGAGCTCCAGTGTATGGCTATGCCGCTGGGCCTCCATATAGACAGCATGGTACAAATCCTGAACCGCCCGGACAAAGGGGAACCGGGCCAGCCTCAGCTCATCCCGGCCGGAATCCAGCCGGGACAGGGTCAGCAGGTCCTGTACGATATGGGTCATCCGGTCGCTCTCTCCCAGAATAACCCCCAGAAATTTTTTCTGCATAGAGGGGGGAATATCTCCCGCGCTTTCCGACAGGGTCTCGGCGTAGCTGCGGATATTGGTCAGGGGCGTACGCAGCTCATGGGAGACATTGGCCACAAACTCCCGCTGCATGGCCTCGTTCTTCCGCCGCTCGGTGACGTCGTGGATTACCACCAGCACGCCGCCCCGCTGCTCCCGGTCAAAGGGGGCCATCACCAGCTCCAGATACCGCGCTCCCACCTGCCGTTCCCCCTCCAGGTGATCCTGGACGTCCAGCACCTCATACAGGGGGGCGATTTCCCCGAACAGCTGCTCATACTGAGTCTGATCCCCGATGGAACTGCCCAGCATTTCCTCTGCCGCCGGGTTGGAGTGGATCACCGCCCCGTCCCGGGAAAAGGCCACCACGCCGTCGGTCATGTGGAGGAAAAGGGTGTCCAGCTTATTGCGCTCGTTCTCCGCCTGGCGCAGGGTATCCCGCAGTTGGCGGGCCATACGGTTGAATGTGTCGGTCAGCTCGCCGATCTCATCCCGAGAATCCACGTCGATCCGGCGGGAAAAATCCCCCTCCGCCACCCGCAGAGCGCCTTCGGTCAGCCGCTGAATGGGGATGACCATGGTCTTGGACAGCAGGAAGGAGAGC
>CALXDY010000029.1 GCA_944387225.1 uncultured Oscillospiraceae bacterium | reverse complement strand
TTGCCTCTCTCTGTATACTCCTCCTTTGGTCGCTACATGACGGAAACCCGCCTATGCTTGACGCATAACCGGGTTTCTCGACACGCTGAGGCCCGCCCCTCATCAGGGGCGGGCCTTTTGCTGTCTGATCACAGTACCAGGAAGAATTTCACCAGGAACAGGACGGCAATGCCGTAGGTGAGGGGCGAGACTTCACGACCTTTCCCGCTGAAGAGCTTGATGGCGGTGTAGGAGATCATGCCCAGGCCGATGGCGTGTCCCACCGAGCCGCAGATGGGCATGGCGATAAGCATCAGGGCGGCGGGCAGAATCTGATCTATGTCGTCGAAGTCCAGACTTTTCAGTCCCTTGAGCATGAGCACGCCCACATAGATCAGGGCGGAGGAGGTGGCGGCGGCGGGGATCACGGCGGCTACCGGGGCGGCAAACAGGCAGGCCAGGAAGAGAAGGGCAGCGGTGAGGGAGGTCAAGCCGGTCCGTCCGCCCGCTTCCACTCCGGCGGCGGACTCCACCAGGGTGGTGACGGTGGAGGTGCCGGTGCAGGCCCCCACGATGGTACCCACGGCGTCGGAGACCAAAGCCTGCTTCATTCGGGGCATTCTGCCTGATTCGTCCACCATCCCGGCCCGGGAGGCGGTGCCCACCAGGGTACCGATGGTGTCGAACATGTCGATGACACAGAAGGTGATGATGGAGGTCAGGGCAGTGAACCAGCCGATCTGAAGAAAGCCCTGGAAGTCGAAGTGAAACAGTGTAGTCTCCGCCAGATCGGAGAAGGGAGGCAGGAAGGAGGCTCCGGCCAGAGAGGCAAAGGGATTTTCCCCCAGAAGGAAGGCGCTGCCCGCCCAGTACACCGCCGACGCTGCCGCCATGCCCAGCAGCACCGGGGCCGTCTTTTTCTTCTTGTCCAGCACGACGATGAAAAACAGACCGGCGAACATGGTGACTACCGTCAGGACCATCCGGGGATAGCCTGTCCCCATGGCGGACTGGGCTACGCTGGGGGTCAGGCTGCCGAAGAAATCCCGCATGACGTAAAAGGGGCCGCCGGAATCGGAGTAGATCCCCGCGTTGGAGCCCACGCCAATGCTGATCAACATCATGCCGATGGCGGGGGTGATTCCCACCCGAATGCCATAGGGAATGGCGGAGACGATCTTTTCCCGGACGTTGAGCAGGGACAGAATCAGAAAGACGATTCCCTCCACCAGAATGACCACCAGAGCGGACTGGAAGGAGCGGAGGTAGCTCATGCCGGTCATGGCGGCGATGCTGCTGACCAGTACGGCAAAAAAACTGTTCAGACCCATGCCTGGTCCCAGCACAAAGGGCTTGTTGGCCAGGAAAGCCATGCAAAGGCAGGCCAGGGCGGAGGAAAGGCAGGTAGCCAGAAATACCCCGTTCCACAGGGGGGAGCCCACATCAAAGTTGGTCAGAATATTGGGGTTGAGGGCGATGATGTAGGACATGGTCATAAAGGTGGTGATGCCGGCCAGAATCTCCGTCCGGACGGTGGTGCCGTTTTCCTGCAGATGAAATCGTTTTTCCACGGAATCTTCCCCCTTTGACGACGGTTTTGTTTCTGTCTTCATTATACGGTCCCATGGGGGGACATGCAACCGTTTTGCGGGACAGAAAAAGGGCGGCCCCGCCTCTGTAAGAGGGAAGGGCCGCCCTGGCAGACTCAGACCGCGGGGGTGACGGGATCGGTGGGCACCACTTCGCCCTCAGGGAGTACAGGCAGTTTTTCGCAGGTGGTGCAGATGTCGTCGTCGGACACCCCCTGGCTGGGCCGCCCGCCGGTATATCCTATGCAACGGGAGAAGAAAATGTGACATGGCCCATAAAATGCCTGTGGGAGGGACGGATAACCCGCCCCTCCCACCGACAGTTGGAGAAGAGATAGATGAATCGTGTCTGTCCGTGAACCGGGACAAGGGGATGGAACCTTGCCTCCGGCCGCACAATAATCATACCCGAACCGGGGAGCCCTCCCCGGAACATCATCAGCATACCACAATGGGAAAGAAAAATAAAATACATATAATATTTGCATTACCATATTTTTTTGATATGATAGAAAAGAGGTGATTGCCATGGATCTGAGGACCCTGCATTATTTCGTCACCGTGGCTCAGGAGCTGAATATTACCCGGGCGGCGGAGAAGCTGAATATGAGCCAGCCCCCCCTCAGCAGTCAAATGCGGCGGCTGGAGGAGGAGCTGGGGGTGACCCTGTTTTACCGGGGCAAGCGGCGGCTGCAGCTGACGGAAGAGGGGTATCTGCTTCTCCGCCGGGCCAAACAGCTGCTGGAGCTGGCGGATAAGACCCGGGCGGAGCTGGAGGAGCACGGCAGCGGACTGTCCGGTATTTTGTACCTGGGACTGGTAGAGGGCCAGGCCCCCTATCTGGCGGCGGGCTGGACCACAGAATTTTCCCGGCGCTATCCCCGGGTGACCTACAGCCTTTGGAACGGCAGCAGCGACGAGGTGCTGCTCCGGCTGGATCAGGGGCTGGCGGATCTGGCACTGATCGCGGCCCCCTACGATGCGGAGCATTTGGCAGGCATCCCCGTAGGGGGAGAGCCCTGGGCGGCGGTTATGTCCCGCAGCCATCCACTGGCGTCTGGATCGTCCGATGCGCCGCTGCCTCTGTCTGATCTGGTGGGGGAGCGGCTGATCGTTCCGGCACGGAAATCCCGGGTGGCTTCCATGGTGGCCTGGTTTGGGGAAATCGGGACGGAGCCGGACATCATCTGCCAGACTTCCCATTATGTGGACGCCCTGGCGCTGGCCCAGGCGGGGATGGGGGTGAGCATCTTCCCCCGCACCGTGCCTTATCCTCAGGAGGGGGTGTGCGTCCGTACCATCGTCCAGCCTGCCCGGTGGGTGGAATATTGTCTGGTGTGGAATAAAAGCCCCCCTCTCAGTCCCCTGGCCGCAGCCTTTGTAGCCATGGTGAAGGAACGGACTGCGGGGACAAGTATGCCTCCTGCAGGCTCCGTCCTCCTGTAAAACGGTTACCGGAGGGAATGGATACCGCTGTGATTCAGGGCACAGCCCACCGCCAGCGCTGCCGCCAGACAGGCCGCCCCCTGCACCAGGTTGAAGGGGATGTTGACCGCGGCCCCTGGGCCCATACCTAAGATCACGGCCTCAAACAGCCAGTAACCGGCCACCATGACTGCCTCGGCAGCTACACCGGCCACAGCCATACCGGCCAGTCGTCCGGGGATGCAGCGCAGACAGATACCGGCCAGGAAAGCCATGGTTCCCTTGATTACCAGGGTAGCCGGGGCATAGAGGGGGTAGCCCATCAAGTCGGCCAGGGCGGAGCCAATACCGGCGGCCAACGCGCCGGGGATCGGCCCCAGCAGCCAGGCGGACAACAGCACGGCGCAATCCCCCAGGTTGATGTAGCCCCCCATGGGACTGGGCAGGCGGATAAACAGGGTGAGCAGGGCGCACAAGGCCGCCATCAGGGCGGCATGCACCAGGGAGCGGGTCTGAACCATAGCAATTTCCTCCTTGACAATGAAGTCACTGTGTATTCTAATAGAATCTGGTCGGATGAAAAGAACCAAAATAATCAAAAAAAATCAGACCAGATGGGAGAGATACCATGCTGACCTATGATTTGGAGGAGCGGGGCGGGCTGAGTCGGTACGACTATCTCAGCCGCAGGATCAAGGAGGATATCCGCAGCGGGGTGCTGGCGGCAGGGGAGAAGCTGCCCTCCAAGCGGAGTCTGGCGGCCCACCTGCGGGTATCTCTGTCTACGGTAGAGAGCGCATACAGTCAGCTGGCGGCAGAGGGCTATATTGTGGCCCGGGAGAAGCGGGGCTACTTCATCTGCGCTGTGGAGCGGGGACCGGAGCCTGCGCCCCTTCCACCCCGGGAGGAAGAGACGCAGGAGGAGGGGAAATGGCTGCTGGACCTGAAGCAGGGGGGCTGGGGCACCCTGGAATTTCCCTACACCGTGTGGGCCCGGCTGATGCGTCAGGTGCTGACCCAGGAGGGGGAAACACTGCTTCGCCCGTCGTCCAACAGCGGGGCCCTGCCTCTCCGCCAGGCCCTGGCTCGGTATTTGTATCGGTTCCGGGGTATGACGGTTTCTCCCGGACAAATCGTGGTGGGCGCTGGGGCCGACCACCTGTATGGGCAGGTGGTGCAGCTGCTGGGCCGGGAGAAGCGATACGGTGTGGAACGGCCCGGATACGCGAAAATACGACAAGTGTATCAGCTTTACGGCGCTTGCTGTATCGATATTGAGGCAGGTTGGGATGGGGTGGACCCGGAACAGGTTGTCCGCTCGGGGGCGGAGGTGCTTCATCTGTCGCCCGGCCACCAGTTCCCTACCGGTGCCGTCATTCCCATCGGCAGGAGACAGGCCCTTCTTCGCTGGGCGTCAGAGGGGGAGGGACGGTATATTCTGGAGGACGACTATGACAGTGAGTTTCGCTTTACAGGCCGTCCTATTCCTACGATGCAGAGCATTGATACCGGTGGTCGGGTGCTGTATCTCAACACCTTTTCCCGTACCCTGGCCCCTTCTCTGCGGATCAGCTACCTGGTGCTGCCTTCCGATCTCGTGGAGACCTATCGGCAGCGCTTGGGTTTTTATTCCTGTCCGGTGCCGGTGGCGGAACAGCTTACTTTGGCGCGATTTTTGGAGGAGGGTCACTTTGAGTCCCATATCAACCGGATGCGAAGCCGGTACCGGACGGCCCGGAGGGCAGTGCTGTCCGCTTTGGCGGGCAGTCCGCTGGCGGGTCGGTACGCCCTGCGGGGAGAGGAGGATGGCCTGCATTTCCTCCTTCGACTGGACACCAACCTGTCTGACGGGGAACTGTCACGCCGGGGGATGGAGGCCGGGCTGCGGCTGGCGTTCCTGTCTGACTATGGCGGGCGGGAGCCCCACTGGCTGGTGGTCAACGATCCGGGGGTTGATCTCGCTGCGCTTCCCGCTGCCCTGGAGCGGCTGGCGGAGCTGCTGGATTGAGGGCCAATTCCCTCTTGCACTCAGGTGGCCCATGGGGTAGAATAATACGAGAGCGTTCTGTTCTCCGCTTTGTTGGGAAAGGGGTGAGTCCAATGGGTTGGATCTATATCTGTCTGTTGATTCTGCTGGCTGTGCTGGTGCTGTGGGCTGCCGCCACAGGGGGCCGGAGGAACCATCCTCAGCTGGCCTATTTTCGCCGTTTCCCCTACGCCCACCGGGGGCTCCATGACCGGACCCGGGGCGTGCCGGAAAATTCCATGGCGGCCTTCCGACTGGCTCGTGAGCGTGGCTTCGGGGTGGAGCTGGACGTCCATCTCACCAGGGACGGGCGGCTGGCGGTAGTCCATGACAAAAGTCTGAAACGTACCGCCGGCGTGGATGTAGAGGTTGAGTCCCTGACTGCGGAGGAGCTGAAGCAGTTCCGCCTGGAGGGGACGGAAGAGACCATCCCCATGCTGGAGGAGGTAGCCGCCCTGTTTCAGGACGGGCCGCCCCTGCTGGTGGAGCTGAAGGCGGATTACTTTGACGTCCGGGCACTGGTTGCCCAGACGGTGGAGACTCTGGATCGGTACCGGGTGCGTTACTGCATCGAGTCCTTCCATCCCGGTGTGCTGCTGTGGCTGCTCCGCCACCGGCCCGACATCTGTCGGGGGCAGCTGTCCCAGGATTTCTGCCGGTTCCCCGGGGAGTTGAAGCCCTGGCAGGCCCTGTGTATGACCGGGCTGCTGCCCAATCTCCTCACCCGGCCGGACTTCATCGCCTTCCACCACCGTCATTGTTGGGTGCCGGCGGTGTTTCTGTGCCGCAGGCTCCACCATCTGCCGGTGTTTTGCTGGACGGTGGACAGCCAGAAGGAGATGGAGCGCCTCCAGCGCCGGGGGTATCAGGTGATTTTCGAGGGCTTTGTGCCAAAAACCAGAAAGCAGCTGAAACAGGCAGGATAACAACGAGAAGGCGGACGCCCGGATTCGGGCGTCCGCCTTTTGCTTTGTCAATTATTCCACGGGATAGCGGCCGGTGAAGCACCCGTCGCAGAAGCCGCACTGGGCGTCGGGAGCAAGCTGGTGCAGGCCCTCCAGGGAGAGAAAGCCCAGGCTGTCCGCTCCGGCGATTTCCCGGATTTCCTCCAGGGAGTGGTGGCAGGCGATCAGCCGCTCCTTGTCGGGAATGTCGGTGCCGAAGTAGCAGGGGGCGATGAAGGGGGGAGAGGATACCCGCATATGCACCTGTGTGGCGCCGGCCTCCCGGAGCAGGCTGATGATCTGTTTGCAGGTGGTGCCCCGGACGATGGAGTCGTCTACCATCACCACACGCTTGCCCGCCACTTCGCTGGACAGGGCAGACAACTTGATCCGCACCGCCTGTTCCCGGCTTTCCTGGTCGGGGGTGATGAAGGTGCGGCCCACATACCGGTTTTTCACAAAGCCGACTCCGTAAGGGATGCCGCTTTCCAGGGCGTAGCCCCTGGCGGCGTCCAGGCCGGAGTCCGGCACGCCGATGACCAGGTCTGCCGGGACGGGATGTTCCCGGGCCAGGATGCGCCCGGCGTTCACTCTGGCCTGGTGGACGGACTGGCCGGCGATGATGGAATCGGGCCGTGCGAAGTAGATATATTCGAAAATGCACAGGTTGGAGCCCATGCCGCAGTGGTCCCGGATGGAGCGTACCTGTCCGTCCTCCACCACTACGATCTCTCCCGGCTCCAGTTCCCGTTCCAAAACGGCGCCCACGCTGGTCAGGGCGCAGGTCTCGGAGGCGAACAGGACGGCGTCGCCCTTACGGCCCATGCACAGGGGGCGGAAGCCCCAGGGATCCCGGCATGCGATGAGCTTCCGGGGGGACATGACGATCAGGGAGTAGGCGCCCTTCAGACCCGCCAGGGCTTGGGTCACGGCCTGTTCCACCGTGTGGGTGTGCAGCCGGGCCTGGGCAATGGCGTAGGCGATCAGCTCGGAGTCGCTGGTGGTGTGGAAGATGGCGCCTTGGTACTCAAAGCTGCGCCGCAGCTCCTCCACGTTCAGCAGGTTGCCGTTGTGCACCACCGCCAGACTGCCCTTTACGTATTTGATGGTCAGGGGCTGGGCGTTTTCCCGCTGGCTGGCGCCGGTGGTGGCGTAGCGGACGTGGCCCACTGCCATGGTACCGTTGAGCTGCTGGAGGGTTTCTTTGGAGAACACCTCGCTGACCAGACCCACATCCTTGTGGAAGGATTGCACCCGGTCGTTGATTGTCGCGATGCCGCAGGCTTCCTGCCCCCGGTGCTGCAGTGCGTACAGGCCGTAATAGGTGGTTTGGGCGCAGCCGCCCTTGGGATCATACACGCCGAATACGCCGCATTCCTCGTGGAGACCCTGCTGCCATTGATCCATTGTTAATCGCTCCTTTGCCTAAAAAAGATAAAACGGCACCCCATCGGGGCGCCGTTGTCCTTTGCACCCTATTATACAGGATTTTTTTCTCCTCCGCAATCCCCCGCTTTCTTGAAAGAAAGCTTGGCAAAGAACTTCCTGCGAAGCTCCGCTTCGCCCGCTCCGCCTAAAGTTTAGGTTGGGTTCCGTACCACAGCACGAAAGACAAGCACCCGCAATTTCTAACTCCTCATTCCGAACTTCCCAAAGCCCCCGCACAAAGGCTCTTGTCTTTTGAGCGGAATCTACTGTCCTCCATAAAAGGTGATTCGACCTCCTATGGGGGACCGGGGGTAGAGCGGGGATATGGACCTTGGACGGGCTGGTACAGCTCGGACAAGTCCATCTGCTCCCCGCGGACCCCCGGCACGTTTTTGGTTCCTTTTGTCGTGCAACAAAAGGAACTCGCCCGCAGGCGAAACCTGCTTTCTTGAAAGAAAGCTTGGCAAAGAACGTTCTGCGAAGCTCCGCTTCGCCCTCGCCGCCTGGGAATAAGACAAAATTCCAACAGACAGCACGAAAGAAAATCCCCGGCTTCCGGACGATGAAATCAGGAGCACAGACGGAAGAAAATCCTCCCTGACATACTTTGCGCTTCTTCGCAGATGCTATCCCCGGAGGTGATAGAGAAATGGAAGAAGATCGCGAGCTGCTGAAGTTCATTCACAAAAATGCCGCCATGGGAGTGGGCACCCTGCCCCAGGCCCTGTCCCTGCCGGAGAGCCGTCCCATGACCAGGGAACTCCAGGATCAGCTGGGGGAGTACCGGGCGATTGCAGCCCAGTCCCAGGCCTATGCCAAAGCCCATCACCAGACGCTGCGTGGGCCGGGCAGCATGGCCCTGATGATGTCCGGCCTGATGCTTCGGGCCGACAGCTTTTTAGAGGGCACCTCCTCCAAGCTGGCCGAGCGGATGATCCAGGGCAGCACAATGGGTACGGTAGAGATGACCCGGCGGCTCCATCAGTACCAGGGCCAGGCTGATCCGGAGCTGCTTGCCCTGGGGGAGCGCCTGCTGCGGACGGAAGAACAGAATATCCAGCAGATGAAACGGTATTTGTAGAGAAGGGGAGAAACTGGTCTTTTTGCGGTGGAATCGGGGATTAACAATTTGTTTATTTGACAGTTTGCATAAATACAGGTATACTATTTTCAACAGTATACCTGTGTCCCCATGTGGGATGCAGCCGTCCCGCGGCGGGCCCCGGCCCGCCGCTCCGCAAAAAGGAGGTGTCCCAGTTGCTTCGGTTTGAACATGTTTCCCTATCCTACGGCAGCCAAAAAATTCTGGATGATCTGTCTTTCGAGATCCAGGAGGGGCAGATGGCGGTGCTCATCGGCCCCTCCGGCTGCGGCAAAACCACCACGTTGAAAATGATCAACCGTCTCATTGAGCCGGATCAGGGAAAAATCTACTTAAACGGCGAGGATATCACGGCCAAGGACAAGGTGGATCTCCGCCGTCACATCGGCTACGTGATCCAGCAGATCGGCCTGTTCCCAAACATGACGGTGGCCCAGAATATCTGCGTGGTGCCCACCCTGCTGAAATACAGCAAGGAGGAGTGCGACCGCATCGCCAGATCCCTGCTGGAGATGGTGGGTCTGCCTTATGAACAGTATGCCCACAAATACCCCTCGGAAATGTCCGGCGGCCAGCAGCAGCGCATCGGCATTTTGCGGGCGCTGGCGGCTTCGCCTCCCATCGTGCTTATGGACGAGCCCTTCTCTGCATTGGATCCCATGACCCGCCGCTCCCTCCAGCAGGAGGTGCGTTCCCTGCAGCAGAAGCTGAACAAGACCTTCGTCTTTGTCACCCACGACATGGAGGAGGCACTGGATCTGGCCGATGTGATTATCTTCATGGACAGGGGCAAGATCGTTCAGATGGCTCCGCCGGAGGAGATGCTGTCCCATCCTGCCAGCGGACAGATCCAGGACTTCCTCGGCAAATTCATCCATGCCCAGTCGCCTAAGGAGCTGACCGCCGCCGACTTTATGCGTACCGGCGTGCTTACCGTGGCAGCCGGCAGAGGCATCAACGAGTGCGTCAGCAAGATGCAGCGGCGCAACGTAGATACCCTCATCGTGGTGGACGATCAGGGCCGCTATCAGGGCACCGTCTCCATCGCCGACATCCGCCTGACCGGCCATGTGGTCAAAACCATTGAGCCTCTGGTCCGGTGCTCCAACCCCACCGTCCAGGCGGGAGACAACGCCAAGGACTGCTTTGACCTGCTCATCTCCAGCGGCGCCAGCTACCTGGTGGTGCTGGACGACGAGGGAAAGGTGGATGGCATCATTACCAAGACCAGCATGGCCTCCGCCATGGCTGAGCAGCTTTGGGGGTGATTCCATGGGATGGAGTACCCTTCCTCTGGCTCTGGCTCAGCATCTGATGTTTACTCTGGCTTCTGTGGCCATCGGCCTGGTGCTCGGGGTAAGTCTGGGCATCGCCCTGTCCCGCCGTCCCAAGCTGTCCGGCGTGGTGCTGCCCATTCTGTCGGTGTTCAACACCATCCCCGGTATCGTCTTTGTGGGCCTGCTCCTGCTGGTGCTGGGCATGCAGCCCGTCACGGTGCTGGTGGCTCTGGGCATCTACGCCACCTTCCCCATTTTGAAGAATACCTATGCCGGCCTGGTGTCGGTGGATCAGCAGTACATTGAGGCGGCAAAGGGCTGCGGCATGAGCCCCCGCCAGTGCCTGCTTCGGGTGGAGCTGCCCCTGGCCATGCCCACTATTATCGGCGGGCTGCGGATGTCCACCGTGTATACCGTCAGCTGGGCGGTGCTGGCCGCCATGATCGGACAGGGCGGTCTGGGGGATTTTATCTACGCCGGGATCAGCTCCAACGATAACGGCCTGATCCTCATGGGCGCCATTCCCGCCGCCATCCTGGCCTTCATCCTGGGCAGCCTGGTAGACCTGCTGCAAAAGCTGGCCGTACCCAAGGGCCTGCGGAAAGGGGGGAGCGGCGTATGACTCTCAACATGGTCATAGAGCATCTGTCCCTGGTGGTGGCCGCCCTGGTCTTTGCCATCGCCGCCGGCGTGCCCCTGGGCGTGGTGTGTTACTTCTATCCAAAGGTTCGACGCCCGGTGCTGGGCGTGGTGGACTTCATCCAGACCACACCTGCTCTGGCCCTCCTGGGCATTATCATGGTGTTCCTGGGAGCGGGTAAACCCACCGTTATCGTGGGCCTGGCCCTGTACTCCCTGCTGCCCATCGTCCGCAACACCTGCCTGGGCTTGGATCAGGTGCCTGCATACCTCATCGAGGCTGGGAAGGGCATGGGCATGACCCGAACCTACCGTCTGCTCCATGTGGAGATTCCCCTGGCCGCGCCCATCATCTTCACCGGCATCCGCATCGCCGCGGTCAACGCCATCGGCACCGCTGTGTTTGCCGCCTTTGTGGGCGGCGGCGGTCTGGGCAGCGTTCTCAATACCGGCATCCGTCAGATGGACATGGAGGCTATCCTGGGCGGTACCGCCGTGCTGATGGTCATGGCTCTGGCTCTGGATCTGCTGATGGGCCTGGCGGAAAAATACCTCAACAGCCGTACCAGCCAGCGCTCCAAAACCGCTCACATGACCGCCCGGGTTACCGGTGGTGTGGCCCTGCTGGCGGCTCTGGCCCTGTGTGTGGTGGCTTTCCTGCCGGCCAACACCCAGGGACTGGTGCTTTACCAGGGCCAGTTTTCCGAAGTGCAGCTGGTCAATAGCATGATCAAGCAGCTGGTGGAGGATCGCCACGGCCTGCCCGTCACCATCAAGGATGAGATGACCCAGGTCAATAACTTCAACGCCATGGTGGGCGACAACCATTCCTGCGACCTGATGTATACCTGGGACGGCACCTTGCTGACCACCATCCTGGGTCTGGACACCACCGACATCCCGGAGGGGCAGACCCTGTATGACTTCGTCAATCAGAAGATGGGGGAGGAGTACAATGCCCGGATGCTGGGTAAAATCGGGGTGAACAACACCTATGCTGTGGGTGTCACCCAGCAGGTGATGGATACCTACGCCCCGGAAACCGTCAGCGACTTGATTCCCATCGCCGGCCAGCTCCGTTTCGGCGCCGAGCACGACTTCTTCACCGAGGCGGGCAGCATGAAGTACGGGCCCTTCGTGGAGTACTACGGGCTGGAGTTCCAAAAGGCCATCCCCGTGGACATCATGATGAAGTACAATGCCGTGGAGCAGGGGGACTTCGATGTGATGATCGTCTACGCCACCGACGGCCTGAATATCCGGGCCAATCTGACGGTGCTGGAGGACGACCAAAAGTTCTTCCCTGATTACTATGGCGCCATTCTGGTGCGGGAGGACGTGTTTGAACGCTTTGCCGATCAGGCTCCCGGTCTGGAGGATACCCTCTGCCTGCTCAACGGGCTCTTTACCGACGAAATGATGAGCCAGCTGACCTACCTGGTAGATGTGGAGGGCCAGAGTGTGGACACCGTGGCCCGGGACTTCCTGGTGCAGGCCGGCTTGCTGTAACCCCATACGTTTTTTGACGGCTCCCGTGTCCTTTGGCCCGGGAGCTGTTCCTATTTTCCGTGCATCCTCCAAAAGAAGTCCGCCGCCGCCCATCCTTTTTCGTTATTGTCGTGGTCTTGGTCTTTATCTTAGTCTTGGTCTTGCATGCAAATGAATCCGTTTGCATGGCGCTGTATCCGATTGCATCCAACAGAAAGGGCATACCCTCAGGAAAGCAGGCATAGGCATAGGGGGAGAGGGGGGATGGCTGTGGAGACCACCATCGGAGAGCTGCGCTGGAAAGAAGTGATTGGGGTATCGGACGGCAGCCGTCTGGGCTACGTGGAGGATCTGGAGGTGGAGCTGGACAGCGGCCGGGTACGGGCGCTGGTGGTGCCTGGCCGGCGCCGGTTGTTTGGGCTGCTGGGCCGGGAGCCGGACTGCCGCATCCCCTGGGATTGGGTGCGGCGCTTTGGGGAGGACTACATCCTGGTGGAGCGTGCGCCCAATGCCCGGCTGTCCAGAGGAAAGAAGAGATGAAAAAAGTCTGGGAAGGAACTCCTTCCCAGACTTTTTTAGAGATTGGATCAGACCTCGAACATCAGGTCGCCGTAGGTGGGGACGGGCCAGATGTCCTTATCCACCATCAGCTCTAGGGCGTCGATGGGGTAGCGCAGGGCATCCATGGCGGGAATAACGGCCCGGTGGTAGGTCAGGGCCATCTCCTTCAGATCCTGGATGGCGTCCACCCGATCCATCAGGGGCTTGAGCTGCTCCAGGGCACAGGAGGCCTGGGCCAGATAATCGCTCACGGAGGTCAGCAGCTTCCGCTGGACGGACAGGTCGGCTTCAGGGCAGGCCTTGGACACAGAGCTGATGGACTTGGCCAGGGCGGTGGTGTACTGGATGACGGCGGGGATGTAATGCTTGGCTGCCATGTGGATCATGGTGGTGGCCTCGATCTTCACCACCTTCACATAGGTCTCATACATGATTTCCGCCCGGGCTTCCAGCTCCGCCGGGGTGTAAATGCCGAACTTGGAGAACAGCTTCACCGCCTTCTCCGTGGTCAGGGCGGGAACGGTGTCCACCAGGGAAGCCAGGTTGGGCAGTCCACGGCGGGCGGCCTCCTGTACCCACTCCTCGGAGTAGGAGTTGCCGTTGAACAGAATCCGCTGGTGCTCCGTCATGTTGTCGTGGATGAGCTTCATGCAGGCCGACTCCAGATTTTCAGCCCCCTCCAGCACGTCGGCGGCGTCGCACATGGCCTCAGCCACAATGGCATTGAGGGTGGTGTTGGCGTCGGCGATGGAGTCGGAGGAGCCCACCATGCGGAACTCAAACTTGTTGCCGGTAAAGGCGAAGGGGGTGGTGCGGTTGCGGTCGGTGGCGTCCCGGTTCAGCAGGGGGACAGTGGACACGCCGGAGTCCAGCTTGCCGCTGGCCAGCAGCTTGATGCAGTCGGCGTTGGACACGATCTGATCCACCACGTGCTGAAGCTGGTCGCCCAAGTAGATGGTGATGATGGCGGGAGGCGCTTCCTGACCGCCAAGGCGGTGCTCGTTGCCCACGCAGGCGGCGGACTGGCGCAGCAGATCGGCATGGACGTCCACGGCCTTCATGATGCAGGACAGCACCAGCAGGAACTGGAGGTTTTCGTTGGGGGTGTCACCGGGATCCAGCAGGTTCTCACCGGTGTCGGTGCCGATGGACCAGTTGTTGTGCTTACCGGAGCCGTTGACCCCGGCGAAAGGCTTTTCGTGGAGCAGGCACACCAGGCCGTGGCGGGTGGCCACCCGCTTCATGGTCTCCATGGTCAGCTGGTTCTGATCTACGGCCAGGTTGCACATGGTATAGATGGGGGCCATCTCGTGCTGTGCGGGGGCCACCTCGTTGTGCTGGGTGGTGGCGGGGATGCCCAGCTTCCACAGCTCCTGGTTCAGGTCGGCCATAAACGCGCCCACCCGGTCACGGATCACGCCGTAGTACTGATCCTCCAGCTCCTGGCCCTTGGGGGCGGGGGCGCCGAAGAGGGTCCGGCCGGTGTAGATCAGATCCCGCCGCTGGAGATATTTCTCCCGATCCACCAGGAAATACTCCTGCTCCGGACCCACGGAGGGGAAGACCCGGGTGGCCTGGGTGTTGCCGAACAGCCGCACGATCCGCATGGCCTGGGTGTTCAGCGCCTCCATGGAGCGCAGCAGAGGGGTTTTCTTATCCAGGGCTTCGCCGTGGTAGGACACGAAGATGGTGGGGATGCACAGAATGGTGCCGGCGGTCATCTCCTTGACGAAAGCGGGGGAGGTCATGTCCCAAGCGGTGTAGCCCCGGGCATAGTGGGTGGAGCGCAGACCGCCGGAGGGGAAGGAGGAGGCATCCGACTCGCCCATGATCAGCTGTTTGCCGGTCAGCTGGAGCAGCACCTTATAGTCCTGAGGAGGGGTGAGGAAGGAGTCGTGCTTCTCAGCGGTGACGCCGGTGAGAGGCTGGAACCAGTGGGTGTAGTGGGTGGCGCCCTTCTCCACCGCCCAGTCCTTCATGGCGTTGGCTACCACATCGGCGGTGGCCATGCTGATGTTGCCGCCGTGTTCCATAACGTCCATGACCTCCTGGAACACCTTCTTGGGCAGACGCTCCCGCATCACCGAGGTGCTGAATACGTTGGCGCCAAAGATTTCCTTCATGTTCACGCTCATGCCTGCTGTCCCTCCGTAGATGAATTTTTATTGAATAATACGGATGTGAAAAAGGCAGGACGCCCAAATAGCAGGGGCCCTTGCCCGGATGAAAATGCATATCCCAGAAAACGGGTCACACTATATAAAATACTATATCCCGCCTGCCTTGACAAGTCTTTCCTGTGACAAAGTTTTTCCCGGCTCGGAAATGGGGATGTGTTGGATTTTACAAACTGGGGCCCGGGAGGGCGGCGGCCCTTGACAGTGGGACGGATTGTCGTGTATCGTCAATGATATCAAAAGAAAGGGGGGGCTTGCCGTGCCCTTTACCAAGGAAGATATTATCCGCCTGGTCCGGGGGGAAGAGGTGGAATTCATCCGGATGCAGTTTGTGGATATTTTCGGACAGCTGAAAAGCGTGGCCATCACCGCAAACCAGATTGAGAAGGCGGTCAGCAACCAGATCATGTTTGACGGCTCCTCCATCGAGGGCTTCACACGGGTCAACGAGTCGGACCAGTACCTGTACCCCGACCTGAACAGCTTCGCCATCTTTCCCTGGCGGCCTGCCCAGGGCAAGGTTGCCCGCCTGATCTGCGACGTGTACAACACCGACGGGACCCCCTTCGTAGGCGATCCCAGAGGAGTGCTACGCCGGGTGCTGGCCCAGGCCAAGGAAATGGGGTTTGACACCTTCAATATGGGCCCTGAGCTGGAGTTTTTCCTGTTTGAGACCGACGAGCGGGGCCGGGCCACCACCCGTACCGCCGATGAGGCGGGCTACTTCGACCTGGGCCCCCTGGATCGGGGGGAGTCCACCCGCCGGGAGATCTGCCTCATGCTGGAGGATATGGGCTTTGAAATTGAGGCCAGCCATCATGAGGGTGCAGCTGGTCAGCATGAGATCGACTTCAAGTATGACGAGGCCCTGGACTGCGCCGATAAGATCATGACCTTCAAGCTGGTGGTCAAGAGCCTGGCCCAGAAAAACGGCCTGCACGCCACCTTCGTGCCCAAGCCCCTGTTTGGGGCGTCCGGCTCCGGCATGCACATCAACATGTCCCTGTTCCGGGGCGGGAAGAATCTGTTCTGGAATCCCTCTGACCCCCGGGGCCTGTCGCCCATCGCCTATTCCTTCATGGCCGGCCTGCTGGAGCATGTGCGGGGCTTTACGGCTCTGACCAACCCCCTGGTCAACTCCTATAAGCGGCTGGTGCCTGGCTATGAGGCGCCCTGCTACAAGGCCTGGTCGGCCTTCAACCGCTCCACCCTGATCCGGATTCCCGCTTCCCAGGGCAGCTCCACCCGGGTGGAGCTGCGCAGTCCCGACCCCAGCTGCAACCCCTACCTGGCGGCGGCGGTCTGCCTGGCTGCCGGTCTGGACGGCATTCGCCGGGGCCTGACGCCGCCTCCCGAGATTCCCCACAACATCTATGAGATGGACGCCGCCACCCTGGCCGGGCTGGGCCTGGAGCGGCTGCCCCAGACCCTGGGGGAGGCGCTGGACGCCCTGGAGGCCGATCCTCTGATTCTGGATACCCTGGGGCCCCATGTGGCTGCCCATTATCTGGGGGGCAAGCGGAAGGAGTGGCAGGAGTATCAGACCCGGGTATCCAGCTGGGAGCTGGAGAAGTATCTGGTAACCTATTGAGCGCCGTGGGCGCAGAGAGGAGGGAGGGCCCATAGAGACGATCCTGATTGCCTTTGAGCAGCAGAAATTCAGCCGCCAGTTTCAGGAGCTGGTGGAGAGTATGGGCCTGGCCCGCTGCCAGGTGTGTTCCTCCGGGGATCAGGTGCGCCGTCTGGCCGCCCAGCAGGGGGTGGGCTGCGTGGTCTGCGGCCCCCACCTGTCCGACGGGCCGGTGGAGTGGCTGATCCAGGATCTGCCGCCCAGCTGCTCGGTTCTGCTCATCGGGCAGAAGCATCAGCTGGATCTGTGTTCCGACCCGGATGTGTTCAAGCTTACCACGCCCCTGCGAAGGGAGGAGACGGTGATCACCCTGCGCCTGCTCCTTCAGTTCACCCGGAAGATGGAGCGGCACAGCAGGAGCAGCCGCACCGTGGCCCAGCAGCAGCTGGTGGACAAGGCCAAACGCCGGATGATGGAGCGCTGGGGCATTGATGAGGAGGAGGCGCACCGCCGCATCCAGAAGCAGAGCATGGACGACGGAGCCCGCCTGGAGCAGACGGCCAGGAAGATCCTCACCCAGCTGGAGCTGGAGGCATAATTATGATCCACGCCGCGTAAGGTGTTCCAAAACCGCCGGGACAGCCCGGAGAAGGGGATGGAACACATGCAGGTAACCAAGCTGGAGGGCCTGGGCAACGATTATCTGTTTTTGAACGCCATGGAGGAGGCACCGGAGGATCTGCCCCAGCTGGCCCGCCGTCTGTCCGACCGCCATTTCGGGGTGGGCAGCGACGGGCTGATCTGTGTCCGGCCCGGCCGGACGGGGGATTTTCCCATGGAGATGTATAATGCCGACGGGTCCCGGGGCCTGATGTGCGGCAACGGCATCCGCTGCCTGGGCAAATATGTCTATGAGAACGGCCTGACCCGCAAGCGCTGCCTGACCATCGACACCGACGCCGGCCCCCGTGTCCTGGAGCTCCACGTCCGGGGTGAGCGGGTGGAGCAGGTGACAGTGGACATGGGGGAGCCCGCCTTTCGGGATCCGGTCACTGTTCCCTGGGAGGGGGAGTCGTTTATTCTTCATCCTGTGTCGGTGGGCAATCCCCATGCTGTGATCTTCCTGCCCAGGCCGGATCAGGCGCCCCTGGAGCGGATCGGCCCGGCTATGGAGCGGCACCCCGCGTTTCCAGACGGGGTCAACGTGGAGCTGGCTGCGGTGGATGGGCCGGAGCGAATCACCGTCCGGGTGTGGGAGCGGGGCAGCGGCATCACCCTGGCCTGCGGTACCGGTGCCTGTGCCGTACTGGCCGCCGCCGCCCGTCTGGGCCTGTGCCGCCGGACGGCCCGGATCACCCTCCCCGGCGGGGAGTTGGAGGTGGAGTGGCGGCAGGACAACCGCCTGCGGATGACCGGCCCCGCCCGCCGGGTCTTTACCGCCACCGTACTTTCTTGAAAGAAAGTAGGCAAAGAACTTTGTGCGAAACTCCGTTTCGCCCTCGCCGCCTGGAGACGGACACAGGCTCCGCAATCCAGCACGAAAGAGCGTGCATACCAGGCGGGCACACGCTGTGCGCTCCTGCGAAAAGGGTACAGTGCAGGAAAGCCCCCCGCACGAAAGACGCACTGACGCATATTTCCCCAAAACCCCCGCACAAAGGCTCTTGTTTTCTGAGCGGAATCTACTGTCCTCCTACCCAAGGTTATTCGACCTCCTATGGGGGTCCGGGGGGAAAGCGGGGATATGGACCTGGGCCAACGGCCCAGTCCACCTGCTCCCCGCGGACCCCCGGCGGTCTTTTGGTTTCTTTTCTCCCGCTGAGAAAAGAAACCCGCCCGCAGGCGGAACTACTTTCTTAAAACTTAAAAAAAGTAGGCAAAAAACTTTCTGCGAAACTCCGTTTCGCCCTCGCCGCCTCCAGTCTGGTTTAGGCTCCGCAATCCAGCACGAAAGAGCGTGCATCCTTGCGGGCCGCTGGAGGACAGCGGCCCCTACAGATTTATGGTGGGCGCAGTTCTCTTGTGCAGGAGAAAGAGATTGACATTTCATGAATGATTATTCATAATAAAGGCAGTATTGCCACGTACAAAGGAGTGTAACTTCCATGACCCAGATCAATGACAACTTCCTCAAGCTGCCTGGCAGCTATCTCTTCTCTGAGATTGCCCGCCGGGTTTCCGCTTATACCCAGCAGCATCCCGAGGCCAAGATGATCCGCCTGGGCATCGGCGACGTCACCCGTCCTCTGGTCCCCGCCGTGATTCAGGCCATGCATGCGGCTGTGGACGAGATGGGCACCGCCGAGGGCTTCCACGGCTACGGCCCGGAGCAGGGCTATGATTTCCTCCGCTCCGCCATCGCCCAGCATGACTACGCCGCCCGTGGCGTGGACATCAGCCCGGAGGAGATTTTCGTCTCCGACGGCGCCAAGAGCGACTGCGGCAATATCGGCGACATCTTCGGCACCGACAACGTGGTGGCGGTGTGCGACCCTGTCTATCCTGTGTATGTGGACGCCAACGCCATGGCGGGCCGGGCAGGGGAGTACCAGGCGGAGCTGGGCCGCTGGTCCAAGCTGGTCTATATGCCCTGCCTGGAGGAGAACGGCTTTGCCCCAAAGATCCCCCAGGAGAAGGTGGATATGATCTACCTCTGCTTCCCCAATAACCCCACCGGAACCGTGGCGACCCGGGAGCAGCTGAAGGCTTGGGTGGACTATGCCAACGCCAACCAGGCGGTCATCCTCTTCGACTCCGCCTACGAGGCGTTCATTACCCAGGAGGATGTGCCCCACACCATCTTCGAGATTGAGGGCGCCCGCACCTGCGCCATCGAGTTCCGCTCCTTCTCCAAGACCGCCGGCTTCACCGGTACCCGCTGCGCCTACACTGTGGTGCCCATGGAGCTGGAGCGGGGCGGCGCCAAGCTCAACGCCCTGTGGAACCGCCGTCAGTGCACCAAGTTCAACGGTGTGCCCTATGTGATCCAGCGGGCTGCCGCCGCCGTTTACACTGACGAGGGACGCAAGCAGACCCGGGAGACCATCGCCTATTACCAGAACAATGCCAAGGTCATCCGGGAGGGCCTTACCCAGGCCGGTCTGACCTGCTTTGGCGGTGTAAACGCTCCCTATATCTGGCTGAAGACCCCTGATGGGGTGGGCTCCTGGGAGTTCTTTGACCGCCTGCTCCAGGAGGCCAACGTGGTTACCACCCCCGGTGCCGGCTTCGGCCCCAGCGGCGAGGGATATATCCGCCTGACCGCCTTCGGTGATGCCGATGCCACCAAGGAGGCCGTGGAGCGGATCAAGACCATGCTCAGCAAGTAAAAAAGGAACATCAGCGCCGCCCCCAGCTCAAAAATCTGGGGACGGCGCTGTCTGTTTTTTTCATTAAAATCAAAAAACCGGTATAGGAAATCGAAAAACAGGTAAAACTTTCTATTTACTCTTGGCGGGGAAACACGTATAATGTAGAAGATATTGCAGAAGGGGAAAGGAGGCCACGGGGACAGATCCCGTCAATAGCGCCAGCTCCCAGCTCAGGCTGGGAGGACGAGGAGAAGGGAGCATCGAAACTGATCGGCGGATGCCCTTCCGTACCCTCCGGGTGCGTACCCAGCCTACAAACACGCGGGTGACCGCGGGACAAAGGGGCTGGGGCCGGAGTGCGAGGCACAAATGGCTGCAAGTTTGTCCTCCCCATCAATATTTGATCGGAGGATCTTCATTATGTGTGGAATTGTTGGATATATCGGCACCGAGCAGGCGGCCCCCATTCTGCTGGAGGGCCTGACCCGTCTGGAGTACCGCGGTTATGACTCCGCGGGCATGGCGGTATTTGATCCCCAGGCCGGGCTGCAGGTGGTCAAGGCCAGCGGCCGTCTTCAGGCTCTGCGGGACATGACGGACAACGGTGCCAAGGTGGTGGGCACCTCCGGTGTGGGTCACACCCGCTGGGCCACCCACGGCATTCCCAATGACATCAACTCTCATCCCCAGGTCAGCCCTTCCGGCCGCATCGCCGTGGTACATAACGGCATCATCGAGAACTACACCAAGCTGAAGGAGTTTCTGAAGGAGCAGGGTATGCCCTTCACCTCCGACACCGATACCGAGGTCATCGCCCATCTGCTGGAGTACTATTACGAGGGTGACCTGCTGGAGGCGGTTGGCAAGCTGCTGCGCCGCATTGAGGGCGCCTATGCCCTGGGCATTGTCTGCGCCGACGCGCCCGACCAGCTGATTGCCGTCCGGAAGGACTCTCCCCTGATTCTGGGCTACGGCAACGGCT